>CATJCP010000448.1 GCA_949737515.1 uncultured Oscillospiraceae bacterium | reverse complement strand
GCCACAGCCCCGTTCTTTTGCTTCCGACTGCCCTGTCCCAACGGCGGCGTCGATTCCCGCCCCGATCTGATCTTTTGTCCATATGCCCCGATTCCACAGGAACGTCAGCGTGTGGATTGGCGGATATACAGCTTGGACTGAAAACATTTTTCCACAAAACCGCTCTGGTTACGATTTTCGATTCTGTGAATCAGCTGCAAAGCGGCCGCCTTTCCAATTTCCAGCAGAGGCTGCTCCAGCGTTGTCAACGGAGGCTCCAGCATCTCGGAAATCGGGATGTTATCAATACCAATCACAGAAATATCCCCTGGAATCGAATAGCCCAAATCCTTGATCGCCCGAATGACGCAAACTGCCTGAGGATCACTGGAAGTGAACACCGCATCCACATCGGAATTTGTGCGCAGCACTTCGGTGACGCGCTCATAGGCGTCGTGCGGATCCTGCCCGATCGAGAGAACCAGAGAGTCCTTCTGTGGAATGCCGAAATCGCGCAGCGCCGCCCTGTAGCCCTCCATGCGCTGGCGAAACAGCTCGATCTCCGTATTGCCCACAACCATCAAAATTCTGCGGTGATTTCGATGGAGCAGATAATTCGTAGCCCTGTAGCCCATATCGTAGTTATCCATGTAGACAATATCCGAAAAGCCCTTGCGTCCGCGCAGCACCGAAACCGTGGGGATTCGTGCATCCGCAAGCACGCTCAAAATCTCTATGTTGTCCAGTGCAGGCGCGATGATGAAGCCATCCACGCTGTTGCTCCTCAGCCGGTCTATGTAGCGCCGCTCCACCTCAATGGATTCCTGCGTATTACACAGGATGACGATAAAATCCTTTTTGCGCGCTTCCTCTTCAATTCCAAGGGCAATCTCAGGCCAGATATCATTTCCAAAACTGGGAACAAGAAGCGCGATCATCTTCGACTTCCCTTCCTTGAGCGTCCGGGCAATGTGGTTGGGCGTATACGAAAGCTGTTGCGCGGCGTCGAAAATTCTCTTTCGTGTCGCCGGTTCCACGTAGATTTTCCCTGAAAAGGCGCGCGATACCGTGCTGGTCGATACCCTGGCAAGCCTGGCCACATCCTTTATTGTCGCCATCATATCCCTCCAAACGACAGCGTTTATTTCTTCCTTTTTTATTTTAGCAAAATATCCCATGGATGACAAGCAATCCTCTGCCGGCGTCTGTCCATAGGGAGGAAGCATATCGTTTCGAGTTGCCCTGTTTTGTTTTTTTCGCACATTTTGCAATACACCCGGCGCACGCGCGCTCCCCCGGGCGGGGAGGT
>CATJCP010000447.1 GCA_949737515.1 uncultured Oscillospiraceae bacterium | reverse complement strand
ACTATCACTATAAATTCCTGAGTAAGCAATTCTACTATTTTTAAGAACTACCCTATCAAAACATCTTTTCAAAGCCATAGCGTAAGGATAATCATTCTTGCAATTATCTTTACTAACTTCTCCAACTTCATATAATCCCTGTTCAGGACATATATAGCTATATACAAGTGAGTTGTTATATCCCTCTTTGTCTAGTGACATACACTCGGGTTTAAATCTTAATTTATCCTCTAATACATCATTGATTTTTAAACAACCATCGTGACTTATAATAAGTCCACTATACATAGCTTTTGTTTTATTAGCATAAGTGTTTACTAATATCCAAAAATCACTTGGCTCTAATACACCTTTATATTTTTCGCTATTTAATAATTCAGTAGCTTTATTTTTAGCTTCGTTATACTTTGGTGTATGAAATTCTACAGGTATCTTTTTACCATTGATATTTTCTTCTTTCTTTTCACCAAAGTTATAAGTTGCTGTTTTCGTTTTTGTTTCTTTACTTTTTGCGGTTGGCATTTTTCAATTCCTCCTTAAAACTTTTATTTTGCAACCTTAACCTCTTATTTTCTTCGGTTAGTCTTTTTATTGTGTCAGGCTCTCCTAACTTATCCATAAACTTTTTATAAAGTTCATCTTTAATAGCTTCTTTTAAAATTTCATTTTCACTTTCTAAGCTATTTATTTTTTTACGCATTTTCCATTTACTAGGAAGAGCGTCATCTTCAAAAATACTCTTTGAATCTTTCTTCTTTTTAATAGTCGATTGATTCCAATAATCGAATATTCTCATTTCTAACACCTACTTCCTTTATCTCTTTACCTTTATCAGGTAAGAGTGTATTTACCTTATATCCATACTTTTGCATATCATTTAATAACCAATCAGGAATAATTCCCTTACCAAGCCACATAGTAGCTTTTTCATAGTTTCTTATAGCTTGACTATCATCTAATTCACCAACAGCCCCACGCTTGAAATATCCATCTTCTTGCATAATTTTTAAAATATCGAATGTGTAAGTCTTAGCTTGCCCGTCACATCTATCAAGTATTTCAGCAATAGTCGGCATAAATTTAGAAGTTCTAATTATTTCATCTATAGCTTTTAAAACTATTTCAGGTGTATATCCTGTTATTTGTTCTTGATACATTTTTATCAATCCCATTAACATATTTTCATCAAGTTCTTTAAAGTAATATGGATAGGCAATTCTTAGTTTAGCTATAACCCCACTAATCAATTTTGATTGTTCCATTATAAACACCCTCCAAGATTTCCATAGTTTTATCTTT
>CATJCP010000446.1 GCA_949737515.1 uncultured Oscillospiraceae bacterium | reverse complement strand
CGTTGAATTTTCAGGTTGAAAATCAAGAAATTGGCGCTTTTTCGTTTCTAAAAATAAATTGGCATTTTGGAGGAAACCTGCACTTTGACGATAAGGCTTATTAGCAAGCCTATTAGCAGACCTCATCCAACCCATAAGCGTATCAGAAAAGGGCAAGTCCTTTCTGTTTTGCCACAAATATCTATTTCCGGCTCCCTGCTAATAAAATTAGCAGGGATTTTGCTTTTTCAGGGCTAAAAGCTGACCTCCTGCTAATTCGAGAAAAAAGTACCCCCCTGATTTTGCTAATCTCAAATGCGGGCGATTTGGGTTCAATATTAGCAGCGAGTGCATCCATAGAGCAGCAGACAAGCTCTGCGCTTACTTCAATGAGATCAAATAATTACAAGGGAGCTGTCAGCGATGGCAGTTCCCTTTTTGCACCTTGAAAAAATTTTTTTGAGAAATTTTGAATTTCAACCCCTACACCCCCCTGTTTTCAGTGCATTAGGTGAAAGGCAACGGAAAGCCCTTCACCCGATCCCCGCTTGTGCGGCGGATGGGTTTGCACTTTGAAAACTTCATACCCATTCATCAGGCACATTCCCATTGTCGTGAGCTGTTTTACCGCTGCGCCAGGATGTGTCGGATAGGACTGACTGAAAGCCACCTTATGAATTGCGGTTCGATGTCTGTTTTGTCCGGCACGGAGCGAGAACCAGCGGCGATCAATTCCGGGCGGCTCCCGGTAGGCCATGACCGGCAATGGGGCGATACTCCTGTTCAGTCACAGTCCGAGCGTGATAGCGTTTTTCCAGCGTGAAGCCGTCGCAGGCAATGAGAGCAGCCGACAGAGAACCTGCCGGGGGTGAGAATCCCGTGGAGCTGGTATGCCGCCAGCCGTCTGATGATTTCCCGACAGCAGGCCGGGGCGTCGAGGACAAATAGGCTTGCTTTGAATACAAGCCGGACAGCGGGACGGGTTTATGGAAACGGGAGCGTTTATGCTCCGCCAACCTTAAAATGTCATGCTGTCCGGCCCCTACATAGGCGGTGAAAGCCGCCTAACTATTCAAAGGAGGTCAAACAATGAGCAGGACATACCTGCGGGGCGATATGTATTACGCCGACCTGGGCCGGGGCGTTGGGTCGGAGCAGGAGGGATATCGCCCTGTTGTCATCATCCAGAACAACAAAGGGAACCAGCACAGTCCCACCGTGATCGTCGCGGCCATTTCCGGCAAGGCCGGTGTCAAGCCCAGGCTGCCCACCCACCATTTTATCAACGCCGAGTGCGGCCTGGAGCTGCCGTCCATCGTTCTGATGGAGCAGATACGGACCCTTGATAAGCGCCGGTTGACCAAGTACATTGGCCGGTTGAGCAAAGAGCACATCCGGGGGATGGATCATTCCCTGGCGGTCAGCGTCGGCCTGATTGAACCCGTTCCCAGCAAACTGACACTCTGTTTATGTGGCGCTTGTGCCGACGCATTTCGCGGCACAGGCGCTTTTGCTTTGCGGAAGATCATGCCGGAACAGGCTGAAAAGGGAATTTGCGCCTACTGCAAGCAGGGGGCGGGAGAGGATCATGACGTGTTTCCAAAAGCGGAGAGGTGGGACGCATGAGCTTTGGTGAGGTGTATGATCGCGTTCTGAAGGAGTACCCGGACATTTTGACGGTGGAGGACATGAGCAACGCCCTGGGTGTCAGCACAAAAACCGGGTATCAGTTGTTGCGTGAGAATAAAATTGAGCATTTGAAGGTGGGCCGGAGTTACCGCGTACCCAAAGCCCATCTGCTGGCGTACCTGCGGCTGGACGTGAAAGCATCGTCCAGTCTTTCATTTTGCACATTGGACTGAACCGTGCCAAAACAATATAATGTAGATGGTCAACGGCAGAGGTCAGGTTTTGCTACAAAAGGAGGTCTATTCACATGGTAGCGGGACATCTGCAAGAAAAGAAAGGCTACTATTATATCGTCCTGAGTTACCCGGATGGGTCCGGGAAGCGGAAAACCAAGTGGCTGACAACGGGCCTGCCCACAAAAGGAAATAAGAAAAAAGCGGAAAAAATGCTGATGGAGGCCCGAAAAGAATTTGTACCAGAGAGCAGGCCGCTTCGGGACAATATGCTGTTTTCAGACTTCATGCTTCAATGGCTTGAGGTTGTGAAACCGACCATTGCGATCACGACCTATTCCTCGTACTCCAATATGGTCAAGAGCGTCGTTGTCCCGTATTTCAAAGAGCGTGGGATCGCGTTGAGCAACCTTCGCCCAACCGACATCCAGACCTTTTATATGGAACAGCTTAAACGTGTCAGCGCAAACTCGGTGATCCATTACCATGCCAACATTCACAAGGCATTGAAATATGCTGTAAAAATCGAACTGTTGGACAGCAACCCCGCAGATAAGGTAGAGCGCCCCAAAAAGAATCCCTTCATGGGGAGCTTTTACGACAGCGGCGAGGTGGCAAAGCTCTTTGAAGCGGCTAAAGGCACTCTGCTTGAACTCCCGGTGTTCCTGGGGGCCTTCTACGGCTTGCGCCGGAGCGAGGTGCTGGGCCTGAAATGGAGCGCGATTGATTTCCAGAACAACACGATCACGATAAAACACACGGTCACGGTCTGCAACCTGGATGGTAAGCACGTCCAAGTCGCACGGGACACCACGAAAACCAAGTCCAGCCTTCGGATGCTGCCTTTGGTCCCTGCCTTTAGGGAGAAGCTGTTAGAGGTAAAGGGCCGTCAGGATGAGTGCAGACGGCTTTGCGGAAAGTGCTACAACAAGGAATATTTGGAGTACATCTGCGTGGATGAAATGGGTAATCTGGTTTCACCCCAATACCTGACGGCTTCTTTCCCCAAACTGCTTGAAAAGAATGGTCTGCGGCGTATCAGATTTCACGATCTACGTCACCCAAATGTCAAGCCCAAGACAAAAAGTTTTTAGCTTTCTTTTTCGCCTGAGCTATGAATCGGTTTCGGTTTCAAGGGCTTCACACCTTCTCTTTTTGCCAGTTCTTCTACTGTACCAAGATCGCCCTCCAGCTCTTGCCATTTTTCAAACTGGAGCGACAGTTCAGCGGGTTCGTTCTTCACTTTTTCGGGGTTGCTGAAATCTCGAATTGCAACTGCGGTAGCGCGATTTTCCTTTAATTTTGGCATTACATCAAAAGATGCAGGAAATGGAAGAACATTTACTTTTTTCTTCCATAAGATAGCATCTTTCTGCACATTTGGGACAATTATTTGGAAGCTATAATTATCAAACTCCAAAATAAACTGACAATATGGAGCATTATAATCATACCCAGATGATAATAAGAGGCTTTTTCTTCTAAAAAGCCATGCCTGCACTGGCAATGGTTTTGCTCCAGCTATGAATCTTTCAATGACCTTTGAGGCACAGTAACTCATATCGTACTTACTATCCAGTATATCTTTTTCCAAAAGCCATTCTGTGGTTTCCCGAAAAGCTGTGAACTCATTGTAGGGCATGATCGAAAGCGCCATAACAACCAGAGCCTTATATGCTGCCAGAGGTGAGTATGGCGCTTTCTTTAAGTGAAGATTTACATGGTCTTTATAGAAATCCGTATTCTCTTGTTTGTATGATTCTTGTATTACGATGTGATTATTGCCAACATCGATACGAATAGTTCCATCATCGTCCTTATATGAGGGAACACCATCTTTTCCCTTTATTTGTGAAATCGTTCTCGCAGGGCCTAAATATGCGGAAAAAGCATCTTCGTATAAACGCCCGAAAAATCCGTTGCACTCATCGCACTCATTGCGAAGAAATATCCGATTATTTCCAATGAGTTGAGATATTGCATGAGCGTCTTTCTTAAACTTAACCTCTGGTATAGTTTTCCCGCAAAATCTACACACTTTTTGTGATGGGATTTTTTGCTGAACTTTGCGTGAATCAATTAACATACCATGAGAAAGGGGGGCTATTTCGGAATTTTTTGCTATTTTTATGGATTTTGAAATTGGCGAAACACAAGGCATTGAAAAACCGTTACGACCAATCCTACAATCTTCTACATAAAATCGACGGTTTCCATCGCCAGGATAGGTGAGATAATGCGCAATCATGTCATAATTCTTCATAAAATATAGTTCTTGCTTTTCTGTATATGTCACTGGAAGAAGTAATCCAGAATCATGCTTTACCAATGCTTTATCAGGGACTATCAACCGGCTCATAGTTTAAACCTCACAATTTGAATTTCTCAAGTTGAAAATAAGATACCTGTAAATGATTGTATCATAGATCATAGTGTTTTCATAGTGAAACTTAAACTATAATTATTTCCCGTTTACTGCGAAATGTCATCATAAAAGTCCTTCATCTTCCAGACGATTTCCACCTGATTATTCGGATAGATATATACCCGATCAATCAGCGTATGAGCCAGCCCAGCCGTCAGGCCACCGGCCCCGACTACCTCCCGCGCCAGCTCGGTCCTGACGCTTTTTGCTTTTTCGTCCATCTCCATCTGCGAGGTCTGCTCCTTCAGATTAGCGTGAATTTCCCGCAGCCGGTCAAGCTCACTGTCAACAGCGGCCTTTTGGATTTTGTAGTCCTCTATGGTGATCTGCTTCAAAATGAACTGCTCATACAGCGCCCGCTTCTGGTCCAGACAGCCCTCAATCCGCTTGTCATATTCGGCCTGCCTTGCAAGCTGAACAACCAGCCTCCCGGCATTGGCGAGATTGGCCACATTCAAAATGACTTGTGCCTGTTTGGAGAGAATTTCGTATAACATCCCCTCCAGCTCCGCCTCCGTGACTGTCAGGCCATG
>CATJCP010000445.1 GCA_949737515.1 uncultured Oscillospiraceae bacterium | reverse complement strand
GGAAAGTATTGTCCTCTATTTGATGGATAATATCGGCAATACCTTTTCCGCCAAGACCATCTCTGACTTTCTGAAAAGCCAGGGACGGAAGCTGAGTACCGAAACGGTTTATAACTACCTGAAGGCTTTGGAAAGTGCTTTTTTGATCCACAAGGCGGTACGGTTTGACATCAAAGGGAAACGGGTGCTGGAAACGCAGGAAAAATACTACCTGTCCGACCTCGGCCTTCGCCATGCGGTGATGGGATACCGTGACAATGATATTGCCGGGTTGTTGGAGAACACGGTTTATCTGGAGCTTCTGCGCCGGGGGTACTCGGTCACTATCGGGAAGCAGGATGTGGCGGAGGTAGATTTCGTTGCCAATCGGGCGGATGACCGGCTCTACATTCAGGTTTGCTATGTGTTGACACCGGAGAATACGGATCGGGAGTTTGCACCTTTGGAGGCAATCTCAGACAATTATGAGAAGTTGGTGCTGTCTACGGATACTCTGCTGCGAATCAATCGAGGCGGGATACGGCAGAAAAATGTTGTTGACTTTCTGACATAAATGCCAAGTTAATCTGAAATGAAAAAACAGTTAAAGAGAATAGCCTTGCGGTTAATTTTGATTAACCAATCACCATTATACAATTCAAATCAAAAGTTCTTCGTAACTTAAATTAATATATCTCATCCTATCGTCATTTTCTTAAAATCGAAATAAACTTTCCTTCCCTCAAATATTTGTTTGCTCTAACATCTCCCTGCAAATGTAACTTTTGTCGCAGCCAGCGATAATCGTTTATAATTGTTTCAACAATTTCTGCTTTTAATATACATTCTATTTGTACTGTCTCACTTTTTTTCATGGGAACATCATAATTTTTCACATTTTCAAGTGTACACACCAATTTGACTAATTCTGGAGAAGCATAAATATGCTTCTCTTGAATCAAACTGATGATTTCCTCATCAATTGAAACAAACTGTTCTTGTTTGCTGAGATCACTCTTTTTAACTTCGTACTCTACGATGGGAACATCAATAAAAGGTACATATTTTTCCTCCAAATCAACTAAAATGTACCGAAGTGATTCAGACTCACATATTTTCCAGTATAATTCCGAATACAGTTCTTTATATTGATTTTCATAAAACTGGTATTGAAATTTTAATAAGGTATCAAATTCTTCAAGCATTTGATGAAACTCTGCCTGTACCTCTTCTGTTTTCCTTGTGATTTCAGCAACATCTTGCTTCGTTGCTAAATTTTCTGCTTTTGCTTCAAAATATTTTTCTAAATATTTATTTAGGTGTGCCCACATTTGTT
>CATJCP010000444.1 GCA_949737515.1 uncultured Oscillospiraceae bacterium | reverse complement strand
TGGAACTGCTCCCGGGAAATTGCCGGGGGTTTTTCCATAAATACATGCTTCCCGCTCTTCAGCCCCGCAATGGCCATGGGCACATGAAGGGCGTGGGGGGTGCAGATGTGCAGCACGTCAAAATCAGCCTGGGCAAGCATCTCCTCCAGGGATTCGTATACCGGCGCCTTCCCGTCTGTATAATTCTGAGAAAAAGCCTCTGCCCGCTCCCTGCGTATATCGCAGAAGGCAACTAGCTCGTCCTTTCCGCCTGTTTTCTTTATGGAATCCGCGTGAACACGTGCAATTCCTCCGCAACCTACAATCGCAGTTTTCATCTCGTCAACCTCACCTTTCCGTTTTGCACGGAAATCAAAATAGTCAAATTTGATTTCCATGTCCATTCTGTATACCGCAGTCTGCGGACCTCGGATTACATTATAGCTTTTTCCAGGCTGATTGGAAAGGGGGTTTTCCTATTTTGGCAAATATTTTTACAGTTTTCAGAGGATTATCTAAAAAACCCGCCTCT
This sequence comes from uncultured Oscillospiraceae bacterium, assembly GCA_949737515.1. Taxonomy (GTDB): domain Bacteria; phylum Bacillota; class Clostridia; order Oscillospirales; family Ruminococcaceae; genus UBA1405. The sequence continues at coordinate 806 of CATJCP010000444.1, read as the reverse complement.
CACCCCTGCCAGAGATTCTCGGTATCCGCCTGGAGGAGAACAATCTCCCCATGTTCCAACCGGTCCAAGGCCATAAACAAAAAACGCTGGGCCAGGCTGGGGGTCAGCACCTGTTTTCTGGCCTCCTCCAGGGGGAACCATTCCGCTTTATCCACCTCATCGGTCATTCCGCTTAGATCCTCGCTGTCCACAACTGTGAGATAATGGAGCATCAAGGTGTTGGACGGCCCAAAATTGGTGCTCTTTACAAAAGCCATATGGGTTACATTCAGCCCCACCTCCTCCTGGATCTCCCTGACAACCGCGTGTTCAGCGTTCTCCCCTTTGGAGAGATATCCGGCTACCAGGACATTTCTCGCCCTTCCATACTGCTGGATCAGCAGCGCCTTATCCCTGCCGGGGGACAGGAGGGTGGTGCTCATGGCAGTGCTGAAAATCGGGAAACGGAATTCCCCGCACTTGGGGCAGAAGGGAACGATTCCCTCCCGCTCCAGCTCCCTTGGAACAAGCTTGGTCCCGCATTGGTAACAATGGGTCAATGGTCTCAGCCTCCCTTTTCTAAATTTTCCCCTGTTTCATCCTCTATCATAGCACAAATCCAGCTGATTGGAAGGGCTTTTCCCTATCTTTTGGAAAATGGATTTCTGCAGGCAGCCCCCGAAAACCATTGGAAAAAATCCTGGAATATGGTATACTGAAATACAGCGCGGGCCTGGCACAGATGTTTCCGTCCCGACTAGTTTTTACAGACAGGTGGAATATAAATGGGCGTTTCTGCAACCAAAGACAACAGCAGCTTTCTGGAG
>CATJCP010000443.1 GCA_949737515.1 uncultured Oscillospiraceae bacterium | reverse complement strand
TTTGGCAGCGGCAAAAAGTAATTTTAAGGAGGGTTTTTACAGAAGTGCGAATAACAGGGCATATTATGCTATATTTCGTGCAATATCAGCGTGCCTTGGAATTCAAAGCGTACAAACATCATTCTCAAGTGATTGGCAATTTCAATAGAGATTTTGTGCATACAGGGATTTTTCCAAAAGAAATAAGCAAAAAAATTAGCAGGGCACAGGAGGTAAGGCACGCCAGCGATTACGATGACTTCTATACTGTTGATGTTAATGGTGTGGAGGAACAAATTTCTGTTGCAGAAGAAGTTTTGAATATGGTGAGAGGATATCTTTGTAATAAACTGAAGTAAGACCAGCTGTGCGGCAAATTTGTCTGTTTCCATTGAGGCTGCCTGACGCAATGAACCGGATTGACCAGACAGATTTAAGGCGTGACGTTCTGTGTGTTGGAACCAGCAGTGCCCGTCTGCACTGGAAAAACCTTTGTCAAAAGAGAGGGAACCTGTAGGTTTGTCCTCCCCTTCCGTTCAGGAAAATTCAACCAGTTTCCACGCCTACGGAGGGGAAAATAAATAACTGTATTTTACACCAAACCTTGGAAGTTCCTCAGGAGCGGGGAATTTATAAGGACATATTTTCTGCGGCCCGGAGAGATCTGGGCTGCTTTTTTCGCGTTTACTCAGCACTGCGGTCACTGCCCTCTGCATAAACAGGGGATGGCAGGCCGCCTCAAAATTGTATTGTTTAGCCATTTTGTCGAACCAAATCCCTTCCAATAGAATCCCAAGCATGGCAGAGAGAAACAGAGGAATTCAGAGGATTTTATATCTTGATTCCCGTAAATTCAATTTTATTCCGTTTTTTTGCGGAAATTCCTTGACTTTTCACAGTTTTATGCTATATTGTACTTGTTGTTATATCTGTGTTTGACTGCAGAATCTCCTCTGTCTGTCGGCGGATGGCCTGAACCATCATTGGCCTCCGCCCTTGGATGGGGGATTTTTGCGGCTTGGAACAGCGGTTTTCTGTTGTCCTTGCTGTTCCAACGTCTCCGCGTTTGCCGGAGCTTGTGGAAGGGGGATGTTCATCATGCCAGAACAGTTTATTATCCGTCTGAAAAATTTAACCAAATCCTTTGAGGATACCAAGGTGCTGAAGGGAATCGACCTGGATATCCGCGATAAGGAATTTGTCACCTTCCTTGGCCCGTCGGGGTGCGGGAAAACGACTACCCTGCGCATCATCGGCGGCTTTACCGAACCGGATGCGGGCGACGTGTTTTTTGAGGGGAAGCGGATCAACGATCTCCCACCTTACCAGCGGCAGGTCAACACCGTGTTCCAGCGGTACGCCTTGTTCCCCCACCTGGATGTGTTTGAAAATGTGGCCTTTGGCCTGCGCT
>CATJCP010000442.1 GCA_949737515.1 uncultured Oscillospiraceae bacterium | reverse complement strand
ATCGCTGGAAAAGGTTGCAGAGCTGCCGGTAAGAAAAGTTTTTCCTGCGCATCATTCGCTGGATATACAGCCGGAAATTTTGAGACGTATGCGGGATGCTTTCAGGCAGCTTAAAGCAGAGGGGAAGCTTCATCACGGAAGCGGTATGTTCCGCTATGGGGACTGGGGCGTATGGCTGTAAAAAAGAGGGAAGGAAGACAGGGCTTTTTATGGGACAACAAATGGATTATGTCAATCTGCCTGAACAGGCAGCGCTGATATCCGCCACAGCAGAAGAGCTGTTTGGAAAGCAAATATTAGGAATCTATCTGTATGGTTCGTTTGTTTTAGGCGGCTTACATCCAAACAGTGATATAGATATTTTGATGATTATCAATGGAGAAATGCTGGACAGCATCAGAAAAGAGCTGACCAAACGTCTGCTTGTCATTTCTGGAAAACCCGGCTGTGTGGAAAAACGGCCATTGGAAGTAACAGTGATTTGCTTCAATGACATTGTTCCATGGAGATTCCCGCCAAAATACGAATATATGTATGGAGAATGGCTGCGGGAAGAGATAGAGACGGGAAAAATACCCCAGCCAAACTATGATGCAGATTTGGCAATCCTTTTATGGCAGGCAAGGATGCACAGCAGACCGCTGAAAGGAGCCCAAGCGGATATGCTTATCCCATTGATTCCATTCAGTGAAGTGAAGAAGTCTATTCGGGCTTCTCTTGACGGACTGATTTCCGGTATCAAGGGTGATGAAAGGAACGTTTTATTGACATTGGCCAGAATGTGGTTTACATTGGAAACCAGAGAGATTTGCCCTAAAAATATTGCCGCAGAATGGGCGGTCTCCAAATTATCGGACTGCTCTGCGACGCTAATGAAACTGGCCGGAAAAGCCTACCTAGGGGAATGTGCAGATCAATGGGGCAATTTAGAAAAAGAAGTTCTTATTCTTGCAAATGACATCAAAAAAGAACTTGAAAAATATTGGATACGAAATAATGTATTAGAAAGGGAGAAATCATCATGAAATCCATTACCTCCGAGGCTCTTTATGAATTCCGCAATCCCAACAGCTTTACATTTTCCCCTGACGGCAGTATGGGGGCGTTTCTGCTCCACCAGGCGGATAAGGAGAAAAACGGCTACAACAGCGATTTATACCTCCTGGAAGGGGAGTCCGTCCGCCAGCTCACTGCAAGCCATGATGTGAATTCCTTCATCTGGACAGAGGACAACAAAATACTGTTCCCGGCTGCCAGGGATGAAAAGGTTAGGAAAAAACAGTCCGATAAAATCCCCTGTACCGCTTATTACCTTCTCGACCCAAAGGGCGGGGAAGCCCTCCCGGCCTTTGAAATCCCTTTAAAGGTCATTGCCATTCAGCAGGTTTCCGGCACAAAATATCT
>CATJCP010000441.1 GCA_949737515.1 uncultured Oscillospiraceae bacterium | reverse complement strand
GGCGGGTCTACGGAAGTGCCTGAAAAACCGGCTTGTCCGCGGAAAGCTGGCGCGAGCTCTGAGGGATAATTTCTATGGTGCGGACCGCATTGAGTTCTACCATGATTTTGAGGCGTACTCCTTTACATTCCGGTCCTATCGGGCTGGGTGCCCGTCCTATGTAGGCGGTTTGATTCTCCACGACCGGGATGATTTGAAGAAAGCGTACTATTCCGTACACACATAAACAGAAAATATGAATACGGAGGAAAAGTGAGCGGCCAAAAGATTTTGACAGGCGTATCATTACATACCCTATTGATGAGGATACCGAGCTGAACATCAGCTTTGAGTATGAAAAGAAGAATGGGTGGCTGCATCTTTGTGAATTGCGGCATCGCCATACCGGTGAATTGATGAACATTATGCACAGGTATGGGATCGACTCCCCCCAATGCGAAAGGGAGATTAGTCAGTAACAGCACTGCTCCGTCCTAAGCCACAAATCAGGCAAGAAGAAAAAAACAGCCACGCTATACACCAAACTTTGGAGGTTAGTATTTATGGAACACGAACAGATTATGATGATATATCAGAAGACCAGCGACAAGAAATATGCCAAGTTTCTCTCCGATGAAGGCTGGAAGTACGATACTGAGGCGGATGCCCTTGCCGGGTATACCCGAATGGTCAAAGCCGAGCAGGGTGAACCGCTTACCTGGGAGGAATTTGGGGCGGAGCTGCGGATGGAAGGCGATACCTCCGCCGCCCAGAAGCTCTACCGGACGCTGTGCGAGCATATGGAAAACGGCGCACTGTCCGCCTACCAGCTCTATGAGTACGCACATCATAGGTGGTGTATCAGATGCCCGGAGGCCGTCGTGGCTTATCAGACCGGGCCGAAACGCTGGGCGGTAAACACCTGCGGCGAGACGATCTCTGAGGATCGGGCGCGGCTGCTGCTCAACTCCGAATGGGGCTTTGAGGCCAGCCGGATCAAGCTGCTGGGCATCCCCTACTACGACGCGACAGACTGGAATTTCATCTGCTTCCGCTGCGGCCCCTACGACTGGATCATGCAGGACGGTGAGCTCCACCAGATCTATCAATAACCATGTTCAGACGGCCCGCCTTTTGTGGCGGGCCGTCTCACTAATCTTTGAGGAGAAGAAATTTATGGCAGTTATGTATCGGACAGAAGTTTACTCCGGCTCCACAAAACGATACTTTGATGATGTACTCCGATTCGAGCTGTTTGAGCTGGGGAATGTGCATATTTTACACGAATTGATCCAAAATGAATTGGTGAGCAACTCGGATTTGATTATTGAGATAGAGAGCTTGGGCAACGAATTGGAAGAAAACGGCTATGTGGATGATATGTCGGAATCTGACCAGATTGAGTTTGTAGAGAAACTGCGGCAGGAACTCTCCGCCCAGGTGGGCCAGGACATTCAATACGCACTGTGGCTGGCGGACAAAGCCTGCGTACAGGGCTTTTATGGCGGAAGAGACAGCGACATAGCGTGCTACGAAACCTCCAATGTGATTTTATCAGATTTGGGGCAGCACGGTATTTTGTTTGGGTACGAGTTTGAACCGTTCCCCTTGGATATTCAGACGCCTGCCAGCAAGCCACACAGAAAAAATATCACAAAAATAAATGCTGGCTGTTGAAAACGGCGTGTTATTTCCGTATTACATGGGTATAAGGAGGAAAAAATTTATGTTAATTGCATTGGATCATGGCAACAAGCAGTGTAAGCTGGTGCGGAGCGAGCCGTTTATCTCCGGCCTGACAGAGAGCGAGGTGCGGCCCTTCGGTATGGATGTGCTGAAGTATAAGGACAAATACTATCAGATTTCCGATCAGCGCATCCCCTACCGCCGGGATAAGACGGAGGATGACCGGTTCTTTATCCTCACCCTGTTTGGAATTGCCAACGAGATTGAGGCAACCGGTTCCTATGTCCCTGGCATTATCCGGGTGCAACTGGCAGTGGGTCTGCCGCCGGCACACTACGGAGCACAGCACGAAAAATTCATCCAGTATTTTTCCAGGCGGGGCGTGGTCAGCTTCACCTATCGCGGCAAGCCCTATTCTATCTCCATTGACGACGTGGCCTGCTATCCCCAGTCCTACGCAGCGGCGGCCTCCATGCTCCAGACCCTCACCACAGTACCCTTGGCGCTGGTGGTTGACATTGGGGGCTACACCATGGACTACATCCGCATCAAAAAGGGGCGAGGCGATCTGGCGTCCTGCGACTCCCTGGAAAATGGGGTCATCATGCTCTACAACAAGATCATCTCCAAGATCCGGGCGGCCCAGGACATCCTCTTGACCGAGGAGGAGATTGACGCCATTCTCCTGGGCCAGTCTGTGCAGGGACTCCAGGCGGTGATCCCGGTGGTGGAGCGGTGTGCCCAGGAATTTGTTTCCGACCTGCTCAGTGCCCTGCGGGAGCGACAGCTGGAGCTGCGCACCGCCCCGGTGGTATTCGTGGGCGGCGGCTCCATCCTGCTCAAACGGCACATTGAGGAATCCGGCAAGGTGGCTCACCCCATGTTTGTTGAGGACATTCGGGCCAACGTCAAGGGTTATGAAACGCTGTATCGGGTGGCCCAGAACAGCAGGTGATTGGAATGAGCGAGAAGAAAAAACCTGGGCGGTTCACCTTGCAGTTTAACATGGAGGACCCCCAGCAGCGGATGGTGTCGGAACTTCTGGAACAACAGGGGCGGCATAAAGCGCAGTTTATTGCCAGCGCCGTTCTGTCCTATATCCAGTGTCCGAACCCCCAGGGGCCTGGCAACGGTCCCCCCGCAATAGACGAGGCGACGCTGGAGCGGATGCTGCTCGCGATTATGGAGAAGCACCCCCGGTTTGCAGGGACAGCTCCCAGTGAACCGCCTGGAGCGGAGATGCCTCCAGCATCGGCCGCATCGGGCAAAAGGCCGTGGGAGGATGCTATGGGAAAGGATGCGTTGGACGCTATAAACGATACCCTGGCCTTGTTTCAGCAGGGATAGGCAATATCATATAACAGCATTAAGGGCATAGGAACACGGGGCTGCGGCCTCAGTTCCTATGCCCTTTTCTTATAACTGAATTGTGAGGATGGTTGGGCCCATGCGCATACTTTGGTCACGCAGTCCGAATTGAAGAAATCACGAGCATCTTTGGAGCAGCCCCATCGCCAACGACCACAGCCGCCGCATCCTAGACGGCTTGACCGCCCAGAACGCCGCCACAGCCCCCGAACAGGGCGAGGGAACGGCGGGGAGGGGTAACACCCAGCCCGCCGCCAAAACCACCCAGACAGCGCAGGAGGGCGGCGCAGACGGGAGCGCGGCGCAAGGGTAATATCTCGTCTAAAATGTTCAGAAACAATAATCCTCACGATAAGGTATCTCATAGAAACTGGATTTGCAGGCTTCCTGTTATCCAATTGGCAAAGAAAAGAATAGCCAAAACAGAAAAAGGTATAAACATCCCACCGACAAAAAGAAAGAGTACAGTAGCAATCCAACCGGATGACGAAAACTCATTAGGACCTTCAGGCAGATAGAACCGTTTTGGATGCTTTGGGTCGTATCGAAGGGGCGTCATACGTTCTACCGGGCGTTCATCGGATGCAGTTAGGAAACTAATTTTATTTTTCTGCCGCAACCGCTGTCCGTCCACTTCGTATTCAACCACAGGGAACCAGCGGTAATAATAGTTGCGGCTTCTATGGGGGCGCCTGTGTGGGTTTGCGTACTTCCATGGACTGAGGATGTAATCCACAACATACCCCTGAGTTTCCTCTTTGCATCGCAGGCGTTTAGAAAGTCGGGCGTATAGCTTGTGCAATCCTACCAAAAACAAAATCGGCCCGAGAAGAACCGCAGTAGCAAACAACAAATAAAGAATTAGCATATGGCCAACAAGGTAATAAGCACCGACAAAGACACACATACCTGCAACAGAAAGTATTCCAATAGCTTTCGGAGACATGGCTGCACCTCCACTTAATTGTTTAGGCTCAGAGAATTTCGAAATATCAACCTTGCTTCCGTCAAAATCGGAGGGAGCGTTTTTCGTTACAACTGCCATCAATACCGCCTATTTCAGCACAGGAGGGCAGCACCGACGGGAGCCGGAACGGGGGCGGGGCGCAAGGGTAACGGGCTTGCAGCGAGGCCGGACGGGGGCTATACTTCCCCTCCGGCCTCACCGTTTTTGACGCTTCTGCCAACGGCGTAGACCAAGGGAATAATCTAATCGGTAAAGCACAGGCATTCCTGCCATGAACAGAAGAAAATAATGGTTTAGAAATAACATTTCCTCAAAAGATTTCAGTTCAGTTATAAATTTGGAATAAAGAAACTCTGACTCTAAAATAGCAAGGATTAAAAATATTAAAGAAATTAAAATTTCACAAAAGATCCACGTAAAAACAACTATACAATAAATACATCCTATAAGCGGCAACTTATTTCTGTCCTCAAAGGCTGTTTTTCCTTCTGATGATCTTGTAATCTGCGTAGAAATCAAAATAGTGCGCAGCCATCGAGTCTTTATTACATAATAACATTTTGCTGATAGCAGAAAAGGAAAGTAGCAAGAGCAAAGTTGCTCCAGAAAATATGCTATTAGCAACTCACAAAATGTTCCAAGAACGAGGGGCAAACAAACCTCAACAGTTATCATGATTAGCTCTCCTTCCGTGATGTATCATACTCGTATGTATGCCCCTCCTTTGAGGATATAGATAAATATGGATGTGTTGATATTGCCAAGCTGTGCGCTAAACTGGATGGTCCTTAGCTGGACCGTCCATCATCTTAAAAAACTTTCGTCTGCACGCTGGGCACTCTGATGGGAGCACCAACGGACAGAGCTTCTTCTTCACATACCCAATCCGCATCTGTTGGAGGGTGCAATAGCACTCCTTCTCCCGCATTTCCTCATGCCTTCCGTCCGGGGCGTAGTAGGGAAAAGGCTGTCCGCAGCAAGGGCAGTGCCAAAAGAATTTCGCCGTATGTCTCAGCCACCGGGCAAGAAAGCTCAAAGGTAGCAGCACAAAGAATGCCAGGGTGAGCAGGAGTGCCATGACGCCCTCCAGCAGCGCCTCCTTGCCCCAAAACAGTGCCACAACGCCCGCTGGAAGGGTGCTGAGAACCAGCGCACCGAAGCCTCCCCACTCTATCAGGAACAGCGCCTGGGCGAAGCGGCGGCACCAGCGGAATCGGGGTGGCATCTGCGGGTAAATGTAGAGAGCGGGTGTGGCCTGGTTCGTTTTCTGCTGCCTCCAAGCGGTGAAATCGTCTTCTTCTCGTTTCAAACTTCACTCTCCTCCATGCTGTTCTCGAAGTTTCTCCTCAATGAGTTTCATGAACTCCAGGCAGAAAAGTCCTCCGTCTCTTCCTCCACATTTATCAATCCTGTTGTTGAATCTCACGCTCCCTCTGAAAACTGTTTTGTAAGACCCCCGTGCTCAGAGGTAACGTATCCAGCGGTTTTCTATACTGTTCCGTTGATGACGGAAAATTATGTCCACTTTTAACTGCTGTACATTAAGGGACATATCTATATTTTCAAATCATATTCAGCAGGTGATTTGGTACTTATTGTAATAAGACGAACTCCATTATCATAAAGACGTTTAACTCCCTCGCTATAATAAAATGTGCCATTCTTTTTAGGGCATTGCCGCTTGATTTCCTTTTGAAAGACTTTTATAAGCCTTTGAGCATTGTAACTCGTGCCAATAGTTGAAACTTGACCATGCACTAAAAATCTGTCCTTATAAATCCCGCCTGGATGAAAAATGATTGAGTCTGGATTTTTAAGTTGATCTATAGCATATCTTATACTCCCATTGACTAAACGAAATTCATCAAGTGATATTCCAGACGGGGTCTCTACAACTAAAAAATATCCGTCTTGATGTTCTCCCGACTTGTGTGTTCCTAAATCTGCATACTCCAATAGAGTTGTGTATATTTGCACATCATTGATAGATGAATATACTCCACCTGACGCATATTTGACGTCCAATGACTTCTCTATGTTTTGTATCATAAGTAGCAAATCATTTTTGCAACAGAAAAAATTGACTCTTTTTATCCCCACTGATACAAGCTCCCTTTCAAAAGTACATCCAATAAAATAGTTTTCCCGTCATCGACTTTGGGACATTTTAGGGCTGTTAACAAAGTCCCGTTCTCAAGAATCAAGCAGATTTTTATGGCTTAATTGTAATGGTATCACAAAACAATGCGCAGTTTTCAAAACTTTATAAAAATGTGCCAGTTTGGAAAACGACTTTGACAACAGCTCCATTTTGTCCCAAAGGGCCAAACAATCTCAGGTCAACCATGCAATTTCTTCACAGAAATACATTTGCGTATTAAAAAGATATTTCTTTTTGCGATTGATTTCCTAATTTCTAATCATTCCGCCCAATAACAAGTTCAACAATAGAAGAATCTTCTGCAATCAACGTGGAACTGTCTAAATGCCAATGTTGTCCAGTATTTTCACCAGATAAAGCCAACGATACAAGTAAATCAGCAATATCAATCAAATCGCATGGAGAACCGCTAATAGTTAATTGTCCATTTTCTGCCGAAATAGTTAATCCACTGTTATTCTGGCTTAATGTGAGTGGATAGGCTCCGGTATCTTTCAAATATTTTGATACAATTTTTGAATTGAACACAGCTAAACTCCTTAACCAGTAAAATTAAATAATAATCCCAAAGGTACATCAATCCCAAGCAAAACTGTCCGCCACAGTCCACGCCCTCGATTGCTTTATATTTTATGCACGCCCATTTGCTTCAGCCAATCTTACAGTTTCTTCATGGGAAAGCCAGTGACTATTGGGGGTCGCCTGTTTTAAGACGGCGTTCCACCATTTTTTCGATTTCTTCGAGTGTATAATTGTCAGCATCAAATCCGTCCAAAATTTGAGCCTCCGTAAAGAAAATATAAGTGTCATTCGCTCTCGGCTGAACAAACAGATTGCAGTTGAGTAGGTCTATGCTACTGAGAAAATCTAATATTTGTTCTGCATAAGTCTTTGCATCTAAATCATCCTCAAGATAGAGCGTACACCTAATATATGCGCCGCTCTCTGAAAGGAATTTCTCCAGTTCGTCATCGGAAGTCCATGTATATGCTGTTTCGGGCATCTCCAAAGAAATACGCTGGTCAATAACATAATCCTTAGTTTTGCACAGTTCCAAAATCGGAGCCTCAGCCTTGTCTTTGAAAAAGTACACAGCATAGCTGTCCCGAACATCTTGATACATCGTCTGAGATACAAGAGCGGT
>CATJCP010000440.1 GCA_949737515.1 uncultured Oscillospiraceae bacterium | reverse complement strand
TGACAGCACATAAAAAGGATTTCCAAGGGGGCTTTGCAGTTTTTTCCAGGTGACAACCCGGGGCCTTTTGGCGTCCCAGCCGATGCTTCCAGGGATATCCGGCGTTTCCGAAAGCCAGAAAACGCCTTTATCTATTTCTTTCAGCCGGGCGGATTTATGGAAGACGGCAACCTGTTCCCCATCTTCCATTCCGTCGTTCCTCCCAACCCCGAACCCCTCATATTCCGGCAGGTTTGTTTGGAGGTACTCCTTTTGATGCTGCAAAGCCTCCTGGACACAGAGGATATCCGGGTTCTCCTGCCGGATTGTTTCAAGCAGCAGTTCCCGGCGCAGGTTCCATGGATGTTCTGAGCCAGGTTTATCAACAAGGATGTTATAGGTCATCAGCTTAAACATTTTTCCCGCCCCCTTTGATTATTCAGTCCGTAAAGAATATTTATTACAGTAAAAGCCCGTCCATAAAACTGGCTATTTTACAGACGGGTTCTCTTTTCCCACATTATGATTCTAAATGGAGCTGTGCTTTTAAAGCATCTTGAAAAACCTGGGAAAAATTGATATTTTGTTTTTTTGCAGCATCATTAAGCCATGCTGGAATGGTCAGGGTTTTTTTAACCGGTTTTTCAAAATGATTTTTTGCGTATTCTTCAACATCAACCATAATTAAATTTGCAAAGGCTTCTTCAGGAGAGACCTCCAATCCCTCTGCAATTTCCAATGGCTTGATTTGGGACAATTGGGATGCGGATGGGGCCTTTTTTCCTTCTTCCCAAAGGTTATATAAATAGCCTGCTAAACAGTCTACCGCCATAACAAAAGCTTCATCAAGCGTTTCCCCACAAGTGGCTAAATCATTTAAATCCGGGAAAATGACAGAATAGCCATTCTCCTCCTTCAAAAAACAGGCAGGATAAGAAGACAGCATATATATCATACCTCCCATAATGTGTTTTCCAAAATACAGCGAAATTATTTCGATTTTTTCAGCCCAGCTTGTTTATAAATTGAAATTTCAGTACCTTTTGGTATATCCTTACAGTGAAACGGAATTGTTACTTTACCAGGTTTATAGGGATGAATATAATGTCTAGGGAACCTTGCTGCGACGCAAATACCCATCCGTCCTCAAGAATAATCCTTTCAAGTTCTTTGGGCTTTTTCGGCATTGCAACCTACCACCTATTGTCATTATGATAACATATAGTATAAGTTAAATCAATATGTCACCTATTTAACGTGAGTTCAACGAAATATTTCCTTAATTGTAGGGTTTTCGGTTTTAGGTACGCCATCATGGCAAACCGTTGGTTTGCTGGATGGCTGCAAGAGGAAACTTGGAGGTTTTGTCCAACTCTGCGGAGTTGGACGAAGCGGAAGGAAGCCCGCTTAATGGGGCTGCCCGCCCGAAGCTGGTTCCAATCCCAATCTTTTCTCACGCCCTGA
>CATJCP010000439.1 GCA_949737515.1 uncultured Oscillospiraceae bacterium | reverse complement strand
TATCGACACCGCCGAGGACAGGGAGGAGGACCTGGAGACCCGGGCTCCCGTGGTGGTAGTTATGGGCCACGTCGATCACGGCAAAACTTCTCTCTTGGACGCTATCCGTCACGCCAACGTCACCGCCTCCGAAGCGGGAGGCATTACCCAGCACATCGGCGCTTACCAGGTCAAGGTAAAGGATCGCCTGATCACCTTCCTGGATACCCCCGGCCATGAGGCCTTTACCTCCATGCGGGCCAGAGGGGCGCAGGTTACAGATATTGCCGTCCTGGTGGTGGCCGCCGACGACGGCATTATGCCCCAGACCGTAGAGGCCATTAACCATGCCAAGGCCGCAGAGGTATCCATCATTGTGGCCATCAACAAAATGGATAAGCCTGGGGCCAACGCTGAAAAGGTCAAGCAGGAACTGACTGAGCACGGCCTTGTTCCAGAGGAATGGGGCGGCGACGTCATCTGCGTCCCTGTCTCCGCCAAGACCCATGAGAACATCGATTCCCTACTGGAGATGGTCCAGCTGGTGGCGGACGTCAAGGAACTGAAGGCAAACCCGGACCGCCAGGCCAAGGGCACAGTCATTGAGGCGCGGCTGGACAAGGGCAGAGGCCCTGTGGCCACCGTACTGGTACAGAACGGCACCCTGCGCACGGGAGACATTATCATCGCCGGTACCGCCGTTGGGCGTGTTCGGGTCATGATGGACGACAAGGGCAACCGGGTGGAGAAGGCAGGTCCTTCCATGCCGGTAGAGATTACCGGGCTTGCAGAAGCCCCCAGCGCAGGGGATATCTTTAACGTGGTGGACGACGAACGCCTGGCACGGCAGCTTGTGGAGCAGCGTAAGCAGCAGGCCAAGGAAGCGGTGTTCCAATCCTACAATAAGGTAACCCTGGAAAACCTGTTCGCCCAAATTGAGGAAGGGGAGATCAAGGAACTGCCTATTATCGTCAAGGCCGACGTACAGGGTTCGGTAGAGGCAGTGAAGCAGTCTCTGGAAAAGCTCTCCACCAACGAGGTGCGGGTCAAGGTCGTCCACGGCGCGGTGGGCGCGGTAAACGAATCGGACGTTATGCTCGCCAACGCCTCCAAGGCCATTATCGTCGGCTTTAACGTGCGCCCAGATCCTGTCGCCAGAGGAAACGCAGAACGGGATGGTGTGGAAATCAAGCTATACCGCGTCATTTACGACGCTATTGAAGAGATCGAATCCGCCATGAAGGGTATGCTTGCCCCGAAGACCCGGGAGGTAGATCACGGCCGGGCTGAGGTACGCATGGTTTACAAGATTTCCAATGTGGGCTCTGTGGCAGGGTGCTATATCCTGGAAGGCAGGATTGCCCGAAACAACAGCATCCGAGTGGTGCGGGACGGCATTATCATCGCCGACGACAAGATCGACAGCCTGAAGAGGATGAAGGATGACGTCAGAGAGGTGCAGCAGGGCTTTGAATGCGGCATCCACTTGACCAAGTTTAACGACATCAAAGAGGGCGACATCCTGGAAGCCTATGAAATTGAGGAATACCGGGAGAACTAAAAGAATTTCCCTGCTGGGGGGCGCATTTGTCCCCCAGCAGGCTAAAAATAAGGAGGCGCCACGGATTGGCGGGTTATAGCCATAAATTGGGAAGAAATACTGAGGATATTAAGCGGGAGCTCGCCGATATCCTGCGGCACGTCAAAGACCCCCGGGTTTCGGGGCTGCTCAGCATCGTAAAGGCAGACCTTTCCGGCGATATGTCCTACTGCAAGGTCTATGTCAGCTGTCTGGAGGGCATGGAACAGACAAGGGAATCGGTCAAGGGCCTAAAAAGCGCTCAAGGTTTTATCCGCAAGGAGTTGGGAAGCCGCCTGCACCTGCGGAAGGTTCCGGAGCTCCAGTTTATCGCGGACGATTCCATTGAAGCGGGCGCGAGAATATCAAAAATTTTGGACGAGGTCGTTTCCTCCCACCCGGAGGAATGACGGCGGACAATGGGAAAAATAGAGGGGGTCCGCCGCGCTTTTGGCCGCCGCGGACCCCTGCCTTCCTTTTAAAGGACCGACTTGCCAAAAACAAACAGCTCAAAAAACCCTCTGAGACAACAGGAAGGGATGAAAATACATGGAACTCCTGCAAATAGAGCAGGCGGCCTCTCTGCTTTTGGAATGGGACCGGGTGCTGATCCTCTGCCACCAAAATCCGGACGGAGACACCATTGGTTCCGGTTACGGGCTATGCCAGGCCCTCCACCAGCTGGGGAAGAGGGCGGGCGTGCTCTGCGCCGATCCTCTGCCCCGCAAAATGGCTTTTGCCGCAGAGGGGATAGTCCCCTCCCTCTGGATCCCACCGGAGGAGGCGGAATATGTGGTCTCGACAGATATTGCGGACTGCAAACTGATGGGCGCCGTCCTGGACAAATACCAGAAAAACGAGCGGGTGGACCTTGCCATTGATCACCACCCCTCCCACCGCCCCTTTGCCAAAAGGCTGCTGCTTTGCAGCCATGAGGCAGCCAACTGCCAGATCATTTATGATCTGCTGTTCCATATGAAATGTACCATAACGCCCTCCATTGCCAACTGCCTCTACCTTGGAATTTCCACCGATACAGGATGTTTCCGCTTTTCCAATACACAGCCAAAAACCCACCAACTTGCGGCAAAGTTGATGGCAGCTGGCGCGGATTGGTTCGAGATCAACCGCAATCTCTTTGAGACCAAGTCCCGCTCTCAAATAGCTCTGGAGCAGAACGCCCTCCAAACCCTTCGCTTTTACTGCGGCGGCAGGGCTGCAGCCCTGGTGATCACCCAGCAGATGCTCCAGGAGGTTGGGGCAACGCTGGAAGAAACCGAGGCTATTGTCAATGTCCCCAAATCCGTGGAAGGGGTTGAGATCGGCGCAACCCTGAAGGAGCGGCCGGAAGGGGGCTTCAAGGTATCGGTGCGGACCAGCGAACAGGTGGACGCCAGCGCTATCTGCGGCGTATTCGGCGGCGGCGGCCATATCCGGGCGGCGGGATGCCTGATCAAACAGCCCATTGAAGAGGCGTTAAGGCTCCTTGTAGGGGAATTTGAAAAGGCGCTGTCCCAGGCATAAAGTCCTATTGAAACCTACAGCAGAAAGGAAGGGAAGCAAATGGCCCAGGACAACAGGGAGGAATGGAACGGGGTGCTGTGTATCGACAAACCCCAGGCCTTTACCTCCTTTGATATCATCGCTAAGCTGCGCGGGATTTTACACATCCGCCGGCTTGGACACGCCGGCACCCTGGATCCCATGGCTACGGGGGTCCTCCCCATCCTTGTGGGAAGGGCCACCCGCGCCTGTGACATCCTGCCGGACCAGGATAAAACATACCTGGCCTCCTTCCAGCTGGGTCTCACCAGCGACACCCAGGATATCTGGGGAAACGTGTCCGGCCAGGAGGGAAGGCCTGTTGTCTCCCGCCAGGCGGTGGAGGCTGTCCTCCCCCGTTTCCGCGGGAGAATACAGCAGCTCCCGCCCATGTACTCCGCGGTACAGGTGGGGGGACAGCGGCTGTACGACCTGGCCCGACAGGGGGTAGAGGTGGAGCGCAGCCCGCGCCCAGTGGAGATCCACCGGCTGGAATTGCTCTCCTTTTCAGAGGACACCCAGTCCGGATCCCTGGAAATCTCCTGTTCCAAGGGCACCTACATCCGAACCATCTGCCACGACATCGGGGCGGCGCTGGGCTGCGGTGCGGTGGTGACAGCACTTCGCCGGACCAGGGCTTCAGGCTTCTCCATCCAGGACTGCGTAACACTGGACCAGCTTCAGAAGGCTGCTGGGCAAATAGAGGAAAGCCTCCTTTTCCCCTTGGGCAGGGCCTTTGAGAGCCTCCCAGCCATCTGGCTGGATCCTCATCGGGCCCGAATGTTCCTAAACGGCGTACAGCTGGATCTCAAACGCCTTCGCTGTCCCCAGTCCGAAGGAGATGTTCGGGTTATGGGGGGCGGCGTCTTTCTGGGGGTAGCCCAGGCAGACCGCCAAAGGGGTATTCTACACACAAAAAAAATTTTGGCGGCAAGGCAGGCCGCCCCTGCGCTTACGAAAGGACAATGATTCTATATGGATGTTTACCGCAGTCTGTCCCAGATCGATGGACAGATTCCCGGCCCCTCTGCCGTCGCGCTGGGGTATTTTGACGGCGTGCACATGGGCCATCAAAAGGTACTGTGCTCCACCGCAGCCTTCGCCTCTATTATGACGCCCTGCGTCTTCACTTTCAGCCATCTGGCCAAAAAGGGAGATGCGATTTTAAGCCCCGAGGCAAAGTTTAGCGCCTTCCGGGAAATCGGCTTCCAGGCGGTAGTATCCCTGGATTTTCAGGAGGTGCGGGGCCTCTCCCCGGACCGGTTTATCCATGAGGTTCTGATTGAGAAAATGGGGGCGCGGGTGGTTTGCTGCGGGAATAATTTCCACTTTGGAAAGGACGCTGCCGGAAATGTGGACTTCTTGATCCAGGAGTGCGACAAAGCCGGGGTATCGGTACTGGCCGCCGGACAGGTGACGTTCTCTGACGAACGAATCAGCTCCACCGCCATCCGCAGGACTATCTCCCAGGGGGACATGGAGGCAGTGCGGAAGATGATGGGCCGCCCCTATTCCATTGATTTCGAGGTAATCCACGGCAACGAGCTTGGAAGAAAGCTGGAATTTCCCACCATCAACCAAGCCTTCCCCGCTGGGTACTGCGTCCCTGCCTTTGGGGTATACGCCTCTGTTGCCAAGGTGGACGGGCAGTACCTCCCTGCTGTCTCCAACGTTGGGGTAAAGCCCACAGTCGGCAGTGACCGCATTCTCGCCGAAACCCACATCCTCAACTGCCAAAGGGAACTGTACGGAGAACATGTACAGGTGTTTTTTCTGGAGCATCTGCGGGGAGAAAACAGATTCCCCTCCATCGCGCAGCTGAAGGAGCAGATAGGGCATGACAAGGAAAGGGCCGCCGGGATCAGCAGATCCGCCATCCGCCAGGGGGATTGGTACTTCAATATTTTCCACGGGGGAAGCGGCGAGGGACTGCGGTCCTGAACTCTCTTTTCCGCCCCAGCTTTTCCTTGTAATTTCAACAAACCGCCTGTATCAGTCCCCCAAAAAACAGAATGAATT
>CATJCP010000438.1 GCA_949737515.1 uncultured Oscillospiraceae bacterium | reverse complement strand
CTGAAAAATTTCCGTGAACGGTCCGCAATGCTTGAGCCTGTGCTGGGTCCCATCTATGGAGAGCTTGCCGGCCCGCAAACCGATGGGGAAGCTGCTGAACGGATCACCGATTTTGGCAGATACAGAAACCTGGCCTCCCAGCACGGATGGGCAATCTGCCAGCAGAAGAACAAACGCAGAGATATGTACCTATATTATTTTGCGCGGCAGCTGCCCGGCGATGAACTGGGGGCTTTCCATTCCAGCGAGCTTTGGTATATCTTTGGCACACTGGGGCGCTGCTGGAGGCCAATGGGCACGGCTGACAAAGAACTGTCCAAGATGATGGTTTCCTATTGGAGCAACTTTGCCAAAACCGGCAATCCAAACGGCGACGGCCTGCCGGAATGGACGCCATTTTCGGAAACCCATAAGAAAACAATGGTGCTGGACCAAAAGGTACAGATGCAGTGCCTGGAAGACGATACTCTTTTGTTCCGTTTGGAACAAGAGCTGTTGGCAATGAGAAGGAGCTGAATTTGTTAAATCTATAAACGAACTCCGCTGCACCTACAAAAGCGTCTGATATAGTAAGCTGCCCATAAAATTGGTGAATTTTGTAAAATCTTAAGGGGAAACTAACTGAGAAAAAGCAGCCGTCTTTACTAAAGCCCGGAAACCGCATATTTGCGGGCTCCGGGCTTTTTTCAAGGGGCCATTACTTGTCCTTTTTATTTTCAATCATGTGGACGTTAAGGTGGTTGTAGGTCATCTCAACGCCATTCTTTTCAAAGGCTGCGCTGATGTTCTCCAGCAGGTCAAATTTTACGTTCCAGAAATTTCCGTTCTCGACCCATACCCTCACGGTGTACTCAATGCAGCTCTCCTTGTAATCGGTCAGGCGGATAAAGGGCGTGGGCTCGGTCAAAATCCCGTCGGTCCTTTCCACCGCCTGGAGCAAAGCGTCCTTGACGGCTGAGACCGGGGACTCATAGGCGGCAGTGACCACCACATCCACGCGGCGTTCCTTTTCCGCGCTGTAGTTGACAATCTTTCCGCTGGAAATATCGCTGTTGGGGACAAAAATTTCCTTGTTGTCCGGGGTAGTCAGAGTGGTGTAGATAAGGCCGATGGAGGCGACGGAACCGCTGATTCCTCCGACCTCCACAAAATGCCCCACCTCAAAGGGCTTTGTCACCAGCAGGGTGACACCGCTGGCCAGATTGGACAGGGAACCCTGGATAGCCAAGGAAAAGGCCAGACCGGCAAGGCTGAACACCGCCAGCAGGGAGGTGACAGGGATTCCCAGGCTGTCCGCCACAATCAGCACAGCGATGAAGTAGTAAATCACCTTTGCCATTGACCGGATAAAGCCCTTCAGCGTGGCGCTGACCCGAAGCTTTTGCAGCATCCGATCTGTCACCCTCAGCATCAGCTTTACGACTACCAAACAGAGAACTGCCAGAAGAAGAACGGTGAATATTCTGCCCAGGGTGAGGGCGCCAATCTGAAAGGAAAAGAGATTTTGAAAGAATTGAACGATCCCATTAGAACCCGTCATAAAGAATACCCCTTTCGGTGAGTGAAATATCCGTCAATGGAGCGGAAAATCCGCGGTTCATCGACAGTCACCAATCATTATAATGGATTTTTAGGAAAATGTAAATAAAATTGGAATTATATTTGGAAATATCAGTTTTAGCAGAAACTTTTTCGCCTTTTTCTGTCAAATGGTCCTGTTTTGTGCTATAATACCTTCTATACTGCTGATTGACCGCCGCAAAACAGCGGAACAGTGAATTTCAACCGAGAGGATGTTATATCATGAAATTTTCCAAGCGCATGGACCGCTTTGGAACGGGGATCTTTTCCCAGCTCTCCCAGATGAGAAGGGAGCAGGAGGCCGCTGGACGCCGCGTCGTTGACCTTAGCGTCGGGTCGCCGAATATTCCGCCTGCGCCCCATGTCCGCCAGGCCCTCATCGACGCCGCCGCCGTGGGCGAAAACTATCTCTATGCCCTTAGCGATACCAGGGAGCTCCAGCAGGCCGCCGCCCAGTGGTATCAGCGCCGGTACGGCGTGACCATCGACCCAGACCACGAGGTGGTCTCCCTTTTGGGCTCCCAGGATGGTCTGGCCCACATTTCCCTGTGTGTGGCGGACGAGGGGGATATCGTGATGATGCCCGACCCCTGTTACCCCATCTTCGGGGACGGCCCGCTGATTGCCGGGGCCAAACAGTATTTTATGCCCATGCGCAAAGAGAAAAACTTCCTGATTGATTTTTCGGAGATACCGGATGATGTGGCGGACAGGGCAAAGCTGATGATTGTCTCCTATCCCAACAATCCCACAACCGCCCTCGCTCCCGCCAGCTTTTATGAGGAGCTGATCGCCTTTGCCAAAAAGCACGATATCCTGGTCCTCCACGACAACGCCTATAGCGAGCTGGTGTTTGACGGAGCTACCTGCGGCAGCTTCCTGGCCTATCCGGGAGCCAAGGAGGTGGGAGTGGAGTTTAATTCTCTATCTAAAACCTATGGACTGGCTGGGGCCAGAATCGGCTTCTGTTTGGGGAATCGTGAGGTGGTGGAAAAGCTTTCCACGCTGAAATCCAATATGGATTACGGCATGTTCCTTCCCGTCCAGAAGGCCGCTGTTGCCGCCATTACCGGCGACCAGTCCAGCGTGGCGCAGACCAGACAGGCCTATCAGGACAGAAGGGACGCCCTCTGTGACGGACTGACAGAGATAGGCTGGAACGTTCCCCGGTGTAAATCCACCATGTTTGTGTGGGCGGAAATCCCCAAAAGCTTTTCCGATTCCGTAACCTTTACCAAGGCGCTGCTGGAAAAATCCGGCGTTCTGGTGACGCCGGGGAGCGCCTTTGGTCCTTCTGGAGAAGGCCATGTGAGGATGGCGCTGGTTCAGGACCGGGAGGAAATCCTTTGGGCGATTGGGAGCATAAAGGACAGCGGTATTCTCAGGGGGTAAAATACATATGGGGAAGGAAGACATTCTGAGGCTGCTGGAGGAGAGGCAAATTCCCTATAAGATAGCCGAACACGAAGCCATCTACACCATGGCGGAAAGCGATGCCCTTCACCTGCCTGACGGGGACGCGGTCGCCAAAAATCTCTTTATCCGCGACGATAAAAAGAAGCGCTATTTCCTGTTGACCCTAAGGGAAAATAAACGGCTTGATTTAAAGGCGCTTCAGGCAAAGTTGGGGACCAGAAGGCTTTCCTTTGCGTCGGAAGAGGACCTGGGGAGGATTCTTGGGCTTGTCAAAGGCTCGGTAACGCCGCTGGGCGCGCTGAATGACGTGGAATGTCTGGTGGAATGTTTCATTGACTTGGACTATCGGGACCGATTGATTGGGGTCCATCCGAATACCAATACCGCCACCCTTTGGATACAGGCGAACGACCTGTTTGGGCTGATTCGGCGGCATGGGAATCAGGTGGAGTGGCTGGATGCCAATTTTTAGAATGACGCGGGGCTGTGTTCGGGAGAACACAGCCCTGTTGCTTCAGTGCTATACTTTTTTATCGCGGTCAAAAAAGGGTAATGACTGACATGATATAGTCAATCATCTCCTCCGGGGTTTCCTTCTCGCGAGTATTAATCCATTTTTTTGTAATGTTGTGAATCAGCCCTATTTTCCCGACTGCCAAATATTTATCCCTAATCGTCCCGCTTAGAAGGGCGGACTCCTTCTGCTGCATTTTGCTGTCCATCCGGGTGAAGATTACCGACATATTTTCACAAAGGATGTATACTTCCGCTATCCCGATGGGAACGAAAATGTCCTGTCCGACATCTCCTTCAAGGCGAACAAAGGAGATACGGTCGCTTTTATCGGCGCTACCGGCTGCGGCAAGTCCTCGGTGGTCAACCTTGTCTCTCGATTTTACGACGTAACCGGTGGCGAGGTGCTCGTGGATGGGCACAATGTCCGGGAATACCGTAAAAATGAGCTGGCAAAGAAGATTGGCTATGTCTCTCAAAGGGCGGTTATGTTCAGTGGAGATATCCGTTCCAATGTGAACTTTGGCGATAACGGAGCCGACGACAATACGATAGAAAGGGCCATTGAAATCGCGCAGAGCAGTTCCTTTGTAGACAAAGAAAAGGGAGGAATTGACGGGGCCGTGGCGCAGAACGGAGCGAACTTCTCCGGGGGCCAGAAGCAGCGCCTCTCCATCGTCCGCGCCATTGCCCGCGGAGCGGAAATCTACATTTTTGACGATACCTTTTCCGCCCTTGATTATAAGACGGACAAACAGCTCAGGCAGGCGCTGAAAACTGAAATGAAGGACGCAACCTGTCTGATTGTCGCCCAGCGCATTGGCACGATCATGGATGCCGACCTGATCCTTGTCCTGGAAAACGGCAGAGTGACCGGCCAGGGAACACATAAGGAGCTGTTAGCGACCTGCGCAGCGTATCAGGAGATCGCCCGCAGCCAGTTGAGTGAGGAGGAATTACAATGAGCAGACCAGGTCCTGGCATGGGAGGTCCAAAAACGGTTGCCTCCGGAGGAGCGAAAAATTTCAAAAAGGCGATAGGAGCCCTTGTCTCCTACTGCCGTAAATATGCTGTTTTGATCGCTGTGGCCCTTGTTTTTGCCGCCGTCAGCGCAGTGTTCTCGGTGATTGGCCCAGATTACATTTCACAGCTGACCGAGACCATTACCAACGGTGTCTCCCCCATGGGAATCAATATCGACATGCAGAGGATTACCGGCATTGCCATGACGCTTATCGCGATTTACGCTGTCAGTATGCTGCTGGGCTACCTACAGTCGCTGATTATGACGCACGTTTCCTGCAATGTCGGCAAAAAAATGCGCAGCGACATCACCGGGAAAATCAACCGCATCCCGCTGAAATATTTTGACAGCCACAACTACGGCGATACCCTTTCCCGCATCACAAACGATGTGGATACCATCAGCCAGTCGCTGAATATGAGCGTGGGGACCCTCGTGTCCTCCGCGGCAACCCTTGTGGGCTGCGTGGTGATGATGTTCGTGACAGAGTGGCGCATGGCCTTTACGGCAATTTTTTCCTCCCTGATCGGCTTGATGGCCATGGCGCTCATTATGGGCAGGTCGCAGCGGCACTTTGTGGCCCGGCAAAACAGCCTTGCCGAGGTGAACAGCCACGTGGAGGAATATTATGCGGGACAGAATATCGTTCGCGCCTATAATTCAGAAGAAAAGGGTCTGGAGGCTTTCCGGGCGGCAAACGAGCGGCTGCGCAGGCATACTTTCCAGGCGGAGTTTCTCTCCGGCCTTATGATGCCAATCATGTCCTTTGTGGGGAATTTCGGCTATGTGGCGGTCTGCATCGTGGGCGCGGCGCTGGCTTTCAACGGAACGATCAAATTCTTTGTAGTCGTCGCTTTTATGATTTATATCCGCCTGTTCACCTCGCCGCTGGGTCAGATCGGTCAGGGGCTCTCTAGCATCCAGTCGGCCGCTGCCGCCAGCGAACGCGTGACCGAGTTCCTGGAGGAGGAAGAGCTTTCCGATGAGAACGGCAAAACGGCGCAGCTCAAGGACGTGAAGGGAGATGTTGTCTTCGACCACATCAGCTTTGGATATTCTCCTGATAAGCTTATCATCCATGACTTTTCGGCAGCGGTCAAGGCGGGCCAAAAAGTCGCTATCGTCGGCCCCACCGGCGCAGGCAAGACCACCATTGTAAATCTGCTCATGCGCTTTTACGAGCTGAACAGGGGCGGCATCTTTGTAGATGGGACCTCTCTCGCGGACATCACCCGCGAAAATGTCCACAATATTTTCGGCATGGTGCTTCAGGACACCTGGCTTTTTGAGGGGACGATCCGGGACAATCTGACCTACGGGAAAAATGTTTCCGACCAAAAGCTGATGGATATCTGCAATGAATGCGGGCTGCGGCATTTTATCGGCACCTTGCCCAGCGGCCTGGATACGGTTCTGAATGATACTGTTTCCATATCCGCCGGACAGAAGCAGCTCCTCACCATTGCGCGCGCCATGGTGGAGGACGCGCCGATTCTGATTCTGGACGAGGCGACCTCCTCTGTCGATACCCGCACCGAGCTCAAGATACAAAAGGCCATGGATGCCCTCACCCAGGGGAGGACTAGCTTTGTAATCGCCCATCGGCTCTCCACCATTCGCGACGCGGACAGGATCATCTATATGCAGGACGGCGACATCAAGGAAACCGGTACTCACGATGAACTGATGGCGAAAAAGGGAAAGTATGCTGAGTTGTATAACAGCCAGTTTACAGTTGCCTCGTAAACGCTGAAGCCGTCGTTTTTTGACATGCTTCAGGGCTGTGTTCCGAGTGAACACAGCCCTGATTTTTTAGAATTCCAGAATCATATCATACCAGACAGCCCCGCCGTGAACCGACCGGGACACCCCCATATTCCGATATCCAAACCTTTCATAATAAGGAATCAGATGATTCTTGCAGGTGAGAATCAGCCCCTTTCTTCCGGCACTGCGGGCGGCGGATATCAACGCCTCCATCAGTGCGGTAGCCACCCCATTCCGGCGGCACTCCGGAATCACGTCCAATCCAAAAATAGATTGATATTCCCCTTCGGGGCAGTGAAGGGAAGCATCCTCAAACATTTCGTCACAAATGGTCTTCTCATTGGTGACACAGCCATTGATAAAGCCGATGATTCGCCCTCCCTCCGGTCTGTCCTCCTCCGCTGTCAGGAAGCTTTCTGGAAATGTCTCCGCCCGCTCCTGGAGTACTTCGGCGGGAGCGGCTTCCTCCAGTGGAAAACACATCGCCTCCACCTTCGCGATTGCCTCCAGCTCATGGATATCGTCTTTTCGGACCGGACGTATATGATAGCAAAACATTTTACAAAACCACCTCCGTCAGTATGTGATCCTTCTGCCCTCTATGTAATATCTCTTATCCTGGGCATGTCCCATGGAGAAGGTTTTCCGCGGGAGAGAGCCGTCCAAAATGACCGTTGGGAACAGCTCCTCCTTTCCCATAGGGGGCAGTAGGAAAGCGATGCTGTTGGGTTTCTGCCCCAGGGAGACTGCTACATCGTCGCCATGGATGTAGTCCACCGTTCCGGTATTTTCCGTCAAATATTGGTCGAGAAAATTCTGAAGCGTCCCCACCGCAAGCTGGGAGGTGGGCCTGGTCAGCAGAAGGGGCCGAGTGCCGTTGGAGGTGACGGCGGTGACGGTCTGGTCCCCTTGACTGCCGTTTGCTCTCCGCGCCCCGCAGGCTTTCTCCATGGCTTTCAGCAGCTTTTCCGGCTCGGTTCCGGTTACTGCCCGGTGGATAGGCTCAAATTGAAGGGAATCGTCATGGAGGTTCACCACCTCCGCCAGGGCGTACCGGGCGGGATGAGTCTTCCATTCCTCCTCCGGAAGGCGCTGCTTTAACGCCTCAAAGCAGGCCTTGGCAGTGGCAAGGGAATGGTTTCCGTCTCCTGCGGCATACAGGAGGGGAGGCGTTCCCATGGGAAGACCGTACCGCCTGGAAAAAGCCTCCGGCTGGGCAAGCTTTTCCAGCGCCTCCTGAACGGCGAGGGCGTCCCTGCCCTGGACGCGGTATCCTGCAATATTTCCGCCCCCCTGCATCAGCGGGAAGCGATAGAGCAGCGGAAGCTTGTCCTTCCTGACGGACAGCGGCTCAATGACCGTCCGCTGGAGGTCGTCGATGAGCATCATAATATGGGGGAATTCCAGCACAGCGTGCTCCCGCACCCTGACACGGGGGGGAATCCGCTCCAGGACAGTCCCCTCTGTTGCCCGGATGCGGGAGCTGCTGCCGGGATGATAGTCGTATTCTTCTAGGTCCAGCATGCCCAGCAAACCTTTTCGCATTGTCCCATCGGACAGAATGCGTTCTATATAGATATAGCTTTTGGGGCAGGCCTGAAAAAGACCCTGCTGTAAGTATTCGTTCATGGACCGCTGAATTTCTGAAATTTTCCGGTTGACCTGGGACTTCTCCAGGTTCAGATAGATTTCCGGCAGAATCATTCGAAGCGCGGAGGGGGAATCCCCCACCAGCTCTTCCACCTTATTCCAGTAATCGGGCTGGGAGGTATACTGGTCACAGGCAACCACCGCCCATTTAGTCAGGTCAATGCCCCGTTCTGCTGAGGGGAGCAGGATATCTGCTGGGTAGAATGCGGTATCCTTCATTTTTTTCATCCTTCCATGATGTACTTTTCAAAGTATAACACACTTCCCCCTGGCGGAAAAGTCCTTTTTTCGTTTGAAGGGTTCCTTGATTCCGTAAAATCTCAAACGGCGTACAGGGGAAGCCCTCTGCCGTATCAAAAGCTTCCTCCGCTGTGCTTAAGCTTTTCATATTTCTCCCGCGTCGCCATGCCGCCGCGGATATGACGTTCCTGTTTGTTCTGTTCCAATACCTGCTTTACCTGCTGATATAGGGCATTGTTCTGTTTTTTTAAACGTTCGGATACATCTTTATGTACCGTACTTTTAGAAACTTTAAATTCCTTAGCCGCCCTGCGAACAGTTGCCCTGTTCTCGGCTATATAACGTCCTAAAAGAACTGCCCGTTCTTCCGGTAGACCCTTCATTGCCGCCACTCTCCCTTTAGATGCGGTTATATATGATCTTCCGCATCCGTTTGCTTCTTTTGACAGGCTGCCGAGTTATTTCCCCTCAGTCTGTCATGCCATCGATAAT
This sequence comes from uncultured Oscillospiraceae bacterium, assembly GCA_949737515.1. GTDB lineage: Bacteria > Bacillota > Clostridia > Oscillospirales > Ruminococcaceae > UBA1405. The sequence continues at coordinate 40,321 of CATJCP010000438.1, read as the reverse complement.
ATATATGCACTCTGTCAGGCGATTAGTGATGGTTTTGGGGTGAAAAACGTGTTATAGCACTTTGTATAATGCTTTTTTCTGTTTTGGAGGTGACGGCAGAGAGTTTATATGGTGGAGCCTTTTGTATCTTCAGGCCCTGTTTTCCCATAGTTCTGGCGGTAAAAATCCTGGCGGTACTGCCGGGGACTGACGCCATAACGCCGTTTAAATTCCCGGCTCAGATGAAATTGGTCATAGAATCCGCACTTCTGGGAGATCTCCCCAACCGGTTCCCCACTGGTCAGCAAAAGGGTGGCCGCCTGGTTCAGCCTTCTGTCCCTGTAAAAGGACATAGGCGAATCCCCTGTCAGCCGCCGGAACAGACCTGTAAACCCGGTGACAGACATATGGCACGCCTGGGCAAGCTCCTCCAGCCGGAACCGTTCGCCTTCGGCGGTCTGGTTCATCAGGGTAATGGCGGGCAGAACGGCCCAGTAGCTTTCCTCTGGAAAAGCGAACCTGGAAACCTTCAACAGCAGCTCCAGGATCCTAAATCCCAATGCCTGCCTCCTGGTCTCCTGCAAAAGCGCCTGCTCCATTCCGCAGCCCTCCAATGAGGAGATCTCCCGCAGCCCATGGATAGCATCCCCAAAGGGCTCCGCCTCCTGGGGCGTAAGCACCTGGGTTGGAATTAGACAGCGCCCAATGTCCAAAAATCCATCATAGACTGCGGAGAAAAAGCACCACTGGGCGGTCATAGGCCTGCCCGCCCCCGGGCAGAGGTGGATGATCCGCTGGGGCTGATCCGGCTTGGCGATAAAGGCCCCGCCCTGTTCCAGAAAAACAGGTGGATTTCCGTCCAGCCCAATCCCATATCTTCCCTCCAGGCACTGGGCAATGGAGAGGAAAGGCAGGATCTTACAGTGGGTCTCCCCGTCCCGCTCAATGCTCCCCCTGCTGCCAGTGCAAAGGGTGATTTCCAGCTTACCGCTTTGTATCTTCACTGCGGCTGTATTTTTCTTTTCCGTTCTGCTGTCCACCATAAAATGCCTTCCTTCCACCGGATGGTTTTTGTCTGATTATACATATTTTTCATTCAAATATCAATCTCCTTATTCGAGAAAAGTGATAAACTACAGCTATATTACTTGAACGAAGAGGATGATAGAATGGAAAACTTTTTTGCCTGCCCTTATGGCAAACGCCCTGAAAATCTCTCCCCCGCCACCCGAAGCCTTACCCAAAGGGTCCTGACCGGCGAGTGGGGCCTCTGGCTCAAGGACACCCCCTATCTGCTGGTGGAGGACCCAGACGCCTTTCAAAAAATGTCTCCAGTACAGCGCCAAGCCTACGCCATTGGTCTGATTGCCCGGAAAGCCCCCATCCGCCTCACCGAGGGCGAATATCTGGCTGGAGCCTCTACCCTTGGCGGGGCAACACGCCACTACATCCCTGTCTGCCTCCCGGAAAACCAGTACATGGCGCCCAATTCCAAAAAGTTCGTTTCTGAAAGCACCAGTCACTTGACCCTCGGCTTTGAAAAGGCCCTGAAAACCGGTTACAGGGGACTTCGGGAGGAAATATGGCAGAGCCAGGCTGTCCACTCTGCCGACTGCGGGGACCCAGAGCGGGAAAGCAAGCTCGAGTTTCTCCAGGCCCTTCTGGACTGTATCGACGCCGCGACCATATGGCACAGCCGCTATATGGAGGCCCTGGAGCAACGGATCAAAACCTCCTTGGGGCCAGTGCAAAGGCGTTACCAGGAAATCTACCAAAACCTGAAAAACGTCCCTGAAAACCCTCCCCGAAACTTTCGGGAAGCGATACAGTCTCTCTGGTTTTTGTTTGATTTTCAGAGGCTGTGCGGCAACTGGCCGGGTATTGGACGCATCGACAAGATGCTGGGAGGCTTTCTTCAAAGGGATCTGGATACCGGGGCCATCACGGTGGAGGAGGCTCGGGAATATATCGCCCATTTTTGGATCAAGGGAGCAGAATGGGTCAACGGGACCAATGAAGACATCCAGCGGGATTCCGGCGACGGGCAGAATTACCAGAACATCATCCTCTCCGGCATTGATGAGGACGGAAAGGATGTGACCAACCCGGTGACCTATCTGGTGCTGGATGTGGTGGAGGAGCTGGGAATCTCCGACTTTCCCATATCCGTGCGGCTGAGCCCTGACAGCAACCCCAAGCTGCTGCGCCGGGTATCAGAGGTGCTGAAGCTGGGCGGCGGTATTCTGGCGGTTTACAACGAGCCGCTGGTGATTGAGTCACTCACCCAATTTGGCTATTCCCTGCCCGAAGCCCGGAATTTTGCCAACGATGGCTGCTGGGAACTCCAGGTTCCCGGAAAAACCTGCTTTCGCTACGACGGCTACGATCTCCTCCGGATTTTACAGCAGGTGCTGAAAATGTACGACAGGACCCCTTCCGCCCTGCCCTATCAAAGTTTTGACGAACTCTTCGCCGCCTATTCCCAGGCAGCAGCCCAATACCTCCAGGACAATGTGTTTGACAGCGCCAGGAAGTATGTGGGCCACGGCTACACGGCCCTCCTGGCCTCCCTTTTAACCGAGGACTGCATCGGCAGGGCCAAAAACTACTGGAGCGGCGGGGCAAAGTACACCGTCTACTCTCCCCATCCAGGCGGTATGCCGGATGTGGCCAACTCCCTCCACGCCATCAACCAGATTGTCTACCAGCAGCGGCGGCTTTCCCTCAACGAGCTGGTAGACCTGATGAAGGACAATTGGCAAGGCAGCGAACCCCTCCGCCAGGAGCTCCGCAGCAAGATCACCTATTACGGCAACGACGACCCAGAGGCCGACGCCATGATGAAGCGGGTATACGACGATTACACCGGTCATGTGGCCGCATACCATTCCCCGGAGGGCTATCTCCACCCGGCAGGGATCAGCACCTTTGGGCGGCAGATCAAGTGGGCGGCCATGCGCAAGGCCACCCCAGACGGCCATCGCGCTGGGGACATCCTCTCCCACAATATCGACCCTGCGCCGGGGACAGATCTGAAAGGGGCGACGGCTGTCATCAAATCCTACACCAAGCTGGATCTGAAAAAGCTCCCTGGCGGCACTGCTCTTACCATTAAGCTGCTGCCCTCTGTACTGAAGGGTGAGGAGGGGACCGAGGCCCTGGAAAATCTGCTGAGGGGATTCCTTGCCTTGGGCGGTCTGTTCCTCCAGCCGGATATCCTGGATGCGGAGGCCCTGCTGGAAGCCCAAAAGCATCCGGAACGGTATGAGAGCCTGTCGGTACGTGTCTCCGGCTGGTCCGCCCGGTTCAACACCTTGGATAAGCATTGGCAGGAGATGGTGATCCAGTCCACCTGCCAACAGTTATAGGAGGGCTAGGCATGGCGGAAATTGTCAAGACAACAGCGAGGGTCACCAATATCCAGCGGCTGTGTACCCATGATGGGCCAGGTATCCGGACCACCGTATTCCTGGCAGGGTGCCCCTTGCGGTGCTGGTGGTGCCACAATCCGGAGACACAGCGCTTCCCTGCCCGCGGAGAGGGGAAGGGTCAGATATTCTTCACCCCTCAAAGGTGTATCGGCTGTATGGCCTGCAAAGGGGTTTGTCCGGCGGGGGCGCATGTGGAACGGGACGGGGAGCATCTGTTTCTCCGGGAACAGTGTACCGGCTGCGGGGCCTGCGGAAGCGTCTGCCCAACCAAAGCACTGGAAGCAGCGTCCAGGGAAATGACGGTGGAGGAAATCCTCCAGGAGGCGAAGAGGGACCGGCCCTTTTACGGGGAAAAGGGAGGATTTACCCTTTCCGGCGGGGAGCCCATGTTCCATCCCCAAACAGCCTTTATCCTGTTGGAGGGAGCTGTGAAGCTGGGGCTTTCCACAGCTTTGGAGACCTGTGGATTCTTTGATCGGGAACACTGCCAGCGCCTGGTAAAGTGTGTGGATCACTTCCTCTTTGACGTCAAGGATACGACCTCCTCCCGGCACCGGGAAAATACCGGAGTCCCTTTAGAGCCAATTTTGGAAAACCTCCGAGAGATTGACCGGCTGGGAGGTAAAACGATTCTGCGGTGTATTCTGCTGGAGGGCGTCAACCGCAATGAGGAGCACGCTGAAAGGTTGGCGGAGCTTTGGAAATCCCTTTCCAACTGCCTCCAGGTTGAACTCCTGCCATACCACTCCATGGGGGCGGGCAAGTGGAAACGTCTGGGGCTTCACTCCCGGGACGACGGCTGCTATATCCCCTCCGAAGAGCGGATGGAGCAGTTCCGAGGATGGCTGGTCCAGCGGGGAATCCCAGTTAAGCGCCGGTGAAGGGAAGATAAAAAACGGAAGGTCCAGGCAATCCCGGACCTTCCGTTTTTATTTGTCTTCTCTCTCCAGGCGGTTACACCGCACAACAATCCGGCCAGACCCCTCTATGGTACAGGTGAGCAGCGTCAAATCCCACTCCCCCTGCTCTATCTCCTCCATGGCGGGCTCTGAATGGCGCTGCACCTCCGATACCTCATAGAGAAATTTGCTTCCATTTACACTGATAAAGCTTACCTGGTCACCTGCTTCCATAGTCCCCAGCCTGCCAAAATGCCGCCGGTAATTATGGGCGATTACAATCATATCATCCCCGTAAGGGGAGCCCTCAAACCGGCAGGGGGAGACGCGCAGCGCTTCGTCGCTCCAGTCCCTCATAACCGGCAGGATCAGTCCAAGCCGCGGCAGGGAAAGGGTTCCAATGTACGCCGCCTCATCCACTTCTATCACCGGCATTTCCAGCCCAGCCTCAGAGGGGGCCCCCTCCTGGACGGGATCGGACCCCGCCTGGGGCCCCGCTGCCGCAGAACTGGCAGAGAGGCTTTGCGCCGCGCCTTGGGGCATCTGCTCCTGGAGCCGCTGCAGGGACTCCTCTGCGCTTTGCGCCGCGCGGTTTTCATCCCACAGGTTATAGAGGGTGAGACACAGGGCCCCTGAAAGCATCAAGACCCCTATGCCTATCCACCAGCTTGTTACAGGGTTATTTCTCGGTTTCATCTTTTTCCTCAGACAAAGAAGCGGATCGAAGGGAGGTTTTTACCCCGGCAAATACCATCAGCAATCCTGCGCATCCCAACAGCCAAATCAGCTTCCAGTCCATGCCGGTGTCCGGTGGTTCCGGAATGTCATCGTTGGTGATGGTATAGCGGGTTCCACGGTTGCTTACGGTGGAACGGAAGCCCCTAGGCGTGTTTTCTTCCTCTATGGTCCAGATATATCCGCTTTCCAATTCACTCCACCGGTAGGACCAGTTGTTTTTGCTGGTCAATACAGCTGTATCAACCAACACCCCATCCCGATAGAGGCCCACTGTAACAGATTCCGCAGCCTGCTTGCCGTCGTCCAGTATCCAGCGCTTGGTTACCGACAGACTGCCTCCGGTTGGGGGCGGAGGCTCGTCAGGGTCATCGGGATCGTCGGGACTGCCGGGATCATCCGGTTGATCGGGTTTATCAGGCCTGTCGGGTTTATATGCGTTGGTAAACTCTGCCGCACTTCCCTTGGAATTCCCTCTGGTGTAGTCCACAAGTACCTCCAGAGCGCCATCCTTCTCGGCGACAGTCACTGTCAAAGTCCAGACGCTGGTATCATAGGTACAGCCCGAAACCGGATGTTCCGGGATTTTTTCCCGTATCTCAAATTGATAAATGCCAACTTTGGTGAAGATTATTTCCCCAAAGTCCGCCTGTCCGCTCCCCGTTATGGATATCTCCCGGTCCGCCGGCAGAACCGCCCCCTCTGGATTGTCCTCCGCCGGGGTCAGGGTAAAGGTATAGATCCCACTGTCTCCGTCTTTACCCGTCACAATTTTTCGGACCTCCGGCCGGTAGCTTACAGATCTCTCACGAAGATAGGCATTGACAAATACCGCTTCCTCGCCAAAATCCCCTTCCGCTTCTCCCTCGCCTTCGGCTTTCTTTTCGTAATGGGCGGAGACTTCCAACATACCCTCCGGTCCGGAGTTGGAAACGTCTGCGGTCAGCACCCATACGCTGGCGTCATAGTCGCAGTCCGGAACCGGCTGTCCCGGCTTCACTTCCCGTATTTCAAACCAGTAGGTTCCCTTTTCGGTAAAGCGAATCTTGCCAAATTCGGTCTGACCGCCGCCTATCACCGACGCTGTGAGCTGCTCTGGCAAAACCGCTCCCTCCGGGTTGCCCTCCACCGGGGACAGGGTGAAGGTATAGGTTTCCCGGTCTCCATCCTTGCCTGTCACGATTTTGCCAACCCTCGGGGCATATTCCGCGGTATAGGCGTTTACAAATTTTGCCGCCTCGTTATCCTCCTCTGTGCCGTTCTGCCTTTGATATTTCACCTCCGAAATTCTCAGAATCCCTTTTTCAAGGACAACGGAGACCGTCAAATCCCACTTGCCGGAATCATAGGTACAGCCCGGCAAGGTTCCCTCCTGCTCCTGGATCGTAAACTGGTAGCTTCCCGCCTTGGCAAAGCTGACTGCCTCAAAAACGGCTTGGCCGCGGCCTGTCACCGATGCTGTAAGCTTCCGGGGCAGAACCGCTCCCTCCGGGTTGTCTTCCGCCGGGGTCAGGGTGAAGGTATAAACCCCCTGATCCGCCGTCTTTCCGTTTACAGTCTTCTCAATTTTGGGGGCGTAGGTTACAGGTACCGGCGTATAGGTATTGGTAAACATCGCATGGGTTTGGGCGTCCTGGTCAGGGGGAACGGTTATGGTATTGTCCTCCTCCAATCTGCCGTAAACCGCTTTTTCAAGATGAAGTTCAATGCCTTTGACCTCCACCGTTAAAATCCATAATGTATTGTCGTAGGAATAGCCTGGTACCTTGTCCTCATCCTTTGGAATCGCCTCCCGTATGATAAAGCGGTATGTGCCCTGCTTTAAAAACTGGATTTTTCCGAATTCCCCTATCTCCGCTCCCTTCACAATAACTGATTTTTCGCCTGTAAAGACTGCGCCTCCCTTGGGATTCTCTCCATATTCGTCAATCGTAAAGGTAAATTCCTCGTCCCGAGGCGGCTCCACTCCGGCGATCACCTTTTTCACCTTTGGGGCAAAGGCGCTTTCAACCAATTCGTTTGTAAATTCAGCCGCCATATCCACAGCCTGGCCGTTTTCGCTTTTCAAGGTTCCTGTGGCGTTTTGGGATGTGACCTTGTAGCCATCCTCCTCGGTTTCGGTCACTGTGTATCCCGTTCCTACCGGCAGCCCCACAATGGTGATTTCCTCTCCATGGCGCAGCAGTATGGCGTCGCCGCTTTTAATGGCTGTCTTCGGCGTCTTGCCGTCCATCTGGGTTCTTTCTCCAAAATAGGCGTATTCCCCGTCCGCGCCGGTAAATGTGATCAGGAAGGAAAAATCCTTCTCCTCATCGCCGCCCACACCGGCGACGGTTTTTCTGATGGTCAGGGAGGAAAGGGGGTTCCTGCCATTGATAAAGTCCGCCCTTTCCCGCTCTTTGGTTTCCGGTTCTGTATTGGTGATTACCCCTTCCAGCACAATCGGCTTACTGCTTGGGAATGGAATCGGGTGGAGAGGATAGAAACCCTCCTCCTTTTTCTCCGTCACCTTATACTTTGTGCCTGCCGGCAGACCTTTAATGACGATTTCTTCGTCGTGGTGGAGCGGAATTGTTTCCCCATTTGTGATAAAGCCTTCCTTATCGGTTCCATAGAATTTGTATTCCCCTGGCAGAGCATTTCCGTCTGGATCCGTAAATTCCACAGTAAAGGAGAAATTATGAGTGTAATCCTCCCTTTGCAGGCCGTCTCCCGCCAACATTTTGCTGATGCTCAGCTCGCCGGTTTTTTCAGGTTTATCCTTCTTGTCCGTGACCACTACGGTATTGACCAGGCTGAACAGGCCGGTGATGTCAACGCCCTCAATATCATCTATTCTGCCGTTGCGGCATCCGTAGCGTTCAAAGCCGGTATTCTGCTCCACTCTGGCCCGGAGAAAACCTGTATCGGTAAAGAAGAAAGGCTCCACTAGGTTTCCGCCATCCGAATCATGGAGACCGTAGTCAATAACCTCATTCATCTTATAATGGAGATTCATGGTTCGTTTAATTTCTTCGCTTCCGGTTTCCTCTAAATTTAGGTCCTGCCACCCGTTGTCCACGTCGAATTGACCGGAGGGCTGGGTTTGGGCAAAGGCCGTAATGTCCTGGAGGGTGATGTCAACATCTCCGTCAGTGGCATATTTCACCATAGTCTGGGCAAGCTTACCAACGCCAGCCATAACGCTTACGCCGTCATTCTCGTCACCTGCGTCGGCGTAAATGGAGTAATAACCCACAATCACCGGGATTTCAGTATTGTTTTGCTGATATCCCGCCGGGACGCTGGTTTCCCTCAGGATATACCTGGTCCCTACCGCGGCCTGGGCCCAGGTGATGTCCCCATAACCGGGGCTGTTTCCGACTCCCGGCGCAAAGACCAGCTCGCCCTTTTCGTTGGTGACGCCTTTGGCGGATTCAGGCGCGTCTTTATCGATCTCCTCCCTGCCTGTTTTATCCACCGTCAGGGTAAATTCTGCGCCTTCAACCGGGTTGTTATCCTCGTCCACCTTTCTCACCCTGAGCTGCCGCTGTTCGTTTGCGATATAGATTAGGGAGCGGAAGTTCCGTTCGAACTGGTCCACGTTCAGGAAGCTGAAGCCCTGCCCGCTTCCGGTGTCTTCCGCCCTTATGTCCATAATGCTGCCGGCAATTGCCTCAACGGTATGGGTCTCCATATATTTGTTTAGGGCGGCATATCGTTCCTTCGATGTAGCCCCTTGGATCCCCAGATGATCCAACGCCTCAGGTACGATGATCCCATATACCATGCGCATATCTACCTTAGCCGGATCCGGGTTGTTCAAGGCATAGCGTCCCGCAAAACCGGGCAGATCGGTCAGCTCTCCTGTCAGCCGGCGGTTAGCATCATCCCATGTCAGATACCAACTGGGATATGTTTCATTTTTGCACTGCTCCAGTACAGCAATAAGGACAGCTTTCCGCCATTCGGCTACAGGATCGCTTATACTCTCGTCTTTTTTAACGGCAGAAAAGCCGTTTGCCCCGGTATTGCTACCGTAAAGGGGCCTCCATGATGTGGAAACTACATTGCCATCCTCGTCCTTTTCTTCAACCTTTAATGTGGGAATCGCTACGATAAGGCTGTCCCTTTGATCTTCTACACCCACCCTTTTGCTGTCATCCGCCTCAATTTCCCCATTAGAGGCATCCGTACAATGGCCGTAGGTGATTTCGCCCATGCCGGTAATGTACGAAACAAAGCTGGCATAGGAAGCGCTGCTCCACCGGTTGGCCACTGACAGCATGGCGGTAGTCTCGTCCAGCTGGAGCACAATGTCCACTGGCGGAGGACGGTAGCCTGTCGGAGGCGTGGCTTCCTTCAGAATATAAAATTCACCTTCGACGCCGTTAAAGTGGTCGATGAAATTATAGGGGATCTCATTCCCATCCCTATCCAGCAGCGGATCACCGTTTGCATCCCGCTGAACAAACCGGGCGGTTCCGTCCTTTCCGGTTGTCAGCACCGCGACAGGATCACTGCCTGTCTGCCTTACATAATAAAAGTCATCCTCGGCCACGGTCACACCATCCAAATTGGTACAGCGCAGCGCGCCCTCCCCTGCTCCTCCGGCACGCTCAGCGGGGTAAAGGGCAAACTCTACATTTTCCAGCGGATCCCCGTTTTGGTCCACCTTTTTGATCTGCTGGTAAAGGGAAGGCTGGAGGTTGAAGCGCAGCGCCAGGCTGGAATCGTAGTTGCCCCGCTCCATATAAAACATTTTCAGAGTGTGGCTGGTATTGCTGGCAAAGGTGCCGCCATTAAAGGAAGAGGTATCCTCTCCCGCAAGTTCAAACTGTTCTTTGAGGGTAGTTTGAAAGTTGCATTGATCCGGTATTTTCCCTGATTCATAGTCGGGAATTCCTTTAATATCAAAGCCCTGTCCAACATAAACGTCGCCGGTCGCAAAATCAATGATGCCATAGAGATCGCTGTGAATCCCCCCAATGTCCAGCACCAGGACGTCATCGACGAATATCCATACGTCGTCGTCCCCGGAGAAATTAAAGACCATTGGCTGATCGCCCGCGCTTCCCATGTTTACCTTTCCATTGATAGGCTGCCGGAACGACAGCTCCACGGTCATCCCCAAGTAGTGGTTAATATTGTTGCCGCTGCAGGGAACGCCGCTTTCCAGCTCTCCATCAGCGGATATGCCGCTGAAAACCTCAGTCCCTTTGTTAAAGGGAAAGAAATTTCCGATGCTGTCGCCTTGGTCGCCATCGCTTCGCACAGTTGCCCCGCTGTCATAGAGGATAAAGCGGTTTTCACCATCTACCTCTCTGTACTCAGCAAAGTTGTACCTCATATTATAGTAATAGTAACCCTCTTCATCTATCTGGAAGAGGCCCTTTACATCTTCAACAACCCTCTTGCCATCATGCGTCTTATCTGTGTCGAACAAATAGTCAAGGGACTCCTGTTTGGAAGAAGCGTTATCTGGATTTGTTTCACCCCACTGGTTGAGAACAATGTCGCTAAGGTTGGGATAATAATTCCCCTGTGAATTAGGAGCAACATTGTAAGGCTGTATCCACTTTGAAGTTAGAGCAGTACAATCACCTGAAATGTTATAATATCGAATGCTTTCAACAACTTTTTTCCTGTTGGGATTTCCGGCAGTTTCAAAAAAGGGCGCCTGATCAAGCAGACTCTTAATATCTTCTGGAGGATAGCTGTTCCACGGAGCCAATCCATTTAGTGCTGCCAATTGGCGCGGATCCGTAAAACTCTCATTGGTCAATGTTTTCTTGGCGTTATCCAGATTGACCACAGGAAATCCATTCACCAATTTTCTTTGAACAATTTCCTGCATATTTGCATACAGCTGGCCGTATGGGGAATACCGTCCCGCCCCCCTGTTCCAAAGTCCGGCATGGGAAATACCGTCGCCAAACAGCAAAAGATGGTTTTTGTTGATCCCTTCATTGACGTCAGAGGGGCGGGCGAATCCATAATTCTCCACAAATGTTCCGTCCGTCCGAAACATTCTATGAACATGTTTCGTTAGGTTTCCATTGCCCCCTGAGTCCTCGCCATTGAATTTTGTAGAAATCCGATCATCAGAGGCAGACTCTACCACCTCTTCCGAAAGCGAATAATCAAACAAATTGACCGTTGTATTAGGCGGATTCAGGCCTGGCACAGTATGCTCCGCCAAATCATCCTCTGTAAGTGCGGCGGCATTGGGATGATTCATCTCCAGTGTTACGCGAAGCCTCCCGGCTTTATCTGAAATATAAAATCCATCCTCTAGGCAGGCCGGAATGGTACAGCTGCCAGCATACGCCTTGCCGTCTAACATGTCCAGCTGTTCCTCATCCCACGCAATCATAACCTTCTGCTTTGTCCCATCAGCCAAAACAGCAGAGATTTCCGTAGGCAGATATGCCAGTACCTCATCCTTGCTCACCGGATATTCTGAACTGGCGTTTACCACCAACAGCCAGCTTTCCCGCCGCCGATCCCATATCAAGGCGCCCTCCTCGTCCACCCATTCCCAGCTTTTAATTTCTATCCTTTCAGCACATATAGGGCAGAAAAAAGTACACGAAGATACCCCGTCCATATAACCGCATTCCTTGGTATGGACAGGATGGTGTTCGCAAAGGTTTTCATTTCTCGCCCGGCATATCTCACAGACAAAGGTACAGGGGCTTTTTCCCTCTATATATCCGCAGCTCTCATCATGGACAGGATGATGTTCGCAAAGGTGCTCATCCTTTTCATCTTTCTTATCCTCTCCATTGCATATTTCACAGACAAAGGTGCAGGGGCTTTCTCCCTCTATGTAGCCACAGTTCTCGTCATGGACAGGATGATGTTCGCAAAGGTGCTCATCCTTTTCATCTTTCTTATCCTCTCCATTGCATATTTCGCAGACAAAGGTGCAGGGGCTTTCTCCCTCTACATATCCGCAGTTCTCGTCATGGACGGGGTGATGTTCGCAAAGGTACTCGTCCTTTTCATCTTTCTCGCCCTCTCCGCTGCATATCTTGCAGACAAAGGTACAGGGGCTTTCTCCTTCTATATATCCGCAGCTTTCGTCATGGACAGGATGATGTTCGCAAAGGCGCTCATCCTCTTCATCTTCCTTATCCTCTCCATTGCATATCTCGCAAACAAAGGTGCAGGGGCTTTTTCCCTCTACATATCCGCAGCTCTCATCATGAGCTGGATGATGCTCGCAGTTAGAATAATTCGTTCCACCCCCCCCCGGGTGTTAAATCTTCATCCTCCGGGGTAATGGGCTGAGAATTTGGGCCAGTTTCGTCCGATTCCAGCGGTTCATCTCTGGGAATTTCCTTCTCTGTCTCCTCTTCACCATGTTGCGCACATATTTCGCAGATATGATTGCATTGGCCAGTGCCTTCATATCCACATTCCGCTGTGTGCTCTGCGTGATGTGGGCACAGACTGCTCTCTTCTTCCTCGGCAAAGGCCATGCCGCCAAAAGTGGAAAAGACCATACACAGGCTTAAGACCAGCGCAACAGACTGTTTCAAAAAACGGTTTCTTCTCAAATTTACCCTCTCCTTTTGTCTTTGACGATATCCCTTTGCCCTGTGGTAAAACAGAGCAAATATGTATATCTGCGTCAGCTGCGGCGGCGTAGATACAGACATCTTATTTGTGCCAATTATATCACAATCTATTTAATGATACAATACCTTACACCCCCCCCCGATATTTTTTTGGTATTTTCTCCCTCTGTACCATTTTTTATAAAGAGAAAAAGGAAAAACCGCCCCTTTTCAGAGGCGGTTCTGCTGTGATAAAGTTTAGTTTTGGCTGCCATTTGGGTATATGATCCATCCCTTGACCGTCTCCACATCATACCCTACGCCCTGGGCAATCTGCTCCACATCCAAACCAAGCCTATAGAAATTTTTTGCAATCTCCTTTGACTGTATCAATTTGCCCTGCTCCAGCCCTTGTTTCAAACCCTGAGACAAACCCTGGGACAAACCCTGGGACAAGCCTTTTGCTAATCCCTGCGTTTGACCTTCGGCCATGCCCTTAGCTTCTGCTTCCATCTGCATTTCCTGCAACGCTTGACACATATCCACTTCTCCCCCGCTTTCTTCATATCGCAAATCCGCATTTGTGACTGCCTTAATCACATCCGCCGCTCTCCGTTCCACTTCCCGGAATCTTTTTTCATTCATCTTCATGATCTGTTTTAACTGGTCCTTATCCTTGGAATATTTGATGAATAACAGCACCTCCCGCAGACTTGTCTGAAATTTCATAATCTCTTCATTTGTCATCTGCTCCGGGGCAATCAGCCTGAGATGGAAATTGTCTATAAATGATAATATCCGCGGATCCTCCGTTTCCAGCATTTCAAACAGGCTCAGCGGTCCATCCCATTTTTCCGCCCCAAAATATATCATCACCGTAATTGACGGAATCAAACGGTCGCCTTTCCAAAATCCGCTGAGAAACTCCCCGGAAGTTGGTTTTCTCTCCTTTTGCTTCACGGTTTTTCGATGGGATCGCGCCGCCTCTTCCACCTGGCTGGCATATTCAATGGCATCATACAGATGATTTTTCACCGGGGCCGCATAATGGATTCCCGCCTGGGATTCCAAGCCGTACAGAATATACTCCAGCTTCCCATCTGTCTTCGCAGTGTACATTTTCTGCACATCCCGAAATTTCTGCACCGGTACCGCCGCTCCATCAGCTCCATAGGGCAGGGCAATCGCCGTCGGGTCACACTCCTCCAGCTGCTCCCCGCGGATAACCTGTTCACCATTATAAATGTAGTAGTTAAATACATCCGCAAAAATAGATGTATCCGACAGATATTCCTTGGTGATTGTATCTGCTTTCAAGCCTCTATTCCGCCTTTCTCTCTTCTGCAGCTGAGCTCATCCATCTTCCCAATTTCATTATACTAAAACATATGAGCTTTTTCAAGGGAACATATACAAAAAATCCATGAACAAAGGGCAAGGAATATGCCTCTATAGTCCTCCCTTGCCACTTTTTTAACCCATGGTCCAAGAAAATCGGCAAAATTCTCACTTATGCCAGCATTACTGCGGCTAAACCAGATATGGGGATGCAAAATTCCGGAACCAGAAAAAGGCCCGGGACTTCCCCGCGCCTTTTTCCGCTAAAAGAGTTTTACGCCTTATTTCAGGGCCTGCTCCATCTTGTCCAGAGCTTTGGTCACAGCGTTGATGGTATCCGCCACTGTGTTGCCGCGGAATGGGTTCTCCAGGTTCGCCAGTTCCAGCAGCTCGAAATATCCAAGGCTGCCTCCGGCCTGGCAAAGTCTGAGGTAATCCGCCCATGCCCGCTCCCGGTCCTCCGTCATCCGCAGATACAGCTGGAAAGCGCAGATCTGGGCCAGAGCATACTCAATGTAATAGAACGGGAAGAGGAAAATGTGCTGCTTCTGCATCCAAAAGCCGCCGCCGGCCAGGAAGGGATTCCCGTCGTAGTCCCTCCAGGGCATATATTCCTGCTCCAGCTCATGCCAGACGCCGCGCCATTGGTCTGGAGTCATAGCGGGATTGTCGTAAATCCTGTGCTGGAACTCGTCCACACAGCACATATAGGGCAGCACGTTCAGAGCGCCCCACAGGTGGCTGAACAGATACTTCGACGTTTTATCGTCAAAGAATTTCTCCATCCAGGGGTAGGTGAAATGCTCCATGGCCATGGAGTGGATCTCGTTGATCTCGCTGGTGGAGTGGGTCTGGTCTATTAAGGTCAGCCTGCGGCTGGCGGTGTAGTTCTCAAAGGCATGGCCCGCCTCATGGGTCAGGACGCCGATATCGGCGGCAGTGCCGTTAAAGTTGGCGAAGATAAAGGGAGAATGGAGCGCGGGCAGGGAGGTGCAGTAGCCGCCGGGACGTTTGCCGGGCTTGCTTTCCAGGTCAAACAGCTCTCCGTCCATCATATACTGGAAGAACTCCCCTGTCTCCGGAGAAAGCTCCTTGTACATCTCCAAGGCCTTGGCCAAAAGCTCGTCCTTGGTGCCCTCGGGATCTGCGTTCCCCTCCGGGAATTCCAGGGATTCGTCATACCAGTGAAGCTTTTCGATCCCCAGGCGGACCCGCTGCTTCTCAAAATACCTGGCGCAGGCCGGAGTAATGACCTCTTTGACCTTCTGGCGGAACCGGGCAGTATCCTCAGCGGTGTAGTCAAAGCGGCGGCGGGTCAGGTAGGCCATTTCGGTGTAGTTGGAGAAGCCCAAAATTTTGGCCATTTCAGAACGCACCTGGATCATCTCGCTGTACACCTCGTCCAGCTGAGGGGCGATTTTCTCATACAGCCCCGCCCAGGCCAGGAACGCCTCCCGGCGGATCTCCCGGTCAGTGGACTGCATTGCCTTGAGCAGGCCGTACAGATTGCACCGTTCCCCACGGAAATCAGCCACCGCTGTGGCGGAAACCTTGGAGTACTTCTGGGCCAGCTCGGACTCCCGAACCTGGAGGGGAATCAGGCGCTCGTCTGCCAGGCGCTGGTTGCTCTGCATGGTTTTAACCAGGATGCTGCCGAATTCTTTTTCAAACTGCTCCAGGTAGGGGGATGCCAGCAGGGCCGTCTCCGCCCTGCGCTCCAGCAGGGAGATGGCGGGCATATTGGCGTTAAAATAGCTCATTTCCCCTTCGTAGAAGCTGTCCTGGGTATTGACCGTGTTGCGGATATGGGCAATGTTGCGCATATTCATCAGGTCGCGCCGTCTTTTGTCCTGGGCGATCCACTCTGTGCGCAGGGTTTCCCAGCTGCTGGCGGTTTTCACCCGCTCAATGTGGGCCTTCAGTTCTGCCTCGTAGGCGGGCAGGTCGGGGCGTGTGTAGGTCATTTCCGAAAATTTTGTCACAGTAACACCTCCGTTTGAATTTGGACACGCTCTGTCCGGCGGGGAATGCCTGGGGAGAGCGGCCCGGTCGCTGTGTCGCTTTTTCTATTGTACCACAAATTTGGAAAATATGATATAGGGTCAGGGACTTTTCGCGGGATAAATCTTATGCTCCCACCAAAAAGCCTCTAACCCATGATTTTCCCCTTCAGCCGGTCAGTCCAGCTGGAAATCCACGATTTTCAGCAGCTCCAGCTCCTCCCGCTTGTTGATAAAGGGCAGGAGGCTGATCCGCTTCGACTGGTTCAGGATGGCCTGCTCCACCAGGTTCCGGGCCATGCGCCCGTTGCCGCTCTCCCGCGCGTTTTCCAGCTGCTTACGGGCATAATAGTGGTACAGGGAGGTTTGGCAGTCGTCGTCCAGGCGGTATCCCTTCCCAATGGCAATCTGGGAGGTAATGTCCATCAGCTCATCCGCCGAGTAGTCCGGGAACTGGATGATGTGGGGGAACCTGGACCGCAGACCGGAATTGGCGTTGAGGAAATAGGCCATCTCGTCAGAATATCCCGCCAATATGACCACTAAATCATCCCGGTTGTCCTCCATCCCCTTGACTAAGGCGTCGATGGCTTCCAGTCCAAAGGAATCGTCGTGACCCCGGAACAGGGAGTAAGCCTCGTCGATAAAAAGCACCCCTCCCAGGGCCGACTGGATCACCTGGGTGGTCAGGGGAGCGGTATGCCCCACATAACGTCCCACCAGGTCGGCCCTGGTGACCTCCACCAGCTGTCCGCCGGAAAGGGCCCCAATGGCCTTCAGATACTTGGCCACCAGACGGGCGATGGTGGTCTTGCCGGTGCCGGGGTTTCCGGTAAAGATCATGTGCATGGAGGGCATGTCGCCCTTCAGCCCCTTTTCGCTTCGGACCGAAAGGATGCGGTAATGGTTCTCCAAGGCCAGCACATAATCCTTCACCTGCTGCAGCCCCACCACATGGGCCAGCTCCTCCTTTACCCTGGCGATCTCCCCTTGGTACTCCTTGGGCAGGAGGGCGAACAGGTCGCTCCACTGCATATCCGAATTAAAGGAAACTCTAAGCCCCATCTCCCCATGGCGTATCTCCACGTCGCAGGGAATGGGGTAATCCTCCCGCAGACGGTATTCCGCCAGCGCCTTGTAGCACCGGTCCGACGCCTGGACCATGCCGTGCATCCCCGTCGCCGTGGAAAAGGACGCCCGGAAATAGGTCTCCATTGCCTCCCGTCCACTCAACATGAAGCCCAGCTTTTGATGAGCCCGCTCCACAATACTGTCCGCCATATTGGCGGCAATCATCCGAACCTGCTTTTGGTCCAGGGGATAGGTCTCGCACTGGTCGTCCATGGCGTTGAGGAAGGAGGCGCCCATCATATCCGCCACCTGCTCCTTTTTCCAGCCCCCCTGGAACAGGAACACCAAATATTTTCCCGACGGGCACAACTCCCCTACCGAGCCTGCTGTCAAGGCGGTGCCGGCCTCCACCAGCATCCCCTTCTGCTCCACATACCGCTTATCCATCTGAAGGGCGCGCTGCCGCGCCAGGCGGATCACCATGCTCCGCACTGCCGGATGGCAGTTTTCGCACCCCTCCATCACCACCACCGGGGCCTCCTGGTGAAGGGCGCGGTAAAGGTCCTGTACGAAGAGCTTGGCATCCTCCTGCTCCCCATAGAGGGAAAGATCCAAGGTCTCCACCTCTCCGCTCTTGAGCGCCCCCCGTTTGGCCAACTCTTCCACAACTGCGTTCAGCCCTGTGTGGCGTCCGCTGCCCTTGGGCCCGGTGATCATCACAAGGCCCTGGACCTCCTGTGTCCCCCGCTCCATCACCAGGGGGCGTTTAAAGGCGATGGCCAAACTCTTTAAATATTCCCGCTGCCCTATGATTCTCGGCTCCAGCACCTCGGCCAGCCCGGAAAAGGCGGCCATGCGGTCAACCGCCGTCTGCATTTCCGCGCTTCTGCCCTGGAGCTTCAGTTCTGTCTGCCTCTGTGGCTGCGGCTGCTCCCTTTTTTCCACTGCCGGGACAGTAACGCCGTCCCTCTTCAGCTGGCGGCTTATCTCCGCCAGCTGGTTTTGGGTGTCATTGATCACATCCTCAATTTTGGCAGGCTGCGCTGGGAAAGGGACCCTTTTGGGTTTGATAACGCCCTTGCTTTCCTTTTCAACCTGTTCCTCCAGGCGCTGGGTCTCCTTGTTGGTCCGGTCTATATCCTCGTTGGTCTGATCCTCCAGCTTTTCCATTTGGCGGCGGACACGGTCCATCACCTCTGGGGTAGGCGGTCCCAGCCGGTATCCGGCGTTTGACTTTCCGCCCATAAAAAAAGAGTTTAACAGGTCGTCTATATCATTTCTCATGGCTTCCGCTCCTCTATCACTGGATGTCTATCGTCTTCCTTCTCCTTTTTCGCAGCTGCGCCGCTGCCCTGTGTACGGCACGGAAATCTATTACAGGTTAAAGCCTGCCAAAGTGGATTTCCGTGTGTTTTTGGGATCCCTCCCAGAGGGGGCCCGTCGATCCGTGCTGCGGAAAAAAGGAAAACGACAGCAAAAGCCGTCCCTTTTTGCCGTTTAACGCATTCTTTCTCTATTGTATCATCTTTTTCCTGTCAACGCTACCCCTAAAATGCCAGGATCAATAGGATAAATCCTATTTTTTAGCCTTACCCCAGGCCCATATTGCCACTCGCCGCACCGTTATATGAAAAAGCCTTCCTCTGTACTTTCCATCCAACGGAAAATGTGTTATGATGGAGAAAAACCATTTGAAAGGAATATGGTCATGCGAGCGGCATTCTATACATTGGGCTGTAAGGTAAACCAATATGAGACACAAATCATGGAGCAACAGTTCTCCGCAGAGGGCTTTGACATTGTGGACGCGGACGAGGCGGGAGGCGCGGACGTCTACATCGTCAACTCCTGCACCGTCACCTCCACAGGGGATAAAAAATCCCGACAGATCCTCCGGCGGCTGAAACGTCAAAACCCCGGCGCGGCAGTGGCGCTGACAGGATGTTATCCCCAAGCCTTTCCCCAAGCGGTGGAAAATCTCCTGGAAGCGGATGTGATCACCGGCTCTTACAATCGGGCCTCTCTAGTGGAGGCAGTGAAGGAACACCTGGCCACCGGAAAGCGCATTGTCCGAATCACCCCTCTGCGGCGCGGGACCGGCGGAGCACACTTTGAGGAGATGCGGGCCGCAGCTATGAACGATAGGACCCGCGCCTTTGTCAAAATCCAGGATGGCTGCGACCGGTTCTGTTCCTACTGCATTATCCCCACCGCCCGAGGGCCGGTGCGCTCCAAATCCCTGGAGGCCATCCGGGAAGAACTGGAACTTTTGGCGGAAAGGGGATACCAAGAGGCTGTACTGGTGGGCATCAACCTCCCCTGTTACGGCAGCGATCTGGGGCTGCGGCTGCTGGACGCTGTAAAAACAGCCTGCTCTGTTCCAGGGCTTAAGCGGGTCAGGCTGGGATCCCTGGAGCCGGAGCTCCTCACCCCGGAGGATATCGCGGCCATGGCAGCCATGCCCACCCTCTGCCCTCAGTTCCACCTTTCCCTTCAAAGCGGCTGTGACAGCACCTTAAAGCGGATGAACCGCCGCTATAACACAGCGGAATACCGCCGGATTGTGGAAAACCTTCGGACGTCCTTTGAAAATCCCTCCATTACCACCGACATTATGGTTGGCTTTCCCGGGGAGGACGACATAGAATTTCAGGATTCTCTCCGGTTTGCGAGGGAGATTGCCTTTGCCAAGGCCCATGTCTTTATGTACTCCCCCCGGCCGGGGACCCGCGCGGCAGGGATGCCGGGGCAGGTAAGCAATGCCTGCAAAGAACAGCGCAGTGAGGAGATGATCCGTGTGACGGAGCTGACCCGCAACGAATTCCTCAAAGGCCAGATTGGCCGGAGGGAACAGGTGCTGTTTGAAACCAACGGTTCAGGGGGGATGTATCACGGGTACACCCCCAACTACACCCCTGTAGAGGCGCCGTCCCTGGAAAACATCTGCGGCCAGGTCAGGGAGGTGCTGATCACAGGCCTGACGGAAAATCGCCAGGGATGCCTCGGCTCCCTGGCGGATTGACCGGCAGCTTTCCCCTGTGAAGATCAGTCCAGCAACACCTTCCTCAGTTCCCCGGCGGTTGTGCAGAGAACCTGGGCCTGTTCCGCCTCCAGGACGCCTTTGTCCCGAAATCCCCACAGCACCCCGACGGCATACAGCCCGGCGTTCCTGGCAGTGCGGATATCGGTTTCAGAGTCCCCTATGTAGACGGCCTTCTCCTTGGGAACCCCCATGGCCTCCAGGGCCCGCCAGACAGCGGTGGGATCCGGCTTTCTCGGCACATCGGGACGGTCCCCCCAGGCCAGCTCAAATATTCCGGGAAACAGCTGCCCGCAGATGCGGATGGTGGAGGCGTGAGGTTTGTTGGAAAGCACTGCCAGCCGCATTCCCCGGTCTTTCAGCTCCCGAAGCAGCCCGGCAACGCCGGGATAGGGGACTGTTTCATCCAAAAGGTGCTCCTGATAATCGCTTTTGTAACGGTCCACCAGAGCGTCCAGCCGCTCCGGGGAGACGTCCTGGGGCAGTGCGCGCTGGAGCAGCCGCTTCGCGCCGTTGCCCACAAACTGCCGGACCTCGTCCAGGGTCCGCAGAGGATATCCCTCCCCGGCCAGGATGCGGTTGACGCTGGCGGTCAGGTCTCCAAGGGAATTGATCAATGTGCCGTCCAGGTCAAAAACGGCGGCTTCCCATTTCATTGCAACCAGCCCTTTCTTTATCCAATCGCTGAACAAAGGCCGTCTGTAAACATCAGAAGCCCTTGTTCAGCGACATTTTTTAGAGGCTATTTTACTTTCTGCTTTCCGCAAAGGCTTTAAATGCCCTGTATGTGCTGTACACGTCAATCTTTGAAACCACCTCAAAGGGCGCGTGCATCGAAAGCACCGGAACCCCCAAATCCACTGTATCCACATTCAGCTCCGCGATAAACTTGGCCACAGTTCCGCCGCCGCCAACGTCCACCTTGCCCAGCTCGCCGGTCTGCCAAAGCACCCCGGCGTCGCCCAGCAGCGCTCTGACCCACGCCATATACTCTGCCGATGCGTCATTGGTACCGCCCTTTCCGCCAGAACCGGTGTACTTGGTGATCACCACCCCGTGGTTGAGCTGAGCTGTATTGCTCTTCTCGGTCACATCCGGATAGGTGGGGTCATAAGCACAGTTTACGTCCGCCGAAAAGCACTTGGAACGGGAAAGAACCGTCCGCACCGGGATTCCAAAGGGGGCGGCCAGGTCCTCCAAAAAGTACCGCAAAAACGCAGACTTCATCCCGGTATTGCCGTCGCTCCCCGTCTCCTCCTTGTCGGCGAAAACGGTCACATGGGTAAACTCCGGAGAGGCAACCTCCAAAGCGGCCTTCAGAGAAGTATATGCACAGACGCGGTCGTCGTGACCATAGGAGCCGATCATACTCTGATCCAGCCCTACATCCCGCGCAGAGCCAGCAGGGACTACCGTCAGCTCAGCGGAAAGGAAATCCCCCTCCACAATCCCGTATTTTTCATGGAATAACCGCATCATATTCAGCTTGACCTTCTCGCTGGCCTTGTCGTCCTTAAAGGGCAGCGAGCCGATGAGGATGTGAAATTTCTCTGCATCAAAGGCCTTCTCTGCAGGCTTTTTCTCCTGCTCCTTGGCCAGATGAGGCAGCAGATCGGTGATGCAGAACACCGGGTCGCCCGGCGCCTCGCCAATGGTGACGTTTACAGTGCTGCCATCCCTGCGGCACACCACCCCGTGAAGGGCCAGGGGCAGGGTCGGCCAATGAAACTTTTTAATTCCCCCGTAGTAATGGGTTCTCAGGTAAGCCAGGCCTGTATCCTCCATCAGGGAATGGGGCTTCAGGTCAATGCGGGGAGAATCAATGTGGCTGGCCATGATCCGCACCCCATCGGATAAGGGACGCCGTCCGATGGTGGCGAACACCAGGGATTTATTCCGGTTGTTAAGGTAAACCCTGTCCCCGGAAACGTATTGCTTTCCAGCTTCAAAGGGCTGGTATCCAGCCTCCTCCAGAATGGAAAGGGTCTCAGCCACCGCCTCCCGCTCGGTTTTGGCTCTGGTGAGAAAGCGCTTGTAGTCCTGGGAGAAATCATCCGCTCTCTGGTATTCCTCCTCGGTAAAGGTTTCGGCGCCGTCGGGACCCTCGTATAAAATATTTTCCGCCAGCATCTGGCCCTTGGTTTTCTGTTCGTCCATGTTGGGTAGCTCCTTTCAAAATTTGATTGACAGCAGAAGGAACAGCAGCCAATCCCTAATAGGTTTCCAGGGAATACAGCTCCTGATACATCTCCTTGGTCTCCAAAACCCGCTCCACATAAGCCGACGTGTCCCCAAAGGGGATCTCCCGCAGCGACACGCCGTCAGAGGAATAGTCCGGGTCCTGGAGCCATTTCTTTACGTTTCCCCACCCGGCGTGGTAGGCGCAAAGGGCCACGTCGGCTGTCTGGAACTCATCCAGAAAAAGGGAAAGGAGGTATACGCCGTACTTGATGTTCACCTCCGGGTCAAAAAGATCGTCCGCCGTCACCTGGGCGTCCTTCTTCTCCCGGTAGACCGCCCATTCCAGGGTGGGTCCCTGTATCTGCATCAGCCCCCTTGCATCCACATTGGAAACCGCGTCTGGCTGGAAGCTGCTTTCGTTTTTGATCACCGCATACACCAGCGCCTCGTCTACCTGGTAATCCCTGCAGTAGGTTTCCACCAGTTCGGTATATTTTAGGGGATAGGCTGAGGTGTAATAAGTCTCCTCCGCCCGCTTCCAGGCAGTAAAGGCCACCCGGACAATCACTGCCGCTATGACAGCCAGCAGCGCCAGAGAAAAAATAGGAGCAGCCCTTCTCCGCCGTCTCCTGCGCATCCGTGCCAGAACCATCACCTCCCGGGAAAAGCAGAACGCCGTTTCATCCTTTGCCTGCGCCGAAGGGGGCTGAACCGGTATTCCCGCGGCGGGATAAGCTCCAGCCAAAAGGCCATCCGGCGTATCCCCTCCATCAGTTTATCCCTGCGCGTACCGTTCCAAAGGATAAAATCCGAATGGGTCCGGTAAAAACTGGCTGGAAGCTGGCTGTCCAGTCGTTTGTTTGCCGCCTCTAAACTGATCCCATCCCGGGCGCAGACCCTCGCCGCCCGGTCCTCCCGGGGAGCCAGAACTGAAGCCACTCTGGAACACATCCGGTCCGCGCCGCTTTCAAAGAGGGTGGGGGCGTCCAATACAATCCCCCTGACCCCCTCCTCCTGGGCATACGCTTCAATCCGCCTGCGTATCTCCTCTACAATAAAGGGCAGGATGGTTCGGTTGAGCTTTTCCACCTGCTCCGGGCTGCCGAATACCATGTTTCCCAGCCTATGCCGGTCAAGGCTCCCGCCGGTGCGGAGAATCTCCCTGCCGAAGGCCTGGACCAGCGCCGCCAGACAGGGGGTATTGGGTTCCGCCACCTGCCTGGAGACCTGGTCCGCGTCAATAAAACGCAGGAATTTCCCAAAATCCTCCTGGCGCAGCAGGGCACAGACAGTGCTCTTTCCCGAGCCGGAGGGACCGGTCAGCCCAAGGACCCAAAGACCGGGCGCAGGGTGGGGTCCTGAATCCAATCTAGAAAACCTGCCAGCCATAGGCGGTCACTCCTCACAATTTCTGTATGGTAAAGGCAGCGGCCCTGGCGATACGGTTAAAGACCGCCATACCCACGCCCGTTTTCCCAGGACAGCGGGCATAGACCAGCTCCGCGCCCCTGTCGTCCAACTCCCGCAGACATTCAAAGAGCCTTTTGGCCTGTTCCTCCGGGGTTTCCCCCATCGCCAAACAGGGCTTTTTCAACCTGGCGGCCTCCGGCCCAAAGGCCAGGGCCCAGATTTTTTCCCCTTGCTGGCTGTTGACAAAGCGGACAAAGGCATCCTCCTCGCCCTCCAGCAGGATGACCCGCGCCTTGGGGGCATAATGCTTATACTTCATCCCTGGGGAAACGGGCGTCTCCCCTTCCTTCATCTTGGACAGGACGGCATTATCTACCGCCACATCCCCCAGTACGCCGCAGAGCTGTTCCAGGGTAATAAAACCAGGGCGAAGCAGGCGGGGCGTTCCCCCTGCCAGGGTAATGACAGTGGATTCCAACCCCACCTGGCAGGATCCCCCATCCACAATGGCCTCAACCCTGCCGGAAAGATCCTCCACGCAGCGGCGGGCGTTGGTGGGACTGGGGCTCCCTGCAAGGTTGGCCGACGGCGCGGCAATGGGGACCCCGCTCTCCTGAATAATCGCCGCCCCCACAGGATGGGAGGGAAATCGGACGGCAACGGTATCCAGCCCAGCAGTGACCACATTGGGGATAACCTCCCTCTTGGGGAGGATCATGGTCAGGGGACCGGGCCAAAAGGCCTCTGCCAGGGCCAAGGCGGACTGAGGAATGCTCCGGGCCAACTTTGGTAGCATCTCCAGCCTGGTAATGTGTACAATCAAGGGATTATCCGGGGGGCGGTTTTTGGCCTGGAATATCCTCGCCGACGCGTTGGGATCAAGGGCGTTAGCGGCAAGGCCGTAGACCGTCTCAGTGGGGATGGCCACAAGGCCTCCCTTCCGCAGGATTGAGGCAGCCTTCTGCACCGCCTCCCGGTCTTGCTGCGGGTCCTTTACCCGCAGCAGTATTGTTTCCATATTAAACACCTCTGTTATATTGCAGCAGGACTGTCATGCCTGGGATTTCAGCTTCTCCGCCTGGTCGTAGGTGATCAGCGCGTCGATCACCTCGTCCAGATCCCCGTTCATGACGCTGTCCAGCCGGTAGATGGTCAGGCCAATGCGGTGGTCGGTCAGCCGGCCCTGGGGGAAGTTGTAGGTGCGGATCCGTTCAGACCGGTCCCCAGTCCCCACCTGGGACTTCCGCTGGCTGGCGATCTTCTCATCCTGTTCCCGCTGCTTGATCTCATAGAGGCGGGAACGGAGTATCTTCATGGCCTTGTCCTTGTTCTTGTATTGGCTGCGCTCGTCCTGGCATTCCACCACGATCCCTGTGGGAAGGTGGGTGATGCGTATGGCGGATTCTGTCTTGTTGATATGCTGGCCCCCCGCGCCGCTGGAGCGGAAGGTATCGATTTGGAGGTCTCCGGGATTGATGTCCACCTCCACCTCCTCCACCTCCGGCAGGATGGCCACCGTCACAGTGGAGGTGTGGCCCCGCCCCGCCGACTCCGTCTCCGGGACCCGCTGAACCCGATGGACACCGCTCTCAAATTTCAGCCGGGAATACGCCCCCTCCCCGTCAATGGAGAAGCTGATCTCCTTATAGCCCCCCAGCTCCGTCTCGTTGGCATTGAGGACCTCCGGCTTCCAGCCCCGGCCCTCTGCGTACATACTGTACATCCGGTATAGGGAACCGGCAAACAGAGCCGCTTCCTCTCCGCCCGCCCCTCCGCGGATCTCCACAATGACATTTTTCTCGTCGTTGGGGTCCCGGGGGAGCAGGAGGATTTTCAGCTCCTCCGCACAGCGCTCCGCGTCCTCCTTGGAGGAGGCAAGCTGTTCCTGAGCCATTTCGTGGAGCTCCCGGTCAAGACCGCCCTCTGCCAACAGCTCCTTGGCTTCCTCGAGGGCTTCGCTGGCCCTTCGGTACTCCTGATATTTCTCCACAATGGGCGTCAAATTCTTATATTCCCGCATCAGGTCCCGGTACTGCCCGTTATCCGCGATCACTGAGGGATCAGTCAGCTTGAGGCTGATCTCCTGGTACCGGTTTTCAACATCCTTTAATTTATCCAACATTGGTTCAAACCTCCTCCCCCCGGCGCTGGAGCTTCTTGATCCGCTTTTCTACCTTAGATCTGGGCGACATGATCTCATGGCCGCAGGTGGCACAGCGGATCTTAAAATCCATTCCAACCCGTAATACCTCAAATTGATTTCCACCGCAGGGATGCGGCTTTTTCATGGTAAGGATATCTCCTACCTGTACGTCCATTGTCTTCCGCTCCTCCCCTTCCTGATTGGATTAGTATACCATAAAAAGCACAAGATGTGTAGCGTCTGCTTGACTTTTACCGGCCCTTGTAAAAATGTTTTCCATTTCTCCGGTTCAGCTACGGATTGTGAAGGATCCTGGATCCCGCTACTGCCAGATCCCCACCCGGTTCTCCGGGGCAACATACATCCCATCTGACTTTCTGATCTTGTATACCTCATAAAAGCTGTCACAGGAGCTGAGCACCGCGTTTACCCGCACCTTATCGGGGGAGTGAGTGTCTGTATTCAGGGAATACAGCGCAAAGCTGTCGGTGCTTTTAGAGGCCCAGTTAAAGGCCATCTGCTGGAATGCGTCGTCCAAGGCCCTGGCATCGCCCTCGAGGATAGAGGTGACACAGGCCATGGCCCCAAGGTCCGCGATGTTTTCCATTAGGGTAAGCTCCCCGTTTACCTTCATCCCTCCTACTTCATAGCCGGAGTAATAATCCACAATGGATTCCGCCATTTCTGCGTATTTTTCAAATTCCTCGTCAGTCCACCACTCATTGTAGTTGCCGTATTCGTCGTACAACGCGCCGCTGGAATCAAAGGCATGGCTCACCTCATGGGCAATGATATAGCCGATCCCGCCCCAATTTGCCCCCTGGCTGTATTCGCTGCTGTAAAAGGGTTCCCGCAAAATCCCGGCCGGGAAAATGATCTCATTGTTCAGCGGATCGTACATTGCATTGACCGTCTGGGGGGAAATGTCCCATTCTGAACGGTCCACCTCTGTCCCCAGCTTGCTCAGGCTGTCCTCAATGGCCACATTCATACTCACCAACAGGTTGGAAAGAAGGCTTCCCCCCTCGGATATAGGGGTCACCTGCATCATGTCCTTGGCAGCCGGCCACTGGTCCGGATATCCGATCTTGATCGCCATGGTCTCCAGCTTCCGGACAGCTTTCTGCCTTGTGGCCTCGCTCATCCACTCCTGACGGTTCAGGATCGTTTCGTACTCCTCCAGAATCCTATGGATCATTTCTTCCACTTCCTCTTTATCATCAGCGGAAAAGTGATCCTTTACATAGATCATGCCAAAGTCCCAGGGGAGCATATCCTGAGTCATTTTCTGCCATACCGTCTCATCCTCCCACCTCTGGGTGATGCCGTACAACGCGTTTTGCATATCACTTTGAAGCTCGTAGAAAGCGGTCCCCGCGTATTGGGCCGTATCATTCAGCATTACAAAGGTAGAGTAATCCTTTAACGCCTGAAGGTTCTCTTCCACCAACAGCGAGTTGATCTTTTTCGCCTGTTCCAGATCCATGACAATATATTTGTCCTGTCCGTCCACCTTTAAGGTTTCCAGCATCTTGGGGATATCCACATTGGTGTAAAGCTCCTGGAGTTGCTGCTGGGTAAAGGAGTTATAGGTGAGGGACGGATCGTACAGCTGCTCTGTTGTTAGGGTAGAGGCGCAGATATCCCGCAGGAGTCTTTCAATGGAACTGGCGCTCTGGGCCGCTTCGCTGTCCGTCATGCCATATTCCCTGAGCATATCCCGGATATATTCCAGGTACAAATCCATGTATTCCCCGGTATTTTCACCTTCCACATACTCCTTGCCGATCAAAGTATCCGCATACGTCAGGTATACGGCATACTCGTTGGAGTCCAATTTATCCTGCATGATGCTATATCCGCCCACAATGCTGCTGAACCCAAATTCAGCCGACAGCTTCGCTAAGGCGTCCACATATTCCTCTATATTTTCCGCGCTCCGAATGCTGTCCAAATGGGGCTGAAGAGGACCCAGCCCTGTTTGGTTCCGGTTCTCCGTGTTGGAAATGCACTCATATAGGTCTTTTATCTTCTGCTCGGAGCTTCCCTTTTCATAGGTGTTTTTATCCTCTGCCAGCTCCACAATGATGTCATTCAGATCATTTCGTGTTGCAGCGCTGACCTCTGTGAACCAATTCCAGGAGGCGTCTCTTTCGGAAAGCTCAATCATGGACAGGAGGTCCTGGTTGATATATTCGTAAAAGTCATCCCGCAGCAGCTGCTCGTCATTGTTCTTCTGGCAGCCCGTCGATAACAAAGCAACACACACTGCAATAAAGAACACCAACCATTTCTTTTTTACACTCAAGTCTTCTAACCTCTCTTCGCTATTTCTTTATCATCAGTACAACCGTCTCCACATGTCCCGTTCTAGGGAACATATCTACGCCCCTTATCCGCGTCATCCGGTACCCCTTTTCCTCAAGCAGCCTGCAGTCTCTTGCCATAGTGGCAGGATTGCAGGAGACCATAACAATCCTTTCCGGCGACATTGACGCCACCGCCTCCAAGGTCGCCGCCCCGCAGCCCTTCCGGGGAGGGTCTAAAACAACCACGTCCGGGCGTATCCCCTTCTCCGCCAGCTGAGCCGCTGCCTGGTCCGCATCGCCGCAGAGGAATTCCGCGTTATGCGCGCCGCTGCGTCTGGCGTTTTCCCTGGCGTTTTCCACTGCCTCCGGAATTACCTCTACGCCAATAAGCCTTCCGCACCGGCCTGCCATAGAAAGCCCAATGGTGCCCGCTCCACAGTACAGGTCCAGCAGAACCTCCCCGCCGGATAGGCCTGCGTACTCCCCTGCGATTTGATACAGCTTTTCCGCCGAATCATGGTTGACTTGATAAAAGGACAGGGGTGAAAGCTCCACCTCCACGCCTGCCAACACATCCCGGATGGCATCCTTTCCCCAGAGCGTAACGCAGCGATCCCCTAAAATAACATTCCCCTTTTTCCGGTTGACATTGAGGACAACACTGGAAACCATGGGAAATTTACTGGTCAGTTCCTGGACAAATCCCTTTGCATGAGGCAGCGTCTCGCCGTTGACAGCCAGACACACCATGATTTCCCCGGAAATCTTCCCCATCCTGATGTAAAGGTGGCGTACCAGCCCCCTCCCAGAGGCCTCATCATAAGGTTCAATTTTATGTCCTGTCAAAAATTCCCCCACCGCCTGGGCAATCTCTGAAAAAACCGGGGGATGGAGCAGGCACCCTCCGCTGTCCACAATCCGATGGGAGCGTTTCGCGTAAAACCCAATCTGAATCCTCCCGTTTTCATCCCGTCCTACAGGGTACTGGGCCTTGTTCCTGTACCGGTCCGGATCAGGGGAGGGCTGAAAGGGCTCCATAGAAATCTGAAAGCCCCCCAGACGCCTCAGGGAATCCTGAATCCATCCATTTTTAATTCTGCATTCCGCTTCATAGGAAATATGACGCAGAGAACATCCGCCGCATTGCCCTGAGACAGGGCAGCTGGAGGAAATCCTGTCTTCCGAGGGCTTATCCAGCTGTTCCAGGCGTCCATACCCATAATTTTTCAACAGCTTGACAACCCTTACCTGAGCCCGGTCACCAGGGGCGGTATTGGGGACAAAAAACGCGAAACGGTCCGGCCCATAATGGCCCACACCGTTTCCCTCGCTGGTCAGCCCTGTGATCTCCAAAGGTATGATCTGATTTTTTTCCAGTTGTTGGACCATGATAGTTCCCCTTCTGCCGCCTTCTCCTGCAGCCGCCTGAAATATATTATGACATGTGGCATCCCCTGGGATTTGGCCTATTGCCCCGACTCGTTCGCCTGGGGCTGGCTGCCGGAGGACAAATTGCTGTGGAACTCCGTCCCCTCCAAGCGGGACAGGTTCCGGATCGCCGTGATATAATAATATTCCTTATCCCGGTTATATTTTACATCGTAAAACATATATTTATCCGGCTCGTTTGCAGTTACATCCAGGGAAACTGTGACCCCATTGCCCGGGGCAACATAACCCACCGTCAGGGTGTACAGGTCATTTTCCCCCTTTTGAATCTCCTCCACCCTAGGGACGTATACCCCAACCTGGGAGTACAAGGGGATGTAGTAGGCGTGTCCCGCCTCGTTGTAGTAATAGCTCTGGTCCAGTTCCCCAAAGGTCTGATGGGTCAGCTTTACGTCCGGGCCAAACAGCTTGGCAGCAGCGGCGTCCACATCTGTTTCCGCCACATTCAGGGATTGACCCAGTTCAATGGTATACTTCCCGCTGGTATCGCTTAAAACCGCCGCCCATATGGAGGACTGGAGAAGCATGATTGGGTCGGCTGTATCCAGGGAGTCAAACGGCGCGGGGTCGAACATCAAAACAGGGAGCAAAACGCTTTCCAGCTCCTCCCTTTGGCTGGAATTGCTCCAAAGATTCCGCACTGCATGGACAGCGGAGGAAACCAGAAATACAGCGCCCACAGCAGCCAACAGCAGGATCACGCTGCCCAGGACCGCTGTCCAGATTTCTTTTTTTGTTTTTGCCATGGGATTGATTCCGCCTTTCTGACATAAAAGGTTTGAGACAGTGCTAAGGCAATAGGGCTCAGCGAATCTGCCCGTCACCCTCTACAATATACTTATAAGAAGTGAGCTCCTCCACCCCCATAGGGCCTCTGGCATGGAGCTTCTGGGTCGAAATGCCTATCTCCGCCCCCAAGCCAAATTCTCCGCCGTCAGTAAACCGAGTTGAAGCGTTGACGTAGACTGCCGCCGCATCCACCTCGCTGACAAACCTCTGGCTGTTTTCATAGTCCCTTGTCACAATACACTCGCTGTGTCCGGTCCCATGGAGGTTGATGTGCTCTATAGCCTCCTTTGCAGAGCCCACAATCTTTACAGCAAGGATATAATCCAGAAATTCCGTATCATAATCCTCTGGAGACGCAGGGATGACGCAGTCCCCCAAAATCCGGACCGTTTCCGGGCATCCCCGCAGCTGGACCTGATGTTGATCCAGGGCTTTTTTCATCATGGGGAGAAACATCTCCGCCACGTCCCGATGAATCAGCACATTTTCAATGGCATTGCAGACAGAGGGCCGGGACGTCTTTGCATTGTCCACAATCCTGCAGGCCATTTCCAGATCAGCGGAGGCGTCCACATAAACATGACAGTTCCCCGTACCAGTCTCAATTACAGGGACGGTGGCGTTTTCCACCACAGAGCGGATCAGCCCAGCCCCACCCCTTGGGATCAGGACGTCCAGGTACTGGTTCAGCCGCATCATCTCCGCGGCGGAATTCCGGGAAATGTCCTTTACCAGCTGAATACAGTCGGCGGGAACGCCGGCCTGCTCCAACGCGCTCCGCATAACCTCCTCCAGCCTTGTGGCGGTGCGAATGGCCTCCTTCCCGCCCCGCAGGATACAGGCGTTGGAGGATTTCAGGCACAGAACAGCGCTGTCCACTGTGACATTGGGCCGCGCCTCAAAGATCATCCCCACAACCCCCAAGGGCACCGACACCTTGCGAACCCGCATCCCGTTGGGATTGACGCCGCCGCTCAGCACCTTCCCCACCGGGTCCGGAAACCTTGCCACCTCCCGTACCGACCGGGCTATGGCATAGATCCGTTCCTCTGTCAGCAAAAGCCGGTCCTGTAAAGAAGGGCTCATACCAGCCAACTTGGCTGCTTCCATGTCCAACCGGTTGGCTTCCAAAATCGATTCCGCCTCAGCTTCCAAACGGGCCGCGATGGCGCCAAGGGCCTCGTTTTTCCTTTGGGAAGACATGGCGCCAAGGCTCCGGGATGCCTCCTTTGCCCTCCGCCCCATTTCCTGTAACTGGGTCATGGCCATATAAACCTCCTTTATTCCCTATCTGAACCATCATGGGCACTTTCCCCGCAATTGGGGACCGCTACAAAGTGGGTCCCCACCCCTTCCCCATCAAACAGCTGATACAGCTGCTGGGGCTGTTCCCCATTGATAATCGCCATATCAATCCCCGCTTCTGTGGCCAGGCGGGCGGCATGAATTTTGGTGATCATTCCGCCGGTCCCCCGGGAGCTCCCCGCCCCCTGGGCAATGGATTCAATGGTTTGGTCAATCTTCTCCACTCGCGGAATAAGCGTTGCAGCGGGATCGGTTCTGGGATTGCCAGAATACAGGCCGTCAATATCCGACATCAGCACCAGCACGTCTGCGCAGGTCAGCTTGGCCACCACAGCCGACAGGGTGTCGTTGTCGCCGAACTCAATCTCCTCTACCGCCACTGTGTCGTTTTCGTTTACAATGGGTATGGTGCCAAAATCAATCAGCCGGCGGAAGGCGTTCACAGCGTTCTGCTTCCTCTGCTCGCTTTCAATAATATCCCTTGTCATTAGGACCTGGGAGACATTGTGGTTGTATTCCGCAAACATCTTGTCGTACAGATACATCAGCTCACACTGTCCCACCGCCGCTGCCGCCTGTTTGGAGGCTGTATCCGACGGACGCTCCCGCAGTCCCAGCTTTCCCACCCCCACGGCTATGGCGCCGGAGGAGACAAGGATCACCTCTTTGCCGGAATTGCGGATATCTGACAGCACCTTGACAATCTGCTCCATCCGGCGTATATTGATATGTCCCGATTTATGGGTGAGGGTGGAGCTCCCGATTTTAACGACAATGCGCCGGGCATTTTGGAAACAATTCATGATTATCATATCCTCCATCAAGCGTTTACATTGAGAATAATGTGCAGTCCCCGTTATCCAAAGACGTCATCCATCATTATAACAGAGAAACGGATAATACTCAACAAAAAAGTCTCGTTTACAAGACAACCTCGTTCCCATTTTTTATAGCTCGGGAATATAGGAAAATTTCTTCCATTTTGATTTAAACATAATGCCCCTTACACGCAAGAATCACAATGACGTCTTCTATGATTTTGTATGTCAGCCGGTCTGTGCCATTGATACGGCGGCTCCATAAGCCGGATAGATCATTCTTTCTTTAAAGGTTCCGGTTTGCCAATACCTTCAAATGGAGCCCGCCTGACATCTTTGATAAGGGCGTTGATGCGCTTTAAAGTTGCTTTATCTTTCTGCCATTCGCAGTAGTCTTCCCATGCGTCGCTGTCCCACTGTATTGATCTGCCCATGTTACTCCTCTTCCATTAGTTCATGTTCTTCCAGCGGATGCGTACCGGCGTTCAATGCGTCCAACTTGCTTTTCAGATAGCGGATATTGCTTTCTGAATAAAACGGGTCTGCGTCGGCTGTTATTTCAAACGGAATTCGGCGTTCCTGCTCAACTTTCCGGCAGCAGATGGTCAGCAGCGTTGTCAAATTCATTCCCATCCGCTGGCAAATTTCTTCTACATTTCGTTTGAGTTGTTCATCCATTCGGAAATTGATGTTTACACTTTGTGCCATAACAAGACACCTCCTTAACCGATTTTAGTATAACAGGAAAGCGAAGAATTGTAAAGAATTATCATTACAATTCTTCGCTTTTCGTATCTATTTATGTAAAAAAGGCGGACCAACCTAAGGCCGGTCCGCCACAAAAACCTTATGGAGACAATCACACAGGATGCACAGCGGCGGCTTTATCCGCGTGTTCGCCGTCAACACCGTACTTCTTGTTCATTCTCTTCTCAAAGAACTTCTCGGCAACTGCGCCGAACTGGGCGTAGCTCAGCACGTCCTCTTCCTGCTCGTAATACTTGGAGGGCATCTCAGCCTTCAGCTTGTCCAGCTCGTTTTCCAGCAGGTCGGCGGGACGGCAGTCGATGGGCTTCTCGTCGCCGATGATCTGCTTGCGGAATTCAGGGTCAACCGGCACAGGTGTGCGGCCGTATTCCCCGCGGATAATGCCCTTGAATTCCTTTGTCACCATCTTATACCGTTCGCCGGTGATGACATTGAGCACCGCCTGGGTGCCGACAATCTGGGAGCTGGGGGTGACCAGAGGAGGATACCCGGCGTCCTTGCGGACGTTGGGGATCTCCCGCAGAACAGCGTCAAGCTGATCTTCCTTGCCAGCCTGTTTGAGCTGGGAAACCAGGTTGGAGAGCATTCCGCCGGGAACCTGGTAAAGGAGGGTGTTGGCGTCCACGCCCAAAACCTTGGGATTGAGCAGGCCGCTGTCCAGGTACTTCTGGCGCAGCTTGGCAAAGTGCTCCCGGACAACGTTGAGCTTGTTCAGATCCAAGCCAGTGTCATAGGGGGTTCCCGCCAGGGCCGCCACCATGGACTCTGTGGCGGGATGAGAGGTACCCATAGCCAGAGGGGACATGGCGGTATCGATAATATCCACCCCAGCCTCAATGGCTTTCAGGTGGGACATAGAGGCCAATCCAGAGGTATAATGGGAGTGGAGCTGCACCGGAATCTTAACTGTCTCTTTCAGGGCCTTTACAAGGTCATAGGTGGTATAAGGAGTCAGCAGACCAGCCATATCCTTAATGCAGATAGAATCCGCTCCTGTATCCTCCAGCTGCTTTGCATATTTGACAAAGTACTCGATGTTGTGTACTGGGCTGATGGTATAGGAAATACACGCCTGAAGATGAGCGCCCACCTTCTTGGTGGCCTTAATGGCAGCCTCCAGGTTGCGGATATCGTTGAGCGCATCAAAAATACGCATGATGTCAATGCCGTTGTCAACGGACTTTTTGACAAAGTAATCGATCACATCGTCGGCGTAATGGCGGTAGCCCAGCATATTCTGGCCCCGGAACAGCATCTGGAGCTTGGTGTTGGGCATCCCCTTGCGGATAATGCGCAGACGCTCCCAGGGATCCTCGTCCAAAAACCGCAGGCAGGAGTCAAAGGTAGCCCCGCCCCATACCTCGGCGGAGTAGAAGCCGACCTCGTCCATGGCGGAGAGGATGGGGATCATCTCCTCCGTGCTCATACGGGTGGCAATCAAGGACTGGTGGGCGTCACGCAGGACGGTTTCCGTAATTTTAAGTTTAGCCATTAACGGCACCCCTTTCTCAAAACTGGTGTCCGGCTATCAGGCGATAACAACCAGCAAATCGTTGGAATTGACACTGTCGCCCTTCTTCACATTGATGGAGGCGACGGAACCGGCGCAGGGGGCCACAATGTCGTTCTCCATCTTCATGGCTTCCAGGACCACCAGAACTTCCCCTTCCGCCACATTCTGTCCAGCGGCAACCTTGACATTGACGATGGTGCCGGGCATTGGGGCAGTTACCTTGGTGCCCTCAACCGCAGCAGGAGCGGGGGCAGGGGTGGGAGCCGGAGCGGGAGCTGCTGCCGGAGCGGCCGCAGCTGCAGGGGCGGCTGGAGCCATCGGAGCAGCACCGGCTCCAGCCTCCTCCACCTGTACGTCATAAGCTTTGCCGTTTACAACAATATTATATCTTTTCACAGTAGGTCCTCCCTTTCAACTACATCATGTTATCAGGAAGCACAGCGATTCGTTATTGACATCGCATCAATATCGCCGCGTGGTTCCCACAAATTCCTTTTTCTTTTAGGATCCAAAGGGAACCGGCAAGGGAAATCCGTTTTGACAAAATTGATTTCCGCCGGGTCTTGGGTTTAGAGGTTAGAACTTACAGCGGCATGTTGCCGTGCTTCTTGGGCAGCTTGGAAACCCGTTTGCCCTCCAGCATATCCAAGGTGGAGATCACCACGCTGCGGGTAGCCGCCGGATCGATAACATCCTCAATATAGCCGTCCGCCGCAGCCTTGAAGGGAGAGGCGTCCTCCGCCTTATACTTGGCCTCCACAGCAGCACGGGGATTTTCAGCAGTAATCTGATCCGCATACAGCATGGTAACAGCGGTTTCAGGGGCCAGAGCGGAGATCTGGGCGCTGGGCCAGGCCAGGGTTACGTCCGAATTGGCGTTGCGCCCTGCAAAGGCCACATAAGCGGGACCGTAAGCCGCCCCCATCACCACGCAGATCTTAGGAGTGGTTGCCTCAGCATACACATGGGCTACCTTGGCCGCCTCGCGGACGATTCCTCTCAGCTCCGCCTGGGCAGAGGCCTTGAAGCCCTGGGTGTTGACAAAGGTCAGGACCGGGATCTGGAACGCGTCGCAGATGGAAACCAGACGGGCGATCTTAGCACAGCCGCCGCCGCAGATGGGGTCTCCTGTAGTGGCCACAACGCCTACAGTGGAGCCGCCCATGGTGGCAAGGCCGGTCACCGCGCCTACGGCAAAGTCCTTATGGAGCTCTACCAGGCTGTCCTTGTCCAGGATCATCTCTGTAAGGGCCTTCATATCCGCATTTTCTATATTCTCCGCAGCAGCGCGAAGGGCAGCGTCCGCCCCCTCCACAGCTACAGCCTCACAAATGGGAGCTGCGGAAAGGTTGTTGATGGGCATCATGGAAAGGATCCGGCGGGCCTGTTCAATGGCGGCCTCTTCATCTGCCGCAACGATGTGGGCCATGCCGGATTTGGCGGCGTTCTCCGCTGTCCCCGCTCCGGGAACCTCCTCCCCCTTTGCCTTGGCGGTAAAGGGCGCGGTCATAAACAGCTCCGCCTTTTCAGTCATGATCACAAAATCCGCGCTCAGGGCAATCATCGCCGCACATCCTGCGCAGGTCCCGGCAATCACCGACATCTGGGGCACCACGCCGGAGAGGTTGTTCTGCCACAGCAGCATTTCTCCGTAAGCGTTGAGGACGTCATTGCCCTCCCTCAGCATCGCGCCGTTGGAATCATAGATTCCCACAACCGGCGCGCCGGTTTTAGCCGCCAGGTCATACAGCTTCCTGATCTTCCCTGCATGGGATTTTCCAACCGGACCATCTTGGGCAAATGCAAACGCCGGATTGCCGTCTATGGAACCATAGCCGGTCACTACGCCGGCAGATTCTCCGCCAGCCTTTGCCAAACCGTCCAGCTCTACAAAGCTATCGGTGTCAAACAGCGCGGTCAGCCTTTTACGGGCGGGAGCCGCCTGGTCCAGCGCGCCAAGAGCCTTGGTGAGAGCATCCATTTTGCTTTCAGCACTCATTTTATTTCCTCCATTCCTGTTTCCTGTGTCCTTCTTTTGCGGATTTCCCCTTGGGGGACGCCGCTATCCGTTTGATTCCCATGCGCCGCCAACCCCGCTGCCGTTTGCCCGGATAAGGAGAAAATCAACAAAAGAAAATGGGGAAACGGGATTTTTTTGTCGAGTTTATTCGTTTGGATGGAAATTCAAACAAAATTACTATTATTATACCCCATCTTTCTCTCGTTGACAAGGTACTTTGCCGCTGTATGCCAAAAAAATTTGCGGCCAAGCGGGGGCGGTGAGCGCCCCCGTCTGGGATATTGGGGCCTGCGGCTGTTCTGACCCCTTCCAACTGGTGTTTCGCCCAAATCGTGCACTGGTTTTCCCTTGCGGAAGGCAAAGGAATCCTCCCCCCTGGCTCCATTGCTCGCCGCCTTCTTTTTGACGGCTGTCCGCCCAAAGTTTTTCTTCTCAGGCTTGGGCGGTGCAGGCTGTACGCTCTGCCCTTTCACCGCCCCGCGGACTGCCCGGAGCTCTTGAGGGGTCAGCTCTCTCCATTTTCCCGGCTGGAGCATTCCCAGCCGGATGGGACCGACGCTGCTGCGCTTCAGACGGGCGACCTCCAGTCCCACAGCCTCGCACATCTTCCGGACCTGCCGGTTTCTCCCCTCGTGGATGACGATTTGTATCACTGCCCGCCCTGGATTCTTTTCCAGCACATCCACCTGTGCCGGAGCTGTGACCTTTCCGTCTATCTCAATACCGGAGGAAAGGCGCACCAGCTGATCCTCGTTTACTCCGGGCCTCACTGTCACCCTGTAGGTTTTGGAGATATGGTGGCTGGGGTGCATAATCAGGTTGGCAAACTCCCCGTCGTTGGTGAGGAGCAGCGCCCCTTCGGAGTCCTTATCCAGCCGCCCGACTGGGTAGACGTGTTCCGGCGCGTCCTCCACCAACTCGGCGACGCACCTGCGGCCCAGCTCGTCGCTGAGGGTGGTGACATAGCCTCTGGGCTTATTGAGCAGCAGATAGACCTTTCGCACCCGGGAGGAAAGCTCCAAACGAATGCCGTCAACGGCAATGATATCCCTTTCCGGGTCCACCGCTGCGCCGGCTTCTGCTTTCCGCCCGTTGACGGTAATACGCCCCTGGGCCACATATTCTTCCGCCTTTCTGCGGGAGAGAATTCCATTTTCAGATAACACCTTTTGAATTCGGGTTTTAGCCATATCTTTTCCCTTTCCGGCCTGCCGTCCGGCAGTCCATGCGTCATTTCAATCTTCCTTGCGCCAAACTGCCCCTTGGGGCGCTCCGGCTGTTTGCTTTATTTGTCCCGATGGAAAAAATGAGAAATCCCACTCCAAAACCCAGCAAACCCTTTTTTGCTTTGAGGCTTCCGGGGTGAGACCTCCTGGGAGACCAACGGAATCGCGGCAAGCTCCCGGCCGTCTAGGGAGAGCGCCGCCTCCCCTACAACCTGCCCTTCTTCAACAGGGGCGTATTCCAAAGCGGACAGGCGAACAGAGACCTGAACCCTTTCCGCCTCCTCCGGGGTCAGGGCCAGCTTTCCGCAGGCATCCTCCCCTCCTCCGGCAACCCGCACCGAGCTTCTGGTCCCCCCGGTAACAGGAACTCTTGTCTCCTCCGGCAGAAAGGAATCCACATCATAGGCGGCAAGGGATGCAAACCCCGCGTCCAGCGCCTGCTTGTGGAGGTTCCAGTCATCGGCGGCCCCCAGGGTGACGCAGACCAGAAGAATACCATCCCGGCTGGCGGCGGAAACCAGGCATCTACCCGACTTTTTGGTAAACCCCGTCTTCACCCCCACCGCGTCCTTGTACTCCCGCAAAAGGCGGTTGTGGTTGGAAAGCCACCGGTCATAGGGCGGGTTGCCATAGGAAAGCTTCATGGAAGGGCTGGAGCAGATGGCGGCAAAGTCTGGGTTTTTCAGGGCTTCGCAAGCCAAAAGCCCCATATCCCGGGCAGTGGAATAGTGGTTTTCGTTGTCCAGGCCGGAGGGCGTAACAAAGCTGGTGTTCTCCATACCTATCTCTGCCGCCCGCTGGTTCATCCTCTTGGCAAACGCCCCTTGGGAGCCGTCAATGTAGACAGCCGCCGCGTTGGCAGCGTCGTTCCCGGAGGCTAGGAGCATCCCGCCCGCCAGGGTCCGCAAGGTCACCGAATCCCCCTCCGACAGCCCCATAGAAGTCCCTTCCACCCGGATTGCCGCCGCATCCACCACAAAGGAGGTGTCGATGTTGGGCTGTTCCAGGGCCAGCAGCGCGGTCATGATCTTTGTGGTACTGGCCATAGGGAGCCGCTCGTCCGGGTTCACCCCGAACAGCAGCCTTCCTGTCCTGCCGTCCATCAGAACCATGCCCTTGGCGTTGCCGCTGCCAAAGGGCAGGGAAACTGTCGAGGACGTCTCCGCCAGTACCTCCTCCTCATATGGGTAATCCTCATCATAAGCCCTGACCCCGCTCATCCGCCCCAGCACCAATACCGCAGTCAGGGCTGCCAGCCACAGCCACTTGGCCCCGCCTTTGTTATCCCTTCCAAATCCAAACATCCCCATTCCTCCATTCCCGGTTTTCCCACTGCTTTTACGGTTCAGCATATGCGGAAAGGGGGCGGGGTATGTTTTGTGTTTTTTCTGGACTGACACGGTGCCGCATCTTATTCCGGAAATACGCCGCTGAGGTCAATATGGCAGCTTTCCAGAACATTGACCCTCGCCTGTTCGGTTTTCTCGTAAAAGGCATGGGGTACAAAAAGGCCGTTGGGAGCCAGAAGAAACACCTGTACCGTCTTTTCCTCAGGGCTTACAATCCAGTATTCCCGGACGCCGGCCTCCTGGTATAACTTGAACTTTTCCAACCGGTCGCGGGCCCGCGTGGAGGGGGAGAGGATCTCAACGATCATATCAGGCGCCCCCCTGCATCCGGACTGATCCAGCTTGCTGGGATCGCATACAACCAAAAGGTCAGGCTCTACAACGGTATCCACGTCCTCCGGCCTGTCCTCTTCCGATTCAAACAGCCGGACGTCAAAGGGGGCATAATAGACCTCGCATTTTTTTCCATCCAAATAGCGGCTGAGCTGTGCAAACATTCTTCCTGAGATAAATTGATGGTCTCTGGACGCTCCGGCCGTCATCACCGGCATTCCCTGAATCAGTTCCATATGCTCCTGTTCGTCCCAGCAAAGCATGTCGGCATAGGTATAGTTTCTTCCCTGCGGTATCTGTGACGCCAGCATATAACGCTCCCTCCCAATTCTGCCGGCTTCCTCCCTGACGGTAAGGCAGAGGGTAGACAACGCGGCAAATTTTAAAACGAGTCTTCCTTCTGCTCCCCCTGGGGTGAAGCTCCGGCTGAGGCCTCACCGGCCTTGTCCTCCCCCTTTTTCTTCTGTATAAACCCCATGACCTGGTTCAAAACCTCCGGTATCATATTTAGGGCGCGCCCGGCGTTGTTGGAGCCCTCGGAGATCTGCATCATCCGCACGTCCCCTTCCGGGGAGATCACCAGGAAGGCAATGGGGGAAATGGTCACGCCGCCGCCGCTGCCGCCGCCAAACAGATCCTTGGGCTTGCTGGTGGGCATATCCGACCCGCCG
>CATJCP010000437.1 GCA_949737515.1 uncultured Oscillospiraceae bacterium | reverse complement strand
CCCGTACTGCTTCCCAGTCAAAGAGCGCACCCCGGGAGGTATTTACCAAAACCACACCGCCTTTCATCTGCTGGATGGCTTTCCGGTCAACCATGTGCCGGGTCTGGTCGGTCAGCGGGCAGAGGAATACCAAAATATCACAGCGGGCATAGATTTCCTCCAAGGGAAGATATTCTGCATACTGAGCCACAAGGTCAGAAGGATATAGATCATAGGCGTACAATTTTCCGCCAAAGCCGCTGAAATTCTGGACAGCGGCTGTCCCTATCCGGCCTGTTCCAATGACGCCGGTGGTCAGGTTATGGATTTCACGCCCGCACATCCCCTCAATGGAAAAATCCATCTGTGCAATGCGGCGCTGTTGTTCCCGCATATTCCGCAGAACTTCAATGGTCATCATAACTGTGTGCTCGGAAACCGCGTTGGGAGAATAAGCCGGAACATTGGCGATCTTTATCCCCAGGCTTAAAACAGTATCAACATCAATATGGTCGATCCCGGCGGAGCGGGTCAGCAGGTACTTCACGCCGCCCCTTTGCAGGATTTTCGCTGTGGCGGCATCCACCTGGCAGCTTACGCTGATAAACACCGCGTCACAGCCCTCGGCAAGATGGGCAGTGGACTCTTGCAGGATTTCATGACAGCTCTTGACCTCCCAGCCAAACTTTTCCGCATAACGCACCGCGTGAGGGCCTTCATCCCGCCGCAGGCCGTAAACCATTATTTTCATTTGATTTCCCCCTTTGTATTTTGTTTGTAGTATCTGTATGGGGAAATCAGGTTATTCCTATTTTCAAAATAAAAGCTTTTATTGGGGCGCTTTACGGCAGCAGAACAACGGTCTGCGAGATATAGAAAATCCCGCAAACCGTTGTCGAACATTACAGAGCGTCAATATTTCCCGCCTGAATTGCCGAGATGCTCTTCCTAATCTTTTCCTCCGGCCAATCCCACCATCTCAATTCCAGCAGCTTTGCGATTGTCTTTTCATCAAACCGCCTGCGGATAGGCTTTGCGGGAATACCGCCGACAATGGTATAAGGTGAAACATCCTTTGTCACCACAGCGCGCGTTCCAATAACAGCTCCATCGCCAATAGACACCCCCGAAAGGATGATGGCCTCATAGCCAATCCATACATCACAGCCAATTACAATATCGCCTTTATTGTCCCACGCGTCTGCAATATCGGCGGAATCCAGCCCCCATTCCTCATAGAAAATGGGAAAAGGATAGGCAGACAGCGATTTCATTGTGTGGTTTGCACTGGTAAACAGGAACTTTGCGCCGCAGGCAATAGAGCAGAACTTTCCAATTACAAGCCTGTCGTGATTGACCGGATAATGGTATAGGACGTTGTTGCTCTGAAAATCCCGTGGGTCATGAACAAAGTCATTATACATGGTATACTCACCGACCTCAATGTTGGGGCTGGTGACAACATTTTT
>CATJCP010000436.1 GCA_949737515.1 uncultured Oscillospiraceae bacterium | reverse complement strand
GTTTCCTTTTCCACCCAGGTGGAGCGGCAGATCACCTTGCTCCAGCGATGAGCCCCGTTGATGTTGAGCAGGTATTTCTTCTCCACAATGGGGTTTTCCGGAGTGGTGCTTTTCAAACTCTCCAGCAGGTCGCTGAAATCTTCTCTCGAAAACACATCCTTCCCAAAGCTCTCTTCCCTGGGATTGAGGATGGACTCCGGCATCCCCAGGTATTTGGCCCCCCATTCCGAGAGAATCATCAGCTCTGGTATGGTGGCCATGTATTCGAACTGTATCTCCTTGGAGAGGCTGGCGAAGAACTGGTACTTCATCCGCTCGTGTTCCAGCAGCCGCAGGGACTTCTCCGAAACGTCGATCTTGCTCATCTCCATCATCTGCTCCACAGAATTGAGCAGCTCCCGCTCCGAATGCCGTCCCAGGGAGACGGCGCTGGATTCCTTTTTCAGCAGGCCCGAAATATCGGTCATACATTCCAGCAGAAGGGGATTGAAGGTCCCGCACTGCCCATCCAGGATCATTTGGACAGCCTCTTCATGGGTGTAGGCGTCCTTGTATACCCGTTTGCTGGTCAGGGCGTCATAGACGTCCGCCAGGGCCACCACCTGGGCGGAGATGGGGATGTCCTCCCCCTTTAAGCCGTCGGGATACCCCCTCCCGTCATACCGCTCATGGTGCCACCGGCAGATCTGGTAGCCGTACTGGATCAGCGGCTCGTTTTCCCTCAGGGGGATGCAGCTGAGGATCCGCGCCCCCTCCGCCGAGTGGGTCTTCATAATCTGAAACTCCTCATCCGTCAGCCGTCCCGGCTTGTTGAGGATCTCCGGCGGGACCGCGATCTTGCCGATGTCGTGGAGGGCGGACGCGTTGCAGATAAAGGCGATATCCCGCTGTGTCAGCGGATACCGGTCTGTTTTCAGCAGCAGCCGCTTTAACAGCAGCTCTGTAAACACCTGGATGTGCAGCACATGCAGCCCGCCTCCGCCATTGCGGAATTCCACCAGGTTGGAGAGGATCTCTATCATCAGCCGGTTGTCCTTTTCCTTCTCATACACCTGGTTGACCACCATCTGGGAGAGCTCGTTGCGCTTGGCGACCAGCATGATGGCGCTGGCCACCCGCCGCTGGACAATCCGCACGTCAAAGGGGCGGTTGATAAAGTCCAATACCCCCAGGTCGTAGGCGCGCTCCACATAGGTGGGGACCGTCTCCGCCGAGATCATGATCACTGGGATCTGCTTGATCCATCCATTTTTATTCATCAGGTCCAGCATCTCAAAGCCGTCCATGACGGGCATGACGATATCCAGCAGCATCAGGCAGATTTCATGGGACTGGTTGTGGAGGATGGCCGCCGCCTCCATGCCGTTTTCCGCTTCTATAATGTCAAAGTCATTGGACAGCATATCCTCCAGCAGGGAGCGATTCATCTCCGAATCGTCCACTATCAGGATTTTCTTTCTG
>CATJCP010000435.1 GCA_949737515.1 uncultured Oscillospiraceae bacterium | reverse complement strand
TGAAACATAAATAGCTGATTTTTTGTTATTTCTAACAAATGCTGTGTAATATACACGACCCTCAACTAATGAGCCACTTACACCTGGAGCGTCTTCGTGGATTTTATAATCCGCTAATTTAACAGCAAATGTCGTAGCTACTGGGTGAGCTAAAATATAATTTACTTTAGCTGGTAAAATTCTTGATGGAACTTTTTGAATATTTGTTCCGTCCATTTCACCAATTACACCTTTAATTCTTAAATTTTGACCGATTTCACTATCTAAAACAGCTCTTTCATCGGCTTTTAAGTTTTTAATGTAATTAGGATTTCCGACACACACTCTTCCTTGTTCAGGTACACTTGCTTCATCTTGTACAGCATTTGCTGTTGCTAATGAATCATAAGCGTTTGTTTTATCAATAGTTTCAACTACTGATGTACCAGCATTTTCAACCATTTTTCCGTAAACATATTTATCAGTATCAGGTATTACAACTTCATTTATTTGTCTTGCTAAAGCTGTACCAGCGTTTAATGCACCAAGAGTTTCATCTTCGTCCATTTTATCAATAGCAAAAGTAAAGCTTTTATCTTTTTCCATTGCTACTTCTTGAATTTCAGTTGATAAATCTTTAACAACACCATAACGAGCTGTACCATCGGTATTTCTACCATAATCATTCATCTCAGCTGTTCCAACTGAGTAAATCTTAATTGATTTTGAGCCTATAAAATCATAATCACTATTAACTACTAATGAGGCTTTACTTTGTTCCTCAAATGCTTCATCTACTAAAGGACTAAATTTAGTTGCTAAATTTATAGCCATAATATCACTCTCCTATTTTTTATTTTTTTGAACTTTTCATATAATTTTTAAATCCCTGTAAATAAGGGTCTGATGATTTTCCGCTATCATCTACAGCTTTTGGTGATGGTTGCTTTAATTTATCTTTTAAATAACCATCTAAATCAGCACTTCTAGTTTTCACTAACTTGTCGATTCGTTCTTTAACACTATCAGCTGTTTCTTTTGCAAAATCCCAGTCTTCTATATAACCTAAAGGAAGCCCTTTCTCATTTGCATAAGTGTTTGCTTGTGTTTTAAGCTTTAGTGAATTTAGTTCACTTGTTAAAGCTTCATTTTCCTTTGTTTTTAAGTCCAATTCGTAGTTTAGCTTTTGTTCAGCGTCCATCTTAGCTAGTTTTTCAGCTTCGGATTTTTTAGATTCGTACTCTTGGAATAGCTCATCTTTGATTTTGTTTCTCTCAGCACTAAGCATTTTGTTTACTTCATC
Source organism: uncultured Oscillospiraceae bacterium (assembly GCA_949737515.1). GTDB lineage: Bacteria > Bacillota > Clostridia > Oscillospirales > Ruminococcaceae > UBA1405. The sequence continues at coordinate 200 of CATJCP010000435.1, read as the reverse complement.
TCTTGAAAACATCTTCTCCTTTTGAGTGTCCTCTTTTACCGGACTTTTTTGAGTAGTGTCCTCTACTACTTGTCCATTCTCGGCTGGACTAACCACACTTTTGTTATCATCTTCCATTGATAACCCTCCTTTTCTTTCACGGATAGAAAATATCCAAACAATTATTTAAGATAATCACTCTAATTCGTCACGGGGAATTA
>CATJCP010000434.1 GCA_949737515.1 uncultured Oscillospiraceae bacterium | reverse complement strand
TGAAGCGCAACTCTTCCTACAGAGAGCGCGAAGGACATGACCGGGAGAACTGCCGGTTGCTGAAAGGAGCTGCTGAAAATGCCTAAGAATATGTCGCCCAAGAAGGTTGCCATGCCGGAGCAAGACCCCAATGTAAGAAATAAAAACTTCAAGGAGGTCGCCCTCGGCTACACCCCGGAGATGGCTATGGAAGAAGCCACCCGCTGCCTCAACTGCAAAAACAAACCCTGTGTTTCCGGCTGCCCGGTAAACGTGCGCATCCCGGAGTTTATTGAGAAGGTCGCTGCCGGCGATTTTGCCGCGGCTTATGAAATTGTCGCCTCCACCAATGCCCTGCCTGCCATCAGTGGCCGCGTCTGCCCCCAGGAGAGCCAGTGCGAAGGCGTCTGTGTCAGAGGCATCAAGGGCGAGCCTGTGGCCATTGGCCGTCTGGAGCGCTTTGTGGCCGACTGGTATATGGCCAACGGCGTCGCCGCTCCTGTCGCCCCTCCCAAGAACGGCAAAAAGGTCGCCATTATCGGCGCTGGCCCTGCCGGACTTTCCTGCGCAGGGGATCTGGCAAAAGCCGGTTACGATGTTACCATATTCGAAGCCTTCCACACTGCTGGCGGCGTTCTGGTCTATGGTATTCCCGAGTTCCGTCTGCCCAAGTCCATTGTACATAAGGAAATCGACAACCTGCGCGCCCTGGGCGTCAAGGTCATGACCAATATGGTCATCGGTAAGGTTCTGTCCCTGGATGAAGTGTTTGAGATGGGGTTTGACGCTGCCTTTATCGGCTCCGGCGCCGGTCTGCCAAGCTTTATGGGCATTGAGGGCGAGGCTCTCATCGGCGTTTACTCCGCCAACGAGTACCTGACCCGCACCAACCTGATGCGCGCCTACGACGAAAGTTATGACACCCCCATCATCAAGAGCAAGGCGGTCGCCGTTGTCGGCGGCGGCAACGTTGCCATGGACGCGGCCCGCTGCGCACAGCGCCTGGGCGCGGAGAAGGTTTACATTGTTTACCGCCGCTCTGAAGAAGAGATGCCCGCCCGTAAGGAAGAGGTGCATCACGCCAAGGAAGAGGGCATTATCTTCAATCTGCTGACCAACCCTGTCAAGATTCTCGGCGATGAGAACGGCAAGGTCTGCGGCATGGAATGTGTGAAGATGGAATTGGGTGAGGCTGATGCTTCTGGCCGCCGCCGTCCTGTCGCCATCAAGGACTCCAACTTTGTGCTGGATGTTGACACCGTCATCATGGCGCTGGGCACCTCCCCCAACCCCATCCTGAAGAAGAGCACCGCCGGCCTGGAGACCAAT
>CATJCP010000433.1 GCA_949737515.1 uncultured Oscillospiraceae bacterium | reverse complement strand
TTTCCTTTAGAAGCCGTGAGACCCGTTCCTCCAGTTCCGGGTTTACATGCCCACGGCCATGGAGGACCCGATCCACGGTACCCCGCGAAACGCCTGCCGCCTCGGCGACCTGCTTGAGTGTAGCAGCCAAGATATCCCTTCCTTCCCTTAACAAGCCATATATATGTCTTGTTAAGGATAGTATAGCATACAAACCGGCAAATTTTCAACAGGGAATGACATTCTGGCTTGTGGAAAGCGGTTGAAGGCGTGTCCTGTTATTTTGCACAAGGGCAGAAAGAAAAAATAATGCAGGTTGTCAGAAAATATGTTTTTGTGAAAAAAGCTCTTGCAATATGCGAAGGATATGCTTATAATCGTGCTTGCAACATAGTTTGTGCACGAGAACAAGCAAAGTTTTTCGGTATTTGTATAACTTTACTACATCGTTTGAGAGAGGTGAGAGCATGAACAAAAAGCTTTTGTCGATTCTGCACTCCTGCATCCTTTTTAACCAAGAAAACGGCAAACGCAGCGGTTCATAGCGCATACAGCGAAAACCCGCTTTGGCGTATCCTGGAACGCTATGACCGGACACTTATAATCACCGCAGCTGAAAAGAAGCAAAGCTTCTTACCAGCTCATGGGACACTTGCGCATTCCCTGGGCCGTGAAACGGCCTGGCGGTAGACTTCATAGTCAAAACACAGCGTATTTCAGCGGGTGGAGGGCTTGGCCCGCCTTGAAAATCGTTTGCCGATTTTCAAGTGTTTTGATTATATCGAACAGGTCTGTATTTTTGAAGTGGAATGGAGGCGGGCCTAAAGGTTGCATCGCAATCATTTGCACGATCACAACAAAGGGGTAAAGGAGCAAGATTATGGATTTCTTCAGTTCTACAGCATGGATCATTCTCACATTCCTGTTTTTCACCGCATTGGTAGCCGTTATCGCCGCATGGAAGACGAAGGGTGATAATTTGGAAACTGCGGAAGGATATTTCCTTGCGGGCCGCGGCTTGCCGGGCATTATCATTGCGGGTTCTTTACTGCTGACGAATTTGTCGGCAGAACAGCTGGTTGGCACAAACGGGCAGGGCTGGGGCTCCAACATGAGCCCCATTGGCTGGGAAGTAGGCTCCCTGTTCACTCTGTTTGCGCTGGCATATTTTTTCCTTCCCACTTATTTAAAAATGGGTACCGCAACAATGCCGCAGCTCATGGAACAGCGTTTCGGGCATAATGTCTGCAGGATGTTTTCGTTGATTATTGTGATCATGTACTCCATTTTGAACCTGCCGGTCATCCTGTACTCCGGAGCGGTCGTTTTCGTGCGAATCTTCAACCTCGATACATTTTTTGGAGGAAACCAGTTCCTGGCTATCGCTGTTCTCTGTGTCATTATCGGCATCATTGGCGGCTGTTACGCCATCTTTGGGGGATTGAAAGCGGTTGCCGTCTCAGACACTATCAATGGGATCGGCCTGATCGTTGGCGGCCTGATGATTCCGTTCCTCGGCCTCGCGTTGCTGGGCAAGGAAACCTCTGGCGGCGGCATATTGGATGGCTTCCGATACATGGTAGAAACCGAACCGGCAAAACTGAATGCCTGGGCCGCATGGGATGCCGGGGAACCGGCGCTGCCTTGGCCGCTGATCTTTACCGGTATGCTGTTCAATAATCTGTATTGGTGGTGCTGCAACCAGTCCTTCGTACAGCGGGCGTTGGCTGCCAAGTCATTGAAAGAGGGGCAGAAGGGGGCGATTTATTGCGGTTTCTTAAAGACACTGGGCTTTTTCTACCTGGTTTTGCCGGGCGTTATTGCCTACTTCCTGCCGTCCATTCAGGAAACCTTACAGAATGCCGGCAGCAGCGCAATTGATTTTGCGTATCCGGCCCTGGTCTCCGCAGTCGTTCCGAAGCCTGTTATGGGCTTCTTTGCGGCAGTATTATTTGGCGCGATCCTGTCCTCTTTCAATTCTGTGCTAAATTCTGCATCGACCATGTTTACATTGGATATCTATAAGCCGGCCGTGAAGCCTGGAATGAGCGATGCGTATTATGTAAAGGTTGCAAAAATTTATAGTACTTGCGCAGGCATCGTAGCAATCTGCATTTCCCCGTTTGTCATGTATGCGAACGGTATCACAACGTTCCTAAACTCTTTGTCGCAGTTTGTGTCCCTGCCAATCCTGTTTACGGTACTGGCAGCAATCGCGTTCCGCAGAGTTCCGAGATACACTCCCTATCTGATCACCGTTATCCATATCGTTTTCTACGGACTCTATATGATCGTGAAGCCGACATACAAAATCTTCGGCGGTTCCGGTGAGCAAATCCATTATCTGTATGCGATGGCCGTTCTATTCGTGATTGAACTGGCGATTATGATTATCCTGAACAGCAAGCGCATAGGTGGCGAGGAGTGGATTGCTCCGGATGCGGGAACTGTTGATCTGACCCCGTGGAAATACCGTCATATCGTTTGTATTATCGGTATTATCCTTGCGTGCGGGATATATATCTGGCTCTCCCCGCTTGGCATAGCTGCATAAAACGTCAAGGCCATCTTATTACTCCGGCCTGCCTTAGAACTGCCCGGCACAAACCCCCTGAGTGAGTAAAATGGGGAAGCCTGTTTTACATATTTCTTTTCTCCGCGAAACGCTCAATCGGTTCTCCCGGCTGGGCGTTTCGCACATCAAACGAAAAATGGAGCGTTAAGACATGAAATACATTACCTTTGACGAGGGACGGCCCCTGGACCTGATTCTTCTGGGCCGGATTACCATTGACTTCAACCCGGCCTACACCGATCAAGTCAAAGAAGAGTTCAAACCCCTGAAAAACGTCCACATGTTTGAGTCACAGGTGCAATCAACCTGATGCCGGGACAGGGACTGCGGGAATTTGACGTGTACA
>CATJCP010000432.1 GCA_949737515.1 uncultured Oscillospiraceae bacterium | reverse complement strand
TAGAAGGGCTGAACCGCCGGATAGAGATTATCCGTAGAGCCCAGGCCATGTCCCCAGAGGGGACTTTGGGTGAAAATTTTCCAGGCATCCTTGTCATACTGGAGCCGCAGCAGGAAGCTGTTGTCCTGGAGGGGATTCTCCTGTAAGCGGCGGACAATCATCTCTGGCAGCAGCCGGTAGGACAGGGGAATCTCCGTGCCGTCGGAGAACACCGCGCTTTGTATGACGCTGCCTTCCGCCGCCCCAATCCGGAAAAAGACCCGAACCGCGCCATCCGGAACCTCAAACGAAATATCGCTCTCGTATCCATCATACAGGTTTGTTAAACCACCCGTCAGGGCCTGCTGCTCTGTACGGCTGTAAATAATCACCCGTTGACTCGTACCGCCTGTTCCCTCTATGGAGAGCGTATACGCGCCAGGCTCTAAAGCCACCGCGCGAAACAGGGGGCCATCCGCCCCAAACACATATGGCTCTGTCAGCTGAAACGCCGCCACGGCAAACACCACGGCGCCCGCCACAACCGCGCCGGCAGCGACCGCCATGGCCTTTGTGCGGCCAGACATGGCTTTCGCCAGCCGATCCCCCAAGAACCAATCCAGCAGGAACGCCGCCCCGCCGGAGACAACGGCCAGCACGTTGGCCAGATAATTCTCCGGCAGAACCGCCTCTCCCGCCGGGACCGAGGCGGCCAGCATCACGCCGGCGGAGACCGCCAGCAGCCAAAAGAGCCGAAACCGCTCCCCCTTCCCCGCCGCGGCCAGCCACGCGAGAAGGGAGATCCCAAAGCACAAAATGGCGCCGCGGCTGACGGACAGCAGAATCCCCATGGCGGAAGTGCTGACCAGCACACAGGCCAGCAGCCGCTTCCACCACCTCTCGCTGGTCCGAGCCAGGTAGAGGGAGATCAGAGCGCCCAGGGCCAGAATGCTGGCGGAGATATTGGCGTTGTTATAGATGCCGTTGACACGGCCAACGCTATTCTGGATCTGCTCCCGATACATGGCGGACTGGCCAAAGAGGTCCATGACGGAACAGAACCCCTCGAACAGCGGCCCCTGACAGGCAAAGCTGGTACACAGCAGGCTCACCAGGGCGCAGATCGCCGCAAAGCCCCACAGCAGCGCCCGGACATGCCTCTTTTCGATTCTGAACAGCACCAGGGCCGCCAGGGCAAAGGCTGCCAGGGCCCCCCGGAAATCCCGAACCGCCGAGACACCGAAGGGGGAGTAGATGGCCGCCGCCCCATACAGCAGCACAAAGGCCGCGAAGCCCAGCACCGGGACGCAGAACCGCTCCCGGGCCAGACGCCATGGCGTCCGTCCCAGACAGGCCAGGAGGGCGAAAAACGCCGCCGCCACGGCAAAGGGCTCTGACCAGACGTGCATGACAATAAACAGAGCAATTGAAAACAGCACGGCTGCCGCCGTGTCACGGCGGGGTCCCGCCAGCGCCGCAAACTCGATTTTTTTTCTTCTCAAATGGTACCCCTCCCAAAAT
>CATJCP010000431.1 GCA_949737515.1 uncultured Oscillospiraceae bacterium | reverse complement strand
GCCGGGGGCAATTTTCAGGCTGAGATTATGGAGGGTATCTGTTTCAGCCCCTTCGTATTTGTAGCTGACATTTTTCAGTTCTATCTCTTTGGGAAGCCCATCTGCCGGAAGCGGCCTGCCGCCTTCCCTGCGGTAAGTATCAGGGTATTCCAGGTAGGAACGGTAATAGTTTACCTTCTGGTTCCACTGGCTCAGCTCGGACAGCCTGGCGAAGACGCAGTCCATCCAAGCGGAAAACCCCGTTACCGCGCCGACATACAGCACAAAATCCGCGACGGTAATTTGCCCCCGCCAAATCAAAACAATTAAATACAGATACACGGCAGCCTCCCGGATCAGGGACACCCCGCCCCCATAGACTGCGTTTCCAAAAAGTTTCCGGGTCAGCCGCCGGTACCATCCGGCAAGGCCGTCCATGTTTTCATTATAAATATCGGAAAACCATTTTGTCATATGGTAAAGCCGGATATCCTTGGCGGAACGAAGCTCCTCGGCGTTTCCCGAAATGTACTCCATCCGCTGCTTGTAACTGACCCTTTCCGCGTTCTGCTTCTCCATCCACTGGACAATCCTCCTGTTGAGAAAATACCCGGCGGAAGCCGAACCCACCAAAAATATAACGACCAGAATGTGCAGTTGGGAAAGGATGCCCCAATATACCGATAGCCCAAGTATACCGGTCAGCAGTTCGGGCAGGGTGGAATATATAATAAGCAGCGGCGAACGGGGGCCGTTGCAGGCATACACGCTGTCTGACTGTAATTTTCTGAATACTGCATTTTCCTGATTTCTGTAATCAGTGGTCATTCCTTTTTGGACATGATCCCCAACATAAACATCCAATGCGGCAAATCTGCGAAAACGTATATACTGGGTAAGAAACCGGCTTGCACAGGTCAGAAGGGCAATACCGCCCGTAAAGGCAAGCACCACTATAACTAATTCCCGCAGGCTGTTCCCATAAGATATCCTGTCCAATACCGCTTTGGGCAGATAGGTTGTCAGTACAGGAAGGGTCACATTGACCGCAACCAGCAGCACGCCCCATACCAAAATGGGAAACCGAACCCTTGCAGTATTGCAGATGCAGTACCAGATATTTTTCATGGTTGAATAATGGGTGCGGTTTAATTCGTCATTGACTGGCAGTTTTTTTGTTTTCATAGAATTGAGCCTCCCTTCGCCTGTATTCTACCACAAAAAGCTCCCAAAAAGAAAATTCGTGCACTAACTGCGTCTGTCAGTACACGAATTGCAATCACTCAATGGCAGGAACCAGGAATTCCGATGTAAACGCCCCTTCCTCGCTGTTATATTTACACCATCCGCCGTGGTCTTCCAATATAGCCTCTGCCCTTCTCAGCCCGAAGCCGTGGAACCCCTTTTTCCGGGACAGGAAAAATTTCCCGGTTTTCTGCTTCTTCTCTCCGGCAGAGTTGAGCATGGAAAAATAAAGCATTTTCCCTTTCATCGCTATATAAAGCCGGATAAACCGCTTTTCCGATACATTCTGGCAGGCTTCAATGG
>CATJCP010000430.1 GCA_949737515.1 uncultured Oscillospiraceae bacterium | reverse complement strand
ACCTTCTGCTCCGGGTCGTTCCCAAGCCGTCCAATGGCGCTGATTGTAGTGATCATTTTCTGCTCCTTTCTGCCTGCCGGCATATTGTATTTGCAAAACCGCGGACGCGGTGTTTACCAAAAGAAAAACGCCAACAGGGTATAAGGACCCCACTGGCGCTACACGGTGTCAATCTAAGGATGGACACCTACAAAAACTTCTACCTGGATACCGCCCTCAAAGTGAAGGGATAGCCTAACAACAATTTGCTCTTTTAGTTTACCATATACTATATGTTGATGTCAAGCTGCGATTTGTTACTACATATAGTTTTTTAGAGGGATTTGAACAAGTGTACCTTATTTTTCTAAATTGTTAGTCAGTGTAAAGCCGTTTTCCGAACTCATATGCTTCTTTCAAATGTTTTGTCTTGTCAATCTGCGGTTTCCCGTTGGTATCCCCGCACCCACCTGCAAGCACCATCCCCTTATCCCGAAAGCCGATGTAATTCACCAGTGCGAATTGATAATAGGACACTGCCTGCTGGAAAGTCCAAAAGAAGTTGTCCGCCGCAGTCATCAGAAGGGCGCAGTCTTTGACCGGATACTTTTCATACCGGCCCAGGGGCGGGTTGGGGTCTTCCTGGGCGATACAGTAAAACCTCTCGATGAAGGCTTTGATTCGAGCGGATACGGTCCAAAAATAGAGGGGAGAGGCAAAAACGATGCAGTCGGCCTCCCTGAGTTTAGGAACCAGATTGTTGAAGGCGTCCTTCTGGACACAGGGCTTCCCGTACTGGCAGGCGTTACAGCCAAGACAGCCTTTTACCTCGTTTTTGAGAAGGGAGATCACCTCGACAGAGTGCCCGGCTTCCTGAACGCCGGAAACAAAACTGTCCACCAACTGGGCGGTGTTGCCCCTTGCCCTGCCGCCGCCCTGTATGATGAGGATGTTCTTCATTTTGGCACCTCCTGTTATTTCTTTATAGAATATTATACAATGTTTTGGAATCTCCAGCAATCCTATGAGAAACGAAATAGAAAGACAGGTTTCTCAAAATAAGATCATTCCAATTCTATGCTCAAAGTATGCTCTTACACTATACTTTTGAAACAACATTGCTGTTTTCGCATAAGGATGATATACTATTGTTATCTACCATAAGGAGGCAGTTCAAAATGGAACTCCGTATGCTTCAATATTTTCTGGCAGTGGTTCAAGAGGAGAATATCTCCCGCGCGGCAGAGGTCCTGCACATCACCCAGCCTACCCTCAGCCGCCAGATGGCCCAGCTGGAGGAGGAGCTGGGCACACAGCTCTTTATCCGGGGGAAACATCTGACGCTGACCGATGCAGGCACCATGCTCCGCCGCCGCGCCGAGGAAGTGGTGTCTCTCATGGATAAGATCGAGGACGAGTTCCAGAACCAGCAGGAGATCGGCGGGGTCATCTCTATCGGCAGCGGCGGCCTGAACGCTTCCCGGATGCTTCCCGCCGTGATGGCCGGTTTTCGGAAAAAATATCCCAAGGTGCAATTTCAGCTTTACACCAACAGCGCGGAGTATATCAAGGAGCGGCTGGAGCAGGGACTTTTGGACTTTGGCCTTCTTCTGGAACCCATTGATGTCACCAAGTTTGACTATCTCCGCATGGAGAAAAAAGAAAAATGGGGGCTGCTTTTGCGAACAGGACACCCGTTAGCAAAGAAAGAGCAAATCACCCCTTCGGACCTGATGGGAGAACCGCTCATCACGACCAACCGCCAGTCCGTACAAAAGGAGCTGGAAAATTGGCTGGGCGCTCCCTTCTCCCAGTTGGATATTTTCGCCACCTACAATATCATCACCAATGTGGCCATGCTGGTTGACAGTGGCGTTGCCTCCGCGCTCACCATAGAGGGTGCCGTTGACCTGTTCGGCGGCGAACGCATGGTATTCAGACCCCTTTTCCCGGAACTCTCCATGACCTCGGTGCTTGCATGGAAGAAATTCCAGCCAAACTTTGGAGCGGCTGGGAAATTTCTGGAGCATCTTAAAAGCATACGATAATTGCATACTTTTGTATAAAACATAAGTATTGGACATACGAAAAGGAATCTCGTAAAATAGAAGCGTAGCCGAAAGGACTTTCCGGCAACGCTTCTATTTTTTCTATGGGCGTTATCTTCCCGGCCGAAAGGGGCATCCCAATGTTTTCTAACAAAGAGTTAAAAAGCCTTATTCTCCCACTGTTTACAGAACAGCTTCTTGTGATGCTGGTGGGCATTCTTGCAAGCTGCTGCAAAAAAGAAAAAGGGGTGATTGATTGAATGAAAAGAATTTTATCCGTGTTCCTATCGCTGCTGTTTGTCTTGACGGTTACAGCCTGTAATGGGCAAGCTCCGGCAAATCTGCCGGAGGAGACGCCCTCTTTTGCCGAACCACCGGCAGAGACACAGCTGCCGCCGGAAAGCAGTTCTCAAAGGCCGGTGGCAAGCAGTGAGTCCATCTCTGAGCCGGCCGCCGTCCCGGAAGAAAGGGAGCGTATCCTTATCGCCTATTTTTCCTTGTCGGACATTGTGCCGGAGGGCGTTGACGCCATCTCCTCCGCAACGCCCTCCATTGGAAATACCGAAGCGGCGGCGCTGGAGATACAAAGGCAAGTGGGCGGCAACCTGTTCGCCATCCACACGGTACAGATTTACCCGGTGAGCCATAGGGAATGCTCCGCCATTGCGGAGGAGGAGATGCGCGCCGATGCCCGGCCGGAGCTTGCTACCCATCTGGAAAATATGGAGGATTACGACACCGTTTACATCGGGTATCCCATCTGGTGGTATGTCGAGCCTATGGCCATCCGCACCTTTTTGGAGGAATACGATTTTTCCGGCAAAACCATCCTCCCGTTCTGCACCTCCTTGGGGGCCGGGGTCAAAGAGAGTGAAGAAAACATCCGATCCCTCTGCCCCGATTCCACCGTTCTTCCCGGCGTGACCCTTCCCACCGAAAAAGACAGCCTCTCCGAGCCCATCACAGAATGGCTGGCGGAGCTGAATACTACAAATTGAGAAAGGACAAAAGAGATGAAAAAGATATTTGCCTGGATGATTTCTATAATGATGGTAGCTTCCTTTGCCGGTTGTGCGGCACAGCCCCCGGCGTCACTGTCGGAAACAAGCAATCAAAGCTCCTCCGCTTCCAGCGAACAGGGAAACAGCAGCTCGTCCTCCTCTGAGCCTGTATCTTCCGTTTCCTCGGCACCGGAAGAAAAAGCGGACATCCCAGAGGCTGTCCCTGCCGGAGAAACAACGCCCATAACCCTGACCATTGGGGACACGGTGTTGACCGGCTACCTGAACGACTCCACACCGGCCAAAAGCCTGATGGCCCAGCTTCCCTTAACGGTTTCCCTAAACGACTCGGATAACGATTTCTGCGGGGGGAGCCTTTCCATCGACTATGAGGAAAGCGATGTACAAAGCGGCTATCAAAACGGCGATCTGGTTTTCTGGCCCCCTGCCGGTAACTTTGTGATCTTTGTGGATGATGAAGAAAACTCCGCCAACACAGGGGACCTGGTCCATCTGGGGAAGCTGACAGAATCCCAGGACGCCCTTGATGCCTTATCGGGCAGGATTGATGTGACGATTGCCATTGCAGATACAAGGGCAGAAGAAACAGCGGCTCCTGAAACAGAAATCAGCACCACATCCAGCGAAACGGAGGGGTCAGAAGTGAAAATCAAGATCACGGTGGGCGGGACGGAATTGACAGCCACCTTGGAAAACAATGCCACCACCAGGGCCATCCTGGAACAGATGCCCATGACCCTGCCCATGATGGATCTGTACGGGCGGGAGATGTGCTACCGGTACGGGGCTTACGCCCTTCCTACCGATGATCTGCGGTCGGATGGGTACGCCGTGGGAGATATTGCTTATTGGGCGCCAGGTGGCAGCCTGGTGATCCTCTACAAGCAGAACGGGGAACAGTTTGAACGCCAGCACCTGGGGCATATCGATTCCGGTGTGGAGGTGTTTGAACATACGGGGGATGTAGAGGTGACTTTTGAGGTTGCAGATTAAATATAGCTCACAAAAATCTTCTCACATCTAACAAAAGAGGATGTGATTTCATTATGAACCTCTCAAGATCCCATCTGTACTACATAAAAAAGGAAAAAGGTCGGCGCGCCAGGGCCATCTCCGCCAGACTTTGCCGGGAGTTTGGGAGCACAACCACTACCCTCTACATAAAGATGATCAAACGCCATATGAGCCTGGATCTAAATCCGCAGTTCGGCATCCAACGATTAGAGCAGATGGAGGATAGTCTTTTCCCGGAATATCTGAAAGCAGTACATGAATACCAATTTTCCTATGCGGGAAAGCTATATCCATAAAATGACCGGAAGCAACCTATTCATCGTTTGCTTCCGGTTATTCTTCATCTGGCAGGAGTTTGATGATGTCGCCCACCTCACAAAAATGCACCGGAGGAATAGGCTCCCTCCGGTGCATGGATACGGTTCATTATTTGCCCCACTTCGCAACCATCCGAATAAAGGCCAGAATATCCCCCTGCTGCTGCGGGCTGAGCTT
>CATJCP010000429.1 GCA_949737515.1 uncultured Oscillospiraceae bacterium | reverse complement strand
CCTTTGGATGCTTTCCAGCTTTCTATGCCTCAGCCCCAAGCTCCGCCCTTTCTCTCCCCCGCGGGTCTCTTCCCCGCTTCGGTACATCCCTTTTATGGACATACCTTATAGCCCAAACCATCTCGCAAATTTCAATTTTACGACTTTATCCTCTTATGTATAAAATTTCAGAAAACCACCCAAAAGAGTTCATCTCCCTAAAATAATTAAAAGCTGATAAAAAAATCCCACAGGAGGTTTCACAAATGTAAACCTCTGCGGGAATTTTTTATTATAGAAAAACAGTCTCTTCTGGAAAAAACTGTTGCTTTTTAATTTTATTACTGTATTACCGCTCCAAATTTTGGTCTCTGGATGGACCAACTCCTACCATCTTAATGGGACATCCGCATAATTCTTCCAGCTTTTCAATATATGCTTTGCAGTCTTCCGGAAGCTCGTCAAAGGAACGACATTTGGAAATGTCCCCGTTGAAGCCTTTTACTGTCTCGTAAACAGGCTCACATTCTGCTAACTCTTCTAGGGCCGGGGGAAAGTCTTTCAGCTCTGTGCCATCGGGTTTTCGATAGGCAACACATACCTTCAAATCTCCGATGTCGCTCAATGTGTCCACTTTGTTTACTGCCAATGCGGTCAGCCCGTTTACCCGAACGGCATGGCGAAGAATCACTGCGTCAAACCATCCTGTCCGGCGGGGACGTCCGGTGGTGGTGCCAAATTCAAAACCACGGTTGCGGATTAAATCCCCCATCTCATCCATCAGTTCAGTGGGGAAGGGTCCTTTTCCCACACGAGTGGTATAGGCCTTGGCAACCCCAATAATCTCATCTACGATGTTGGGACCTACGCCGCTGCCAATGCAGATTCCCCCCGATATGGGATGGGAGGATGTTACAAAGGGATATGTCCCCATGTCCAAGTCCAGGAGTGTTCCCTGAGCCCCCTCAAACAACACCTCTTTCCCCGCCTTATAGGCCTCATACGCCAGCACAGATACATCCGCGACATATTTTTTCAGCCGCTTTCCATATTCCTTATATTCCTGGATAACAGACTCTACATCAATAGCATTTTCTTCGTATACTTTGGTTATAATGAGATTTTTCAGGGCACCCACCTCTTTAGCCTTTTCCTCTAAAAGCGCTGGATGCACCAGATCATAGATGCGAATACCGCACCGCTCCGCCTTATCCATATAGCATGGCCCAATCCCGCGCTTTGTTGTGCCTATCTCCGACGAGCCACGCATTTTTTCACTCATACCGTCAAGGGCAATGTGCCATGGCATGATCACATGGGCACGAGGATCAATACGAAGGTTTTCGCAGGTGATTCCCCTGGCTGTCAGGCCATCAATCTCTTCCAGTATTACCTTTGGATCAATGACTGTTCCACTCCCAATCAGACAAAGAGTCTCCGGATACAGGATTCCCGATGGGATTAGGTGAAGTTTATATACTTCGCCTGCGTTTTCCACCGTATGCCCTGCATTGTTCCCACCAGAGGAACGTATCACAACATCTGCCCTGGAAGCCAAGATATCAATGATTTTTCCCTTTCCCTCATCGCCCCATTGGGTTCCTACCACTACTTTTACTGACATAATTTAAACCCTCTTCCTTTTAATTAATGCCCTACAGGAAAATTAGAAATTTTATTCCTTGTTTTATGATAGAGAACAGGGAGTGGTAAGATCGCCTTTCATTAAAAGGTAATATCCTTTGAAAGACAGATACCATATAACAACCACTCTATATCTATGGTATCATATCATTTTATATAAGTAAAATGAATCCTTCTTATATGGTTTATAGGTTATTCTTATATATGAATTCCTAACATCTGTAAAAAGCTGGCGCCTGCTGCTGAAAGGGGGAGCCGCCTGTGGATCGCCACTAGCATCCTCCGGAATGGGATAGGTGGGGTGAGATGGAGTTCTCTCAGCTCTCCGGTCTGTAAATGGGGCTCTGCAAATCCCCTAACCACACATCCAATCCCCATTCCCCTGGTGGCAAGCTTGACGATTAGGTCGCTGGTAGCCAGCTCCAGCTCTGGCTGAAAGGAGACTCCCTGCCGGGCAAAATATTCATCTATATATCTTCGGGTACTTGTACCTCCCTCAAGCATGATAATAGGATAGGTTACCAGCTTTTCCGGCGTCACCGTTTGAGATATCCCGATATCTGTATCGAAAAAGTCCTTGCCTATAACAAATATGTCCTGCAACTCACCAACAGGCACTGTCTGCAGACCCCGGGCTTCTTCTACTGGTTCACTGACCACTCCAAAATCTATTTTTCCTGTATTTAGAGTTTGGAGAGTAACTGGAGTAGGAGCATTGCTTACCTGGATGTGTACCTTGGGATAGCGCTTGTGAAAGCGTTCCAAATGGGGAAGAAGATAAAAGGCTATGGTCATATCACTGGCCCCAATGCGTATTTCCCCAGCTTCCAGACTTTGCATCTCTCTTACCTTTTTCTCTGCCAGAATGATGTATTCATATCCCTGGGAAATATAGGAATACAATATTTCCCCTTCCCGAGTAAGCTGAATGCCTCGGGGAAGCCGTAAAAATAGGCTACCGCCGAGCTGGCTTTCCAATTGCCGAATTGTTTGGCTGACGGCTGGCTGGGAAATACAGAGTTCCTGAGCGGCCTGGGAAAAACTCCCGGTTTTTACTACATAATAAAAAACACGGTAATATTCCAAATTTATATCCATAAAGGCCTCCAAAGATCGGATTGATGTACAAGATAAAATCATCGTCTCTTTTATTGTAAGAAAAAACAAACGAAAAGTCTATGTCTAAAAATGTAAAAAAATATGAAATATCCATTTGAAGCTGGTACTGTTTTAATTTACTAAACATATTCTCCCTTGGCAGATCAAAACTAACTATGAAGGTTTTCAGATTGCAGGAAGAAGATCAAAAGGCTCTTCTTTACCTTACAGTTCCAAATTTGATCTGGGTTATACCTGATTACCATACAAACACCTAAAAGGAAGTGTATTCTTATGTCAATGACTCCACAAGAATATGAATCTATCAATCAAAAATATTCTCCAGCCTCTAAAAGCTGGAAAACAATTCCCATGGCCTGGCTGTTTGGAGGGCTGATCTGCTGTATCGGTCAGGCACTCAACGACTGCTATCAGGCCCTTGGAATAGAAAAGGATATTGCCTCTGCAACAGTTTCAGTAACATTAGTATTTCTTGCAGCCCTTTTAACAGGGTTTGGCGTATATGACAATATCGCCAAATACGGCGGAGCGGGATGTTTGGTGCCAATCACAGGTTTTTCCAATGCAGTGGCTTCACCAGCCCTGGACTTTAAAAGTGAGGGACTGATCTTGGGCCTTGGGGCGAAAATGTTTGTTATTGCAGGTCCAGTAATTGTATATGGTACGACCGCCAGTATTATTTACGGACTGATCCTGTATCTATTCCACTTATATTGATTGGAGGGAAAAATATGCCATACCGAATCGGTAAGTACACTCTTGGACTGGAAATGCCGCCAACTGTTGTGAGCTATGCCTCAGTGGGATCCAAAAAGGAGGGAGAGGGTCCTCTAAAAGACGACTTCGACTATATTGAGATGGACTCCTATTTTGGAGAGGATACCTGGGAAAAGGCAGAAAGCCGTATCCAGCGCGAGGCTATCAACCGGGCTTTGGAAAAGGGGGAATTGGATCCCTCAGATATTGATTATGTATTTGCAGGGGATCTGCTAAATCAATGTACCAGCTCGTCCTACGGATTGCGGGAGTTGGGAATACCTCTATTTGGATTGTATGGCGCCTGTTCCACCATGGCGGAATCTCTAAGCCTTGCATCCATCTTTATAGACAGCAGAGCAGCTGAACGATGCGCGGCTGTCACTTCATCTCACTTTTGTTCCGCAGAGAGGCAGTTCCGCTTCCCGCTGGAATACGCCGGACAAAGAACTCCGACCTCCCAATGGACGGTGACTGGAGGCGGGGCGGTTATTATAGGTTCCAGAAAAAAGGCCCCTTATGTTCGGGCGGTCACAACAGGGACTGTAGAAGATTATGGGATCAAGGATGTAAACAACATGGGAGCTGCCATGGCCCCTGCAGCCAGTGCCACCATCCAACGCTTTTTTAAAGATACTGGGATGAAGCCCGATCAATTTGACATGATTGTGACTGGAGATTTGGGATATGTTGGAAGTGGAATATTATTGGAGCTGCTGGAAAAACAGGGATTAGACATCCATCGGCAGCATAAAGACTGCGGCCTGATGATATTTGACAGGGAAAGCCAGCCAGAGGTACAAGCAGGAGGTTCTGGTTGTGGATGCAGCGGATCCGTACTTTGTGGACACATTTTGCCAAAAATTCAGCAGGGGAAGCTAAAAGAGGTGCTGTTTATTGCCACAGGAGCCCTAATGAGCACTACAAGCGTGCAACAGGGAGGAACCATACCAGGAATTGCTCATTTGGTATACCTATCCTCAGAGGCAGAATCCGGGAAGCTTCCCAAACAGGAACAAGAGATCCATTGCAGCTGTGGCGGCAGAAAGGGGAAAGGATAATGGACTGGATGATGTATATAAAAGTTTTTTTAATTGGAGGGGCATTATGTGCCATTGGGCAGGCCTTGATTGATTATACTAAACTGACTCCTGCACGAATATTGGTATCTTATGTAGTGGCAGGAGTTATATTAGGGGGCCTTGGATTATATCAACCATTGGTAGATTTCGCAGGAGCTGGAGCCACTGTTCCATTAACTGGATTTGGATGGCTTTTATCTAAGGGTGTGAAGGAAGCTATTACAGAGAAAGGTCTGCTGGGTATACTGTCAGGAGGGCTTACCGCTACTTCTGCGGGGATTGCGGCGGCAATTTTCTTCGGACTAATATTTGCTCTAATTTTTAAGCCAAAGGATAAGGCATGAGGAATCGTGAGAAATCCTGGCCCGTGGTTTACACTGTGCCAGGATTTCCCTTTAGTTTGACACAGGATGTATAAACATCCAATCCAATATCTGTAAATCAAGATATTTGCATCATCTATCATTATATTATAATCCAAACTTGGCACTACAAAAATAATGTGCTATGTGCTATACTATAACAAAGATCTATCGTATATTGGCACAAGAATTTGAGCTGAAATCTCTTAACATTGAAACTACAATAGCGCGGAAAGGAGTTTTTGCCTTGAAAATTCGAGATATCCCCCTCCATGATATGCACCTACATATCCAGAAGGGACAGACATTGAGTTCTTACCTTAAATTTGCAGAGTCCCTCGGCACAGAGGTTATGGGCGTTACGGAGCATCTCTGGGACAGCGTCAGCATTCCAACTTCAGAACCGTATTATCAGGATAAAACACTGGAACGTGTTCTTGCCTTGCGAAAAGCTTCACAGGAGTTTCCTGTTTCTGGTCCCCTAAGAATCCTCTGGGGATGTGAGACAGAGTATGCCGCTCCTGCTGCTCAGGTCGGAATTTGTCCTCCCAGGTCAGATGCTTTGGACTATGTCGTTATACCTCATTCACATTTTTTCCTTCCAGGTTTTACTTTTCCAGCAGAATTCTCCCAGCCGGAGGAGATTGCAAACTATATGGAGAAAACCTTTCTGGAGGTAGCCCGGCTGCCAATGTATGCTGTTATCGCTCATCCTTTCGATCCGACAGCAGCCTGCTTCCAACAAGAAGATTTTTTGGCAACTACCTTCCAGTATCTTACAGTTGGACGGCTGCGGAAATGCTTCTCTCTCGCCGCAAAAATGGGGAAAACAATTGAAATCAATCTGGGTTCCTTTGTCCTTGGTCTGAGACATCCCCTGTACCAGAAAACCTATCTGCCTATGTTTGCTATCGCAAAGGAGGAGGGATGTCGGTTCTGTCTGGCCTCTGATGCCCAAAAACCGGAGGATCTGTCCAGACTTGCCGCGGAGCAGGCTCGGTTTATCATTGAAGCTCTTGACCTGCATCGGGAGAATATGGAGATTCCGGGAATTGACACCTTCTAACTATTTCCGACTCCTAAATTTGAAGTCTTGCCTTGCGTTCCCCAATTGCCGCATATATAAACATATATAAATAGGAAGGAGTTCCAGACAACAAAGCAATTCCCGATCCCTGAAAATATTCCCATACCTGGAATAAATCCTGATTTTTGGTTTAAACTTCATTACAGCGGAGGAAGAGATCAATCTCAAGATTTTGCTTGGCTGTTTTGATCTTTCCTCTGCACCGTAAATTTTCTTGTTAAAACCATCATAAAAATGGTAAATGACCAGAGAAAACGCACAAAACCTACAAAATTTAGGAAAAGGCCAAAAATCTCTTGCAATTTCCTGCCAAATAAGGTATGATAAAAAAGCGCGAAAGTGCAGACTGCACAAGATATGCGATGAAGCGGGAGGTGGCTGCCCAGTGAGGCAGGGAATTTCCGCTGAGTATGTCCGATTATCAAACCGGGCGACAGAATAAGCTGATAGGATTGCTTTCGGGTCTTTCCGTTTTATATTTCCTTGTGGAATGTATAGGATGGACGGGCTGTAAGTATGCTGTAAAGAGTTTTGCCTTAGGCGGGCTTTTGACTGCGTTTATGGTGCCGAAAGCGATTTCTGTGTTCCGGTTAAGCTGGCTAAGGTTCAGTTTAACTTTTTTTATGGTGTGCGGAAGAAACACACGGCACAGTGTTCAGTATTTGTCGTTATCCCGTAGGAAAAACTCAAGGAGGCGATGAAAGTGGCAGTCAAGGAGAAAATCAGAATCAGGCTGAAGGGTTACGATCATCAGTTGGTGGATGCGTCTGCAGAGAAGATCGTGGAGGCCGCCAGAAGAACCGGAGCCGCTGTTTCCGGTCCTATCCCTCTCCCCACCGAAAAGGAGATTGTTACCATCCTGCGTGCCGTCCACAAGTACAAGGACAGCCGGGAACAGTTTGAGAGAAGAACCCACAAAAGGCTGATTGATGTGATCCGTCCGTCAGATAAAACCGTTGAGGCGCTCACCAGCCTGGAACTCCCCGCCGGCGTGGAAGTTGAGATTAAGCTTTAATTTTAATCCGCAGCTCGGAAGAGTTTCTAAAACCGAGAAAGGCCCTCGCGCCTGCCGGATTTCCGGCGACAGCGAGTATTTACTAATCCTTGAAGAACCAGCACAGAGCATCGGCCTCAAGGCGTGTATTACATCCCTTGGGAAGATATCTGATCGGTTTCGGAAAGCCTTAGTATAAGGTCATGTTGGCGCAGCCGGAAGCCGCGTCAACCAATAACCGAAGGAGGTAAGCTCGTAATGAAAAAATGCAGCATTGGCAAAAAGATCGGCATGACCCAGCTTTTTGACGAAAAAGGGAAGATCATCCCCGTTACCGTTGTGGAAGTCGGCCCCTGCGTCGTCGTCCAGAAGAAGACCATGGAAAACGATGGATACGAAGCCGTTCAGCTGGGCTTCGGCGATATCGCCGTCAAGAAAGTCAACAGCCCCATGAAGGGCCACTTCGCCAAGGCGGATGTTGCCCCTAAGAAATATTTAAAGGAGTTCCGTCTGGATGACATCTCTACCCTGGATGTGGGTGCAGTGGTCAAAGCAGATACCTTCGCTGTGGGCGACGCAGTGGACGTTCGCGGAACTTCCAAGGGCCATGGTTATGCCGGTACTATTAAGCGCTATGGCCAGCACTCCCTGAAAGATACCCACGGCACAGGTCCTGTTCACCGCCACGCTGGATCCATGGGCGCCTGTTCCGATCCTTCCAGGGTCCGCAAGGGAAAACGGCTTCCCGGCCACTATGGATGCGCTGGCGTCACTGTCCAGAACCTGGTTGTTGCCAAGGTGGACGCGGAAAATAACCTCATCGCCTTTAAGGGAGCCCTTCCGGGACCCAAGGGCGGCATTGTCTATATTACCGATAGTGTGAAGGCGTAAGGAAGGAGGAATACACCATGCCAAAGATTTCTGTTTTTGATATGTCCGGCGCCAACGTCGGAGAAATGGAGCTGTCCGACGCGGTGTTCGGCATTGAACCGAACGTCAGCGTAATGCACGCTTCCGTGGTGAACTACCTGGCCAACCAGCGTCAGGGCACCCAGTCCACCCTTACCCGCACTGAGGTCAGCGGCGGTGGCCGCAAGCCTTGGAGACAAAAGGGAACAGGCCATGCCCGTCAGGGCTCGACCCGTGCCCCTCAATGGACCCACGGCGGCGTCGCCCTCGGCCCCAAGCCCAGGGATTACCGCTATACGATTAACCGCAAGGTGAAAAGGCTTGCAGTGAGGTCCGCCCTTTCCAGCAAGGTTTCTGCCAACGAGATGATCGTTCTCAACACCCTGACTGTGGAAGATTACAAGACCAAGACCATTGTCAATATGCTCTCCGCACTGAATGCCGGCAAGAAGGTTCTCATCGTTACTGACGGCGTAGATCAGAAGGTGGTCAAAAGTGCAGCCAATATCCCCGGTGTGAGGACAGCCATTGTTGGCTCTCTCAACGTTTATGATATGCTCAACTGCAACAAGATCGTGATTGTCAAGTCCGCGGTTGAAAAGCTCCAGGAGGTGTACGCGTAATGAAAGCTCCCCAGGATATTATCCTCACCCCCGTTATCACCGAGGCTTCCATGGAGGGTATCGCCAACAAAAAGTATACCTTCTATGTAGCAAAGAACGCCAATAAGATTGAAATCGCTCAGGCGGTGGAGAAGCTGTTCGGCGTAGATGTGGCTAAGGTCAATACCTCCATTGTTCCCGGCAAATATAAGAGGATGGGACAGCACGGAGGCTATAAGCCTGACCGCAAAAAGGCCATCGTGACCTTGAAGGCCAGCTCCAAGGGCATTGAGTTCTTTGAGAGCATGACCTGATGCCAGCAACCGGGCCTTTCGCCCGGCGGCAAATACAGAGTATGGGAACTCTCATAATCCCGCGAATTATTATGAGGAGTGTGAATCCGCAATGGCGATTAAGAGCTATAAGCCCACCAGCGCGGCCAGACGG
>CATJCP010000428.1 GCA_949737515.1 uncultured Oscillospiraceae bacterium | reverse complement strand
TCATAAATGCCGGGAGTGTTCGTGGCGATGTTTTCTGATGCCCAGATAAAACTCAGCCTGACCCTCGCCTCCTCATCAGATGCAAAGCGGAACAGTTCTTTCCAATACGGTTCGATTATAGGATAGCTGCCCCGTCCGATTCTGCCGAGGGCATTAACCGAACGCTCCCGCAAAAGCGGTATTGGGCTATCCCCAAAAGAAGCTAGTGCAGGAACTGCGTCCTGTACTAACAGAGGATAATTAAGGCCAATCTCACCAAGCAGCCAGAGCGCCTTTGCCTGTATTTTCATGGATTCATGGGTAAGAAGGGATGAAACATATGGAATACTCTCTTTCCATTTACCTTTGTCATTCGTCAATATTCCAAGCTCTTTATAAAGTTCCGATTCGCTCAATCCATCATCTCCTCAAATCCCGATTTGTCAAACTGACACGACCAAAGGATACCGCCAGCCAATGTTTTTGAAAAGTTTTAACCTTGTCCTGACGCGAAAATCTTTTCAAAAATCTCCGCTGTTTCCCCTGTCATCCTGCGGGTAGCTGTAAGGCTGTTGGATAGGATTACCCCATTTTTCATTGTGAGCGGGCGTTCCTTCCCTTTTGGGCCAAACAGCATTGTTGGCACAAGCTCCGCCGGAATCAGCCTTGGGCGGATTGACGACCCCTTTGTCCCCCAAGCGGCATGTTTTGAGCAGCAGTTAAACGGGACTTGGTGCTCCTGATGTGGCTTTTCCTTCTGTTCGTCAAGGGTGATAACGCGTATTCCCTCCGGCACAGCATCCCGGCTGTTATAGCCTTTACCAGTTGTCCAATAGAAAGTGCTGCTGTGTTCGCCTGCAACCCCATCCGGGAGCAATGCGCCGTGATCCTGCCCCAGCTCCCGCATCAGATAATCAAAAGCGGTTTCCTTATGCTCCACCGGCAGCCGCGCCATCACATAAAGCTGCTTTTTTATCAGTGTGACCGGATAGACAATGTCCCCCTCTTTTACCGACGCAATGGTCGGCATCCGGCTGTGGATGCTCCCATATACAACCTTGATAGGGCCTTCGTCCCCAGCCCTTTTCAAATTATTGACAATATCCTGGGGCCAGTAAACAATATAATGTTCCATCTTTGTTTCCTTTCTGTCTATGATGGCTAGACTCCCTCCGGCAGACGCGCCATTTTTTCAATGGACGGGGAAACCTGGAAGAAATCCCTTAGTTCACAGTATTTTTGATAAGCTTCCCGATTGCCTTTGGGATTTTTCAGGACAGCCCGCATCATCAGGTTTTTTGGGGTGTGTTCCGCCTCAATAAATTCAAACACCTGCACCTGGTACCCTGCCGCTTCCAGATAAGCCGCCCTCAGCGCATCAGTGGCAATATCCGCCAGCCTGTGCTTTAAAACGCCGAACCGTGTAATCCCTTCCAATGGCGGGCAATCTATCTGCCTTGCCAGCTCATGATGGCAGCAGGGCACTGAAAGGATCATTTTGGAATGGCTGGCTATGGCTTGGGCAAGGGCCGCATCGGTAGCAGTGTCGCAGGCATGAAGGGAAACAGTCAAATCCGCGTTGTCAATGGGGGCGAACCGGCTGATATCCCCTACCTGGAAGCGGATGCCCTCCATTTCCAATTCTTCCGCCGTCCGGCTGCAAAGCTCGATAACATCTTCCTTCAAATCCAGCCCGATAATATCTGTTTCCATTCCTTTTTCCCTGGTAAAATAATGGTGCATGGCAAAGGTAAGGTAGCTTTTTCCACATCCAAAATCTACCACCCGGATAGGGCGGTTCTTTGGGAAAGCCCGTGACAAATCATCCAAACATTCCAGGAAACGGTTAATCTGGCGGAATTTATCCTGTTTTTTGTCATAGACCCGTCCGTTTTTATCGGTAATCCCCAGCTGTATCAGAAAGGGGACTGATTCCCCTTCCGGCAGGATCCGCTGTTTTACCCGGTTATGGGATTGTATCTCTACCGGCGCGGCGTCCTCCGAAAGTTTTTTCCAGTTTCCAATGGCTTTGACCTGCCCTTTTGAGGAAACCATCGCCTGCCCTTCCCCTGCTGCTGTGAACAGGTTCCACTGGCGATAGGTGAGCAGCATTTCCTCCGCAAAGGCGCGGATTTCCCCTGTTTGGATATTTCGATGGAGCATCTTCCCATCCTTTTTCTGCTGCGCAAACTGAAAGCATACCTTCCCCCTCAGCGTGACGGGCAGCAGCTCCGCCCGTATAATATCCTTTTCTGAAGGTTTGCTGAATACAATACGCTTTAACGCCTGTTTTCCGGCAAGGGCTTCAATCACGGAAAGCACCCGCTCCCTGTCGTCTTTTTTCTGCGGTGTCGGTGTCGGCATATCGTCAAAATTCCTTTCCATATCAGTTCATAGAACGCAGGGCTTCAATCCCCAGTGCCAGCAGGTGGGAAGCCGCCAGGTAGCGGATATCCTCCCGTTCGTTGCGCCGTCCCCGGCTTAGATGAAGCTCCTGAACCTTTTCAAACCCATCGCAGGATGCGCAGATATACACCAGCCCCACCGGTTTTTCCGGGGTTCCGCCGTCAGGCCCTGCAAGCCCCGTCACTGACAAGCCGATATCCGCGCCGGAAAGTTTCCGAATCCCCCGCGCCATTTCCCTGGCGGTCTGTTCGGAAATCTCTGTATAGGTATCAAGGGTTTGCTGGGATACCCCTAAAATCTCCGCTTTAATGCGGTTGGCATAGGAAACCACCCCGCACTCAAAAACCTGTGACGCGCCGGAAATCTCAGTAATACGCTTGGAGACAAGCCCCGCTGTACAGGATTCCGCGGTCGCCGCCTTTTTGCCTTTCCGCTTCAATTCCTGGACAAAGGCGTTCTGTAAAGTCCCCACATCTATCCCATAGACCACGTTTCCTAAAATCCGCCGGATATCCGCCAAAACAGGCTGGATTAATTTATTAGCAGCTTCTTCATCGCAGGCGCTGGCTGTAACTCGAAGCTGGACTTCCCCCTGTTTGGCATAAGGTGCAACCGTTGGATTCAAATGGGAAAGCATATAATCTTTCAGTTTATCCTCCACCGCTGATTCCCCCATTCCGAAAATGTGGACGGTATGGGACAGCAGAACCGTATTAGAAAAGTTTTTCAAATATGGGACAACTTCCTCTGAAAACATGGGCTCCATTTCCTTTGGCGGGCCGGGAAGGAGGAGAACAATCTTTTCCCCCTGCTGTACCGCAAGGCCGGGAGCTGTGCCGTAGTTATTGGGAAATACCTTGGCTCCCTTTGGCATCCATGCCTGTTTTTCATTGTTTGAGGTCATAACCCGGTTCACCCTCTGGAAATATGCAGTTATCCGTTCTAATGACGGCTGGTGCAGTTCCATAGGCAGTCCGAATTTATCCGCGACGGTTTCCTTGGTCAAATCGTCGTAGGTTGGGCCAAGCCCGCCTGTCATAACTACTAAATCAGCGCGGGACAAAGCAATGTCCAGCGATTGTTTCAGCCGTTCCGGGTTATCCCCTACTACGGACTGATGATACACGTTTATACCGATTGCCGCCAAGGAGCGGGCAATATAGGCGGCGTTGGTGTTAATAATATCCCCTAATAAAAGTTCAGTCCCCACACATAAAATTTCCGCGTTCATTTTATCATTCCTTCCACATACCGGGATTCCCGGAGAAAAATTCCTCTTTATTTTATCACCAAATTCCTATGGATACAATAGAATGTAATAT
>CATJCP010000427.1 GCA_949737515.1 uncultured Oscillospiraceae bacterium | reverse complement strand
TTCGGGAAATGATCTGATATGTTATAAATCCATACCTAATATTTTCTACAAGTAAAAAAGAGCCTGCTATAACAAAAGAAGCCCCCTGCTTTCGCAGAGAGCTTCTTTGTTATGTTACAGTATATAGGGGATTAGCATTAAGGCTTGAATTAGCAAGCGCCAGTCTTGGGGTTCTCGTCTTCCTCAGGCCCTTCCACTACAGGAGCAGAAGAGACAGGCTCAGCGGGTTCGTCGGGCTCATCCTCTTCCAAAATGTCAGAAGCTACTACGAAAGTTCCAAGTTTCTTGATACCCTTAACAGTAACAATATCATACCTGGAAGCATCAGCTGTGTCTGTTGGCAGGGGAGTCAATGCCTCACCGTCATAGCTATAAACCTGAGTCTTTTTCCCACCAATAGCGTTAAAGGTCATTGTACCACTATTGACAAAGGAAGGTTTACCACGGAAGGTAATGAACTCAAAATCAACCTCGGGATATAGATCTGTAACCTCAGTCACTTCATCTACATCATAGTACAGATTTACATCTTTCTGAGAAGCAGACAACTTAGCTTCAAACCTAGCGGTATCTTCAAAAGAGATGGTGAAAGTATCAGAACCAATCTCATCATACAGATCAGAGGCATCAAACTTCACATAACGATCATCAACTTCCTGCAGTGTTACCTGCATGTCCTCATTGTACTGGTCTAGTTCCCAATACTCAGCTTTATATTTGAACTCCTCTGTGGTATAGGTATCGCCTTTTGTATACTTATTGCCAGTAACATCAGAAGTGAAATTCTTCTTAATAGTGATACGCAGCTTCATACCGATAATATCGGAACCTGTGTCATAGGTATCAGCTACTGTAAATTTCATCTGTAAGGCTTTATTGCCCTTAGATGTTGTGGTAGTAACATTTTCTGTAAGGGTATTGGTGGACTTTGTTAACCAGTTATCACCAGCGGCAGGACTATTAGTTACAAGCCAATCGCGGGTATTTTCATAGAATTCCTTATTGGTGTAATTGTTCTTCAAATACCGAATTTCACCACGGGGAACAATTCCGTCTCCAATAAACATCCAGTCGGTCGAATTCGGTTCAGCAGAACCTGCGTTAACATAATCATAAACAGGGATTGAAGTAAGAACAGAACCTTTTTTGAAAACAATATTGCCCTCTGCATCATGTACATCATAGTTCCAAGTATAAACATCTCTAGCAGTAGTAACCTGAGTGCTGGAACTAGAACTAGAATCAGGCCGTTTTCTCAAAGTAATAGAAGGCTTACTTTTGAGTTTGTTAGCGCCCTGTGTCATAATGACGTTGACAGAAATTTTTCCTTCATCATACAGCTGAGCTAATTCTACTTCCTCAAAGTCACCAAGCTCTGTGATAATCTGTTTGACTTCTTTACCGTATCTGATTTTGCCTTCTACGTCAACGGTATTGTCATTGCCAAAATCCTCATCAATCAGTGTATCCTTCGCCATCGCCACAGAAGCAGTGCTCAGAGCCATAGCCGCTGCGAGAACCGCAGCAAGAGTCTTTTTCATAAGAATCATATCCTCCTAAATTGTTTTTGCAAGAAGGC
>CATJCP010000426.1 GCA_949737515.1 uncultured Oscillospiraceae bacterium | reverse complement strand
CTGGTGACAACATTTTTTAAATATACTGTTTGGACATCCCCTGTCCGGGGGTAAACCTTTTTCTCCGATACAGCCATACTGAAAACCTCCAAGTTTTTATTTTATGCGGCTATATCGGTATTCACAAGGCAGCGTTTCACCGTCCATCCCTCCAAAAAAGATTCCTTTTGTAAAGATCGGAAAACCTAAAATCCTTCTTTAATGATAGAAAGCAGCTCCTCCGGGGTTCTGGCGGGGACCGGGCTGTCTGCTTTCAGAAAGCCTTGGTCGCCGGTGGCAATATAATCTGCTTCTTCCCTTGCGGCGCAGACAGCAAGCACAGCGTCTTCATAGTCGCTCATAGGGACATTCAACGCTGCGGCACATGCTTCTCCGTCAACCACCGCCACATCGAATATCGAAAGAACATTAGCGATCATCCGTCTGGCTCCCTGATCCCCTGCCGTCTTTCTGGTAAGATAATAAATATCTGTTATCGTGTTGGCTGTGACAATACCGTAAATTTTTTCGTTGGCGGCAGCTAAGACAAGCTCCTGTGCTACTTTAAATTTTCCTCGTTCCATTATAGCATCAATTATAACATTGGCGTCAAAGGTTATTATCATTTCAGCCGTTCCTCTCTGATTTCATCCAAATCCACTTCAAGCCCCTTTGGAATGATGGAAAACATTTCTTTTGCAGCCGCAACCTTATCCACCTTAGCCGTCACCAGCTTGGCGACCACTTTTCCGTTTTTGGTAATCAAAATATCCTGTTCCATAGCCATTGTAACATATTTCCCGGCATTTGCCTTCAATTCGGATACTGAAATCTGGGTCATGTAAAATCCTCCCTTTCTTATGACGATTTTTAGGTCATTTATATTATAAAAGTTTAGACCTGTTTTGTCAATGAAACAGGTCTAAGCTTTTATAATAAACTGAAAACCGAAAGTGAAGGTTTTCTAATGAAACGCCATCTCATGGGCCGCGAAATAATAGATATTTCGCTATGTCAAAAAGCCCGCTTGGTTTCCTTTGCGGTCTTTACCAAATCCATAGGCCGTTCCACCAACGTTACTTTTTTTGACGGGCTTTTTTCTTTGTATGGGGTTTTTCGCGTCTGCGGACGCGACCAGGGAACCTTTTTAGGAAAGGTTCCCTGGACTCTCCAAACCTTTTTGAATTGGTTTTATTTAGGAATGTGTCTTTTTCCGTTTCCAGTACCATATGCCGGTTCCCGCCGCAGCTGCTATCAAGGCTGCCACAACTGCCCATCCTCTGCCGGTCTGTTTTTCGATCTCCGGTACTATTTCCGCCGGAACCGCCGCCTGCTGTATCTCCGGTGCAGCGCTTTCCGGCTCATACACCCCAGGAACGGCTTTCTCAATCCCCTTTTCGGCTAGCTCCGGGGTTTCTGCCAGCCCGCGCTGGGGATCGGTGATCTCCCTTTCCCCGGCGGCTGTAAATGCCGCTTCCACATCGGCAGGATCGTCTTCCTCCCAGATACCGCCCGTGGCAGGGTTCAGTTTGCTGAAATCAACCGTTTTTTCCTCCGGGGTGCTAGCGTTAAACCCATACCCTGCCAGATAAGCCAGCGGATAGTATATCCTCCGGGCT
>CATJCP010000425.1 GCA_949737515.1 uncultured Oscillospiraceae bacterium | reverse complement strand
CCTTTCTATATCGCATGGTTGACCGCCCAGCTCTTGCTGAAGATGAGCCGACAGGACACAGCTTAGTACACTTCGGGCCGGGTCTCGCCTCGGAACTACCCGCGGCGCTGGAACAGTTGTGAGGCTACAAGGAGGAACTGTTATCCCTGATGAAACGAGTTAGAGTTTACCAACAAATCCGCTCCAAGGACAATCTTCGCCTGGCTATCCAAGAGGTCTGCGCAAGTCACCGGCGCAACGGCGACCACAGCCTAAATAAAAAGGTGTTGGAAATCGAGGCGCATCTGGAAGAGTATGTGGAGAAGCTGGACCAGTTCATCCAAGACCTGGTGAGCGGAGACGCACATATGAACAAACCTATCAAGAGACGGCGCTGGGACCGGAACGCCGACGGCGGGCGAGGAAAATGGCGAGACATCAACGAGCCCCTGTTATGGCCGGACCAGTGCGTCCATCACGCGGCTTTGCAGGTCATGATTCCGCACATCATGCGGAGCATGGACCGCTACTGCATCGCAAGCGTCCCGGGCCGGGGCAACTCCTATGGCGTGAAGGCCATCAAGAAGTGGATGAAAAACGACCCGATAGGCACCAAGTATTGCCTTGAGTGTGATATTTACCACTGCTTCGAGGAGCTTGACCCGCCGTATGTCATCAACGCGCTGAGGCGGCTGTTCAAAGACCAGGAGACCTTGTGGCTGTGCGACGCTATGATGGAGTACGGTGTGCTGATCGGAGCATTCTTCTCCGCCTGGTTTCTGCATCTGACTCTCCAGCCGCTGGACCTGATGATCCACGACAAGAAGTATGGCGTGAGCCATTCTATACGTCAAATGGACAACTTCACTATCTTCGGCTCCAACAAGCGAAAGCTGAGGAAGCTGTTGGCGGATATGAACGCTTGTCTGGCGGCGATTGGCTTGAAGCTGAAGGGGACGTGGCAAATCTTCCGGGTGGGCTTTACGCCGCTGGTGAAGAAAGCGCACGAGGCCCTGTCGGAGAAAAAGCAGCGCCATCGCCGTCCGAGGATGCCGTCTGCCCTGGGCTACCGGTTCGGGCATGGCTACACCATCCTGCGAAAACACAATCTGTTCCGGCTGAAGCAGGGCCTGCACACCTATTACTACAGGAGGGACCGCAACCGGGTCATCTCGTTCAAGAGAGCGTCCGGCCTAATCTCACGGCTGGGGCAGCTTCGCAAATGCAACAGCCAGAAGATACTGGAGCGAGTTTATCAACCGAAGACGATGTTCGATCTGAAGAAGGTCGTCCGAAGGGAATGCAGGAGGCTTCAGGAACTATACCCGCCCTATGTGGCGGCATAAAGGAGTGATACCATGAAAGTAAAGGGAATGGTCAACCCCGGCAGCTTTACGGTGGAGCAGATCCCGGGGACCAACAGGAGTTTGGTGCGGCTCTTCCAGAACGTGACGCCCTGTCAGGAGGAAAACTTCGAGGGGTTCCAGTACGACGAGTACCACGTTGAGGTGGAAACCTGGGACGGCGTGGCCCAGAACGTACAGGACAACTACGACGAGTTCCTGAAGCAGGGCATGGAGAACGAGGTGGACCGGAGCAACGAGGCGCTGTTTAAGGCGCAGGCTGCCACCGACACCGCCGT
>CATJCP010000424.1 GCA_949737515.1 uncultured Oscillospiraceae bacterium | reverse complement strand
TCGATGATATGCGCAAGCAGCACATAGCCGGAATTGTTGTACTGAAATTTTTCACCCTTGGGGTACATCATGGGCTTGTGGATAAACAGGGGGAGCAGGTCGCTGTTATGCCGGATTTTATAGTTGGGAAAATCTGTCCACAAATCCTCATACTCGGTCATGATGGTTTCGTCAAAGTAATCGGGAACGCCCGAAGTGTGGGTCAAAAGCTGTTTTACGGTGACATCCTTATCGATTTTGTGCAGTTCCATGTCAAGGAGCTCTCCCAGCGTATCGTCAAAGCTGATTTTTCCCCGCTGGATTAACTGCAAGATTCCAACGGCGACAAACGCCTTTCCCGCCGACGCGGTGGCAAATTTCGTTTCCAAAGTGTTGGGGATTTGGTTGGGCAGGTCGGCAGAGCCGTTTTCGCGTTCATATATGACCTGATTGTTTTGTACAATGTATATGTTTCCCCTGAAATTACTGTCGATTACTTTGTTTATGTCCAACTTTATCAATTCCTTTCATACTATGGTTTAAGTTTGTCAAATAGAGAAAGAATTTATTAACGCTCTTTCAGCAGCCTGACCAGTGGTTTGATATATTCCTCAGAGGAAATATCATAAGATTGTGAAATCATCTTTTTGAATACCTCATCGCCGGAGCGTCTGCTCATAAACACCGCAGCCGCTTTCATCATAGTCTTGTCCATAAAGCCCATCCTTTCATAGTTTAGACCGCCCTGCATATAGAAATGGGGGATTTGTTCCATCTCTATTTCGGATAGGTTGTTTTTCCACATTTCCGCAATGGTTTCTTCCGCTGTATTGGGAATGGCTCCCACAGCAAACAGGATAAACCGCTTGGCCCCGCTTTTTTGGAATATTTTTTTGGCTTTGGAAAGGCCGTCGATTCGTCCTGCGTGAAGGCGGCTCCCGAAAATAAACGTTTGGTAACGGGCGAGGAAATCTATCTTGGCTTTTTGAAATTCTGCCAAATCGCATCCGGTTTCTTTTGCTATCATCTCTGCATATCGTTTGGTGAAGCCTGTTCTGCTCCGGTAAATCAGAATGGAGTTATCCTTCATGTCCCTTTCCTCCCTTATTTTTCTGAGCTTGTCCCAAAAAGGCCTCGTAAGCCTTTTGCTGTAAAGCATATATCTCATCTGTAGAAATTCCCGGTGTTGTCACCGAGAATATGGCTCCAATTCCTATGGTATAGATCAACATATGGATGTGAAGCTGCCTTGCCTGGTCAATGGTAAGATTCAGATTTTCTGCCATTATTTCAGCAGTTTGGGGGTAAGCTTCGGCGCAATAGAATTCTTCAAAAGAAGAAATTCCTTCCCGCTGATGAAGGATGAATATTTTAAAAAGATTTGGCTCTTCCTTTGCAAGTTGGAGATAGGCATGCCCTGTGCTGCGGAACAAATCATCCTTTTCGATTCGGGCGGCGATAAAGTCCTGAACAAAGATCTTTACCCGCTCTGCCACATCTTTTCGCAGGCCATCCATATTTTGGCAGTAGCTGTAAATGGGCTGTACCGAACAGCCCAGTCTGTCTGCAATGTTTTTGACCAATACCTGCTCCATTCCTCTTTCCCGTGCCAGCGTGAAGGCAGATTCAACGACCATTTCCTTTGTGATTTTTTGCCTTGGCATAGGTAT
>CATJCP010000423.1 GCA_949737515.1 uncultured Oscillospiraceae bacterium | reverse complement strand
TGCCGCCACCTGGCTGCTCCACCCCAACGCCCCTGAGACCCCCATGCCCCAGCAGCTCCGCGACAGAATCAACAGGATGAAGGAGGAGGCAAAAAATGGCTAACGAGACCAAAGAGGAGAGAAACCGGATACTGGAAGTGGAGCATCTGGCAATGCACTTTTCCACCGGACGCGGCAAAAAGAAATCCGTTGTAAAGGCCATTGACGACGTTTCCTTCCACGTTTACGAATCCGAGACCTTCGGGCTGGTGGGGGAGAGCGGCTGCGGCAAGACCACCACAGGGCGGGCGCTGATCCGCCTGTACGACCCCACCAGCGGCTCTATTAAATTTAAGGGCCGGGAGCTGACCGGGCCTATGAACCCGGACCTGCGGAAATTCATCACCTCCAACATGGGGATGATCTTCCAGGATCCCATTGATTCCCTCAATCCCCGGTTTACCATCCGGGAGATCATCGCCGAGGGGCTGCGCATCCGCGGGGTGAAGGATGAGAAGGAGCTGGACGAACAGGTTTACGCCATGCTGGACAAGGTGGGACTGACCAGGGAGCACGCCACCCGGTATCCCCACGAATTCTCCGGTGGCCAGCGGCAGCGGATCGGCATTGCCAGGACCATTATCACTCAGCCCTCCATCGTCATTGCCGACGAGCCTGTTTCCGCCCTGGACGTGTCGATCCAGGCGCAGGTCATCAACCTGCTCAACGATCTGAAGCAGGAGATGGGTCTGACCATTGTGTTTATCGCCCATGACCTGTCGGTGGTCAAGTACTTCTCTGACCGGATCGGTGTTATGTACTACGGCAAGCTGGTGGAGATGGCTAACAGCGACGAGCTTTATAAGCACCCGATCCACCCCTATACCAGGGCGCTGCTCTCCGCAGTTCCCCAGCCCAATCCTATTACAGAACGTAAACGGGTCCGTCTGGTATACGAACCGGAGAAGGCCCATGACTATACAGTGGAGAAGCCTGCTATGACAGAGGTTTTCCCCGGCCATTATGTGTACGCTTCGCCCTCTGAGGTGGAGGCTTACAGAAAAGAGTTTGCGGATCAGCTTTAGCTTTTTCGCGGTGAAAGCGCTGATTTTCGGAGCATTTTCCGAAGATTGGCGTTTTTGCGCAATAGAGCGGAGACAGGTCTGAAAAGCTGGGCGTTAGGGGGCGTTGGGATGAACTGTCCATACTGTTCCAAAGAGATGAAAAAGGGTAAAATGATCATTGCTGGCAATGCGGCCCCATACTGGATGGCGGACGGGGATAAGCGGCATATAGAGGACGTCTTTACCGGAAAGGGCCTGCTGCAGGCGAAACATTCCTTTATGATGGCGCATTCGATAGAAAGCTTTTACTGCCCGGACTGCAAAAAGATGATATTTGACGCGGATATCCAATTACAATAACAGAACGGAGATGAAGCGGATTGCTTTTAATCAAGAATTGTAACCTCATCGATATGGCGGGGACCTTTCAACAGCCCAGGGATCTTTTGGTTGACGGGACCAAGGTGAAGGAGATCGGGGAACATATCCCGGAACAGGAGGGCTGGGAGGTCATCGATGCGGCGGGGCGGCTGGTCACGCCGGGGATCATCGACCCACACAGCCATTTGGGAGTGTCCGGCACCGGCAACCGGGAGGGCAACGACACCAACGAAATGACAAGCCCTGTTACCCCTGGCCTCCGGGGACTGGACGCTATCGACCCCTCGGATCCGGCCTTCGGCGCTGCGCTGCGGAACGG
>CATJCP010000422.1 GCA_949737515.1 uncultured Oscillospiraceae bacterium | reverse complement strand
TCCTCCCCGGAATCTGCGCCGCCGGATCTTTTACTCCCCCTCCAATGATGGATACTTGTTTTCGGAGCGGCATATACATGTTGCAGGCGCTCTGCCGCTGGGACAACCATCCAAAATAACAATAAGGGGCTGTAAAAATGAAGACAGTTAAAACTGGGAAAAGGTTTCCGGACAATTATTGTAAATTTTATGTGAAAAAGAATTGGCAAATCCTATTTTTTGCGATATTATATATAACAGGTCTATTGATAGGCGTATGTTTCTTATATCTTTCGTCACAGGAAACCCTTGATCTCCTTGAACAGGTGAGCGAAGCGTTTCTGGCCAGCCGGGCACAGGGAAAAAGCGGAAAAATCTTTTTTTCCTCCTTTCTCTCCATTTTCTGGTATATCGGTCTGTTTTTCCTTCTGGGACATATCCGAGGGGGAAAGTGGGCCGCTGCGGTGCTGATCTGGTTCCGGGGACTGGGAAATGGACTGTCCATGGCAGGGATTTATTATGAGGGGGGCTGGAGTGTGCTCCCCGTCATGGCGGGAGTGGTCACCCCAGTTTCGTTTTGTCAGGCGATGCTGTTGTTTTGGGCGGCAAAGATGGTCTGGAAATATCAGGAGGCTGTCCTCACCGGGGAAAGGGCGGAACGGGAATCCAGAAGCTATTGGATCACCTTTCTGCTGCTGGCTGCACTGGCTGCCATCCCGGCGGGGCTTGACGCCATTTTATCCGCCTGCTGGATGTAGAAGGAAACATATTGGATGGGCTGTCCTGTAACGATTCAGCTCTTCCCCAGACAAATTCGTAAAAAACAAGGAGTTGTTCACATTGGCAGGATTTTTTGGTTTCTTCGATTTCACCAAGGAGGGCCCCGGTATCTCCAAAGACGCGCCGCAAAAAAAGCGGTTTTTCCAGTTTTTTGACCTCTACTTCCGGAAACTCTCCAAGCTGATCAGCGCGAATCTGCTGTTCCTTTTGTTTTGTCTGCCGGCAATTTTTTTAGCCTTTTTCTTCCTCCCTTCGGGCAGTATCCTCCTTTTCCTCACCGTTCCCTTGTTCCTGGTGGGACCGCCTATGGCGGGGCTGACCTATGTTGTCAGAAACCTGTCGAGGGAGCAGCCGGTTTTCATGTTCTCCGATTTCTGGGATGCCTTTAAAAGCAACTTCAAACAGGCCTTTGTATATGGCGTCCTGTTTTCCTTTATCTTCACCCTGCTGGTTTTTGCGGTGATCAGTTACATCGGGATGCTCCACCATGGCATTCTCTACTATGCCCTGCTGGGGTTGACCTTGGCGGCGGCACTGCTGTTCTCCTTTATGAACTGTTACGCATATCTGCAGATCGTCACCGTCAACCTGACCATGCGGGGGATCATCGGCAACTCCTTCCGGCTGGCAGTCCTGGGATTTAAGACCAATTTCCTGACTGTGCTGTTCTGCGGAATCCTGGTTTTCCTGATGCTGTGGTTTTTCCCCTACACCCTGTTGTTCCTGATCCCCCTGGGATTCTCCACCATTTCCATGATCACCTGCTTTAACTCCTATCAGTACATGGAAAAATATATCATCGACCCTTATTATGCCGCCCACCCGGAGGAACGCCCCGGTTACCGTCCGGAGGAGGACGAGGAAGAGGCTGTCTTCAGCGACAAACAGCTTATTCCTGAGGACGACGAAGAGATCCCCCAGATCACCGGTCCCTCCAATCCGTAAAAGTACAGGCGCTCGAGAGCACTCGAGCGCCTGATTGTTTATCAACCCTGATCCAAAAGAGGCTTCGGG
>CATJCP010000421.1 GCA_949737515.1 uncultured Oscillospiraceae bacterium | reverse complement strand
AGGATACATTTTCTGCCTGGAAGTAGCCGTATTCCTCCAGTGCCTGTGCAAAGGTCTGGGGATAGTATGTCAGAATCTCATCCTCTATCAATCCCTGAACGGTTTCATCATCCAGGATTTCGGGAGCCGCACCGAAGAGGAAGATGGAATGGTAAGGCATATCACTGGCATTGTCCAGCAGAAAAGAGAGCCAGTCCCGTTTGGGATTCCAACCGTCTATGACCAGTACGCCGTAGTCTCGGAGAATCTCGTTATAAATCCAAGCGATACGGTCGTTCACTCGTTTTTTCAGGCTGCGCATAGTTTTGGGATCACAGGCGGCAGGTGGGGTCTCACCATTGCTCCCATCAACGGAACCATAGAGATAAACGCCATGAAGAGAACTTTTGCTCATGTATTCCCGTTTGAAATGGGATTTGTCATAGCCTAATGCGTTGAATGTAAAATTCGCTCCTACGCAATGGGTAAGACATGAGTCCACAGCAGAAGTAAACACCATGCCCCACCGCATGGATAGAATACTGCGCAACCAATTTTGGGTCGGCAAATCACAAACAACCCTGTACATCTGATTGAATTGCTCAGACTGTAATGGACGGCCAGCATTCACATGCTCCCATAGGGTTTGATAATCTGGTGCCGCAGGAGCTTTCCCTTCACACAGCTCACGATTCACGGCATCGTAGAAGTAATCCTGGCCGGAAAAGGAACTCAAATATCCCTGCCCTAGGAATAAAACAGATGGCTCCGTTTTGATTCGACTAATCAAATCAGACATTGCTTTGTTGTCCACAAGTGTTCCTCCATTCGACTTATTCTGCTCAATTCATAAAGATTGCAGATTTTGTTTCATAACTCCAATCGGAAAACTATAAGCTCCATTTCTGGACTTGACATAGCGAATCTCCACTGTGTCGCTGTTAATACTGCCTTTGCGTCAATATTCTAGCTTTTCTGTGCAAAACAATATTTTATCGCTGAAATTTCATAAGGTTTTGATGCGAGCTTGATTGGTTCTCTTTTTGACCACCCTTATGCAGACAAATTAAAGCATGCTTTCAGAAACCTACAAATCATTTATGGTGCAATCGCACGATTGCTAATCGAACTTTCGGGTCTAATCATAGATGAAAGTCTGCCGCAATTTCAGGGTAAGCCCTCACACCTCCGCCCTTGCCCTGCTTTACATACATTCCAACAGCATGAGTTTTTCGAATCCACAAAGACGGCGTAATGGTGAGCGATGTTGTATGCCCCTGGTGAATCAGTTCCTCACAGGCCCTATCATCAAATTCCTCATTCATATCATTTTCCCATTGGCGGAGAAATTCCAATGTGTTGCGGCTGTGCATCCAGCTTTGAATAACGTATCCAGGAGATTCTTCAGAATATTGCTTTGCCAATTCCGTCAATGACACCGTATCATTGCAAGTCATCAGCCTCATGTATAGGCGCATAGTTTCATGGTAGTCCTCGATTTTTTAAGATATTCCTAGTTTTTCTTCATTTAGCGAATCACAAAACTTCTCTCTCGATGTAGTAGCAAGATCCATGTCTATGATTTGTCTCGCTAAGAGCGAATTAATCGAGGACTCGTACTGAAACGCCAAGCGTGCATAGAGCTCACCGACTTCTTTCTCTGTCATGATCCCATTCTCCCTTTTTCTGCAAGTATATCAGAAAAAACAGGATTTGTATAGTCTCATCTTGTTTTGAGAGCAGGTGACCGATATCT
>CATJCP010000420.1 GCA_949737515.1 uncultured Oscillospiraceae bacterium | reverse complement strand
AGCTAGAATTCAGAGAAATAATCGCCGAACTTTGCTAGGGGACGGCGGTTATTTCTTTATAATCTGAACGAAAATGTTGCAGATTCCTACGATCAAGAGTAAAAGCTGTAATACTTCACTCAATGTCATAAGGCAGCCCCCTTTCGTTATGTAAGGGGGCAAAGAAACGATCTGTTAGATCAGCCCCCTGCCGGGGCCAACCGCCTACCATTTTATTGGCAGCTCCATGTTATTCGCCATTATACCACAGTTTTCGACACATAGCAAGGCTATTTATTCCTTCCTGTATCATTTTGAAGCATTTGATATTCTCATCAAAAGGGAGATTTTAATTATGGTGACAGCAGGCGCTCAGGTTTCCAGCTTACAGGCTTATCTGCAAACACCCCAGCAGATGGAGGAAACATTTTGCAGGCTGGGGGAAATGGGCTACCATATTGTTCAAATACAATGGGTAAACCCAGAGATTCCGCCGGAAACCGTAGCAGAAACCCTGAAAAAAGCCGGGCTTACCAGCGTTTCTACCCAGGATTATTATTCAGCGGTAATGGAACATTTAGAGGATACCCTGCGGCTTCACGACCTTTGCGGCAGCAGGAATATTTGTGTCAGCGGGATACCCAGCGAGTTTTTTTCAGAGGATGGATGTATGGTTTTTGCAGAGAAGCTTTCTGCCTTTGCCGCCCAAATGGAAGCTCAGGGAAAGGTGGTTTCCTTTCACCCCAGGGTCCAGGAGTACCGCCGGTTTGGCGGCAAAACTGCTGTGGACATCCTGATGGAAAATACCCCGGATTCCTTCCAGCTTGGGCTGGATCTATACCATCTGATTAAGGCAGGGCTTGACCCGGATGAGTGGATACGCCGCTACCAGGGACGGATTGAGTTTGTCCACTTTAAAGATTTCTGCCATGGCCCCAATGGGGAAGAACTGCTGGTTCCAGTGGGGCAGGGGGAAATTGACTGGACTTCTTCCATCCGTGCCTGTAAAGAAACCGGTGTAAAATGGGCATTTGCCGAGCAGGAACGCTGGCAGAAAGACGCTTTCCAATGTATGGCGGAGAGCCTTGCGTTCCTGAAAGGAAACGGCATCAATCCATAAGTTCGGGAAATCCCTTTATTGAAAGAAGATTTAACTATGAGTAAATACAATGCTTTATGGGAATATGTGAAAAAAAGCGGGAACCAATCCCTCAAACTTACTTTTGAAGAAATCCAAAGCATTACCGAGATACCCATAGACCATTCTTTTCTGAAATACAAAAAAGAACTGACGGAATACGGTTATCAGGTTGGAAAAATATCCATGAAAGAACAGACTGTTATGTTTATTAAGCTTGACAAATGACCTTTGCCGTTTTTTACCTGACGGCTTTGCCCGTATCTGTCCTCTGGGCGGAAATCCTTGGCTGGCTTGACGGCAGTTCCTTTTCTCCTGTATAGGTAATTCTATTTCCAAGGTACTTAAAACTACCCTCATTGGACGGCATAACTGTGACCTCGTGAATCAAAAGGCAGTCTGTCTGCATATCCGGGCACATGACCTGTACCTTTAAGGTGATGGAACCATCCGTATTTTCCACCGATTCCACTACGTCTGGTATAACAGAAGGGAAGTAGGAAA
Organism: uncultured Oscillospiraceae bacterium; assembly: GCA_949737515.1. Lineage (GTDB taxonomy): Bacteria > Bacillota > Clostridia > Oscillospirales > Ruminococcaceae > UBA1405. The sequence continues at coordinate 194 of CATJCP010000420.1, read as the reverse complement.
CATTGGAGACATTGATATCCTGCCATGGGTATATATCTTTTTCAGAATTGTACAGCGTCCTTTCCCGGAACTCAGCTAGCGGAATTTCAAAGTAGGGCAGTATTGTATTCTCAAATGTCTCCGCAGGGACACAGTAATGGAAATAAGGGTATTGTTCCTTTTCAAATTGATCTGTATAAACATAGTCGTTGTTT
>CATJCP010000419.1 GCA_949737515.1 uncultured Oscillospiraceae bacterium | reverse complement strand
TGCGTCTGCTGTTAAATACGCTGTCCTTTTTGGAGAGTGGAAAGCGGCCAGCCAGCCAGCTAAAGCCCCTTTACGAGCTGCGGCTCCTCGCCATGGCGGGGTATATGCCAGATCTAGTCGGCTGCCGGGAATGCGGCTGTTTTGAAAGTCCCCTTATGTTCTTTGACCCGCTGGACGGAAATTTGATCTGCGGCCAATGCGCTGGAGAGGGGGCTTCCAAGGACAGGGTTATTCCTGTGCCTGGAAGTGTTCTGGCCGCTATGCGCCACATTATTTACTCGGAAATGGAGAAGCTGTTCCAATTCCAGCTCCCCTCTGAAGACCTGGAGCGTCTTCGGCAGGTGGTGGAGACATATCTGTTGATGCAGACAGACCGGAGCTACACATCTCTGGATTACTACAAATCCTTGCTTCTGCCATGAGCGCCCTTTTACTGCTCTCATGGCTTGTGCGCTGTGGCATGGGAAATCCCGCAGTGCTACCAAAAACAAACAGGAGGCCAAAAAGGCTATGTGGGAGATAGAAAAAAACTGCAGGGCATTGGAATTTGATAAGGTGTGCCGTATGCTGGCGGAAAACGCCAGCAGCGACGACGCCCGGGAACGGGCGCTGAACCTTTTTCCCAAAACGGCCCTGATACAGGTACAGGGGGAGATGAACCGCACCCAGGACGCCCATTCCCTGGCAGCGCGGTACGGCTACCCTTCAATTTTCAAACTGAAAAACTGTGAAGACCCTTTGAAGCGCGCCCATGCGGGAGCATCCATAACCCCCAGGGATCTGCTGGATATTGGGCGGATTTTGCAGAATTCCCGTACATTAAACGACTGGCGGGGCCGGTGTGAGGAGGAGCACACCACCTTGGACAGTATTTTCCATGACCTATTGCCAAACAGGACGCTGGAAGATAAAATCAACAACACAATTCTCTCCGAGGACGAAATCGCGGACAGCGCCAGCCCGGCGTTATCTGATATCCGCCGTAAGATCCGCAGCAGCGAGCAACGGGTTCGCAGCCAGCTGGATGGGCTGATTCATTCCACCGCCTATCAGAAGTACCTCCAGGAGCCCATTGTCACCATTCGGGACGGACGGTTTGTGGTGCCGGTCAAGGCCGAGTACCGGGGAGAGGTAAAGGGATTAGTCCATGCCAGCTCTGCCAGCGGATCCACATTGTTTATCGAGCCCATTTCAGTGGTGGAGGCCAACAATGAGATTAAGGTGTTGGAATCCAAAGAGGAGATCGAGATTGAACGGATAATCTTAGAGCTATCCGGCCAAGTAGGGGAGTGCAAGGACGACATTCTCCAAAGCTATGAAGCCATTGTGGAGCTTGATCTGTATTTTGCCAAAGCAAAGCTGGCGGACCAGATGAACGCCGTCGCCCCGGAGGTGACCGGAGACGGCATTGTAGTGCTGCGCAATGCCCGCCATCCGCTGATAGAAAAGGATAAAGTGGTGCCGACCAACATCAGCCTAGGGGAATCCTTTGATACCCTGGTGATAACCGGGCCCAATACTGGCGGCAAGACCGTCGTTTTAAAGACTCTGGGGTTGTTTACCTTAATGGTTATGTCCGGAATGATGATTCCCGCCGGATACGGGAGCCGGGTCTCAGTCTTTTCCCAGGTTCTGGCAGATATTGGGGATGAGCAGAGCATTGAGCAGAGCCTTTCCACCTTTTCCGCCCATATGACCAAGATTATTCGAATCCTCCAGGATACGGACGAGCACACCCTGGTCCTGCTGGATGAGCTTGGGGCAGGCACAGATCCAGTGGAAGGGGCCGCTTTGGCAGTCTCCATTATCCAAAAGCTCCGCT
>CATJCP010000418.1 GCA_949737515.1 uncultured Oscillospiraceae bacterium | reverse complement strand
TGCAAAAACAATTTAGGAGGATATGATTCTTATGAAAAAGACTCTTGCTGCGGTCCTCGCAGCGGCTATGGCTCTGAGCACTGCTTCTGTGGTGTTGGCGAAGGATCGTCTGGACGGAGAAACCATTCTGGAAGATATTTCGGTTGTTGATGGTAGAACTGAGATTCGTTATGGTAAAGAATACTCTTTCATTCTTTCTGCTGATGTTTTAGGTAAAGATGCTACTAATATTTCTGCTACTGACTTAGGTAAATGGGTCAAGAACGGTGATGCCACTGTAATAGTTACTGTTACTGAAGGTATGGCTAAGATGGCTTCTAAGCCTTCTGCAACTCTTAAGAATGTCGTTACAACCGAAGAAGTGGAAGACTCCTATAAATGGGATTTTACCGACTATAATGGTTCTACTGGACGTGGAAAAAAGTTTGCGATTAAAGTGGATGGCAAAACGATTGTTGAACATGGCAAGAAAATCAATGGTATTCCTGTAAATGGTGATGGTAGTTTTACACTTACCCAAGAGGATGTCGAGAAGGTTATCTATCCCAAGGACTCCGGATGGGAAGACCTTCGTGATACCATTGTAGCTAATCACCTCAGAAAGGATACCCCTGCTGGTGAGGCTTGTGTTGCTATTGACAAAACACAACTTTCCGTTGAAAAAACCGCTCCTGTTGTCCAAGTAAAGTTCAAAGTAGAGGATGATTGGGGAACCGGAACAGCTAATATCGGTATGAAGTTCAGAATCACCTTCAAGAAAGATGTCAAAGATGATGATGGTGATGTCATTTACAGTAAGGGCGACACCGTTATGGCTGATGAGGTTCTGTTCAAGGCTACTTACTACAAGATGAACGACAAGGGCACTGAGATGGAGCTTACCCGTCCTGAATGCAGCGACAGATATGTTCTGATGAACAAGGACAGTGAGCTATATGACAAAATTGACAACGAAGAGTTTACTCTGTACTTTGAGAACGTTGCAGCTTATACTGGTAAAATGTCTCCCAGTCAGAAGACCCTCAACATGTACTACACGACCGATGAAATTTCTGTCATCAAGGACGAGTACCCTGGTATAGACTTCGAGTTCATTGACTTCAAAGGCAAGCCTTCCTTTGTCAACACCGGTAAGATGACCTTTACAGCGGTTGGCGGCTCTGATACTCAGGTTTATAGCTGGGATGGCGAGGCTCTGACTCCTTTGGATGGTAAGTATAACCCCACTTACAATACAGTTGAAGTAAAGGGTATTAAGAGACTTGGTACTTATGTAATCGCTTCCGACATCCTGGAAGAGGATGAGCCTGACGAACCCGCTGAGCCTGTTTCCTCCGCTCCGGTAGTGGAAGGGCCTGAGGAAGACGAGAATCCCAAGACTGGCGCTTGCTAATTAAGTAACCAGTAATCCAAAATAGCATATCCCTTTTATACTGAAACAACGATTGACCTCCCTACCTCTGGTGGGGAGGTTTTTCTTTTGTATCAGTGCAAAGTTCTATGAGATTAAGCAAGAAAACCATGCCAATTGTACCTTTTGATACATGCTTTCCCTGAAAGATAGGAGAAGATGCTTTCAGAAAATGATCTGATATTATAAATCCATACCTATATTTTCTACAAGTATAAAAAGAGCCTGCTATAACAAAAAAAGCCCCCTGCTTTCGCAGAGAGCTTCTTTGTTATGTTACAGTATATAAGGGGCTAGCATTAAGGCTTGAATTAGCAAGCACCAGTCTTGGGATTCTC
>CATJCP010000417.1 GCA_949737515.1 uncultured Oscillospiraceae bacterium | reverse complement strand
TGAAAGATTTGCTGCGGAAATGCTATCAGGATGCTGGAATTAAGGGTGCCAATGCAAAGCGATTTGAAGACCGCGCAGCGGCAATACAGCAGATTTTAGATGACAAGAACTTCTTTAGTAAAGAGGAATGGACATTACTGACAAAATGGGCCATTGGCGCAGTGGAAAACAGTGTGGTGGAAGAGCAGATGATTCATTTAGAGGAAGCTTTCTGTGAAACTGACAGCAAGTATTCAAATGAAAACACAAAAGAACTGCATATCTTGATTGAGATGTTACTCTACCAATATTGCAAAGAAACGGAAAATCTTCTTTTGCCTTCCATAATTGTTTGCGGCTATGGCGTCGGTTGGAAACTAAAAAACAGTCTCTTGTATAAGAAGTTTCTCTCTTTTACCTATGAAGCGAGGCTGGCTCTGCGACAGTTGGATCAATGTATGCTCACAGGCACACTCAATACACGAGTTTCTTTGCGAATGATTAAAGCGCAGTTGGAGTCAGTAACGAATTCGGACAAGGACGAAGAAGGGGAAGAAGACGCAACGATAGATACAGACCAGTTAGCAACTAACCTGGAGGCAGCAGAGGAACAAATCAAGGATCTTAGACGGCAGAGCCGTGTGCTCGCATTTGCCTTGACCGTTCAACGGGAGGAATCGGATATTCTATGGTGGGTTCTTGCAGAGTGGAGCAAGACAAGTCAGAAATCCTACCATAATATGAGCAAAGAGGAGGCCGCATTGCTCTCTGCGTATGAGTTAAGTAATAATGTCAGCTTTTGCATGGGTCCCTATGCTTCGAGAGAAATTCTGACGAAAATGATTTCTTTGGGCAAAACAGGGGAGAAGGCATGCTTCTCAGCTGTGGATCTGATTGATCAATTGGATGAGAAATTGCCACTTTCTTTTGAAAATTGCAGTATTACAAAGTTGCAGCCCCTCCTCTCTGCACTAGACGCCAAAAAGAATGCGGCTCAGAAAGGAAAGGTCGATGAGTGGAAGCGCTATTATGAAATGACCTGCGAGAAAGAGCTGAAAGATCTCTCTTTGACGGCATTCGACTTTGGTTGGCAGCTATACCTGGAAATTGAGCTTGGACGGTTGCTTCATGCGGAAAGCAATGGTGAATAAGATGGACGATGAGAAAAAAACAATTCCGCCGCCAAAGCAAGACTTGCCGGAAAAACTAAACGTCATTCTGGAGGATGAGGTAACCGTCTATGATGAGAAAGTCCCGGCAACACAAGAGAACGAAGATTACATCTATGTCTATCGTGGCGAAGCCTTGAATGAAGCAGAGCTGTTTCAGCTTTCTACTAGAGAAGAAGTAAGAACAGTTTTGATTGCCGGTCCCCAACATAGTGGCAAAACAACGCTGGCCGTTATGTTGTACTATTTGTTTCAAGAGGGGTATAACCATGCCCTACACTTTGGCGGATCACTGACGATAGAAGGTTTTAGAAAACGCTCAGAAAAGATGCTTTTGACCTCTGGAGAGACAGAACCGCTTTTTGGCCGTACTTTACGTGGAGAGCAAAATAAGTATCTCCATTTGACCTTGGCAGATACAGATGGTCAAAAAAGCAATTTGATTTTGACAGACATTTCTGGAGAGAAGTTCACGCCAGAGTACATGGAGGAACTAAGTGGGTTGTATGGCGACTACGAGAACGTGATCTTAACTATGGACGGAGAAAAGCTCGCAGATCCCATGCAAAGACAAGTCGAGATATTGTTGACCAAACAACTGCTGAAGAACCTGTTGAACTCTCATGTACTGACCAAACATTCAAAATTGCAAATCGTTTGCACAAAGCTGGACCTCATGGAAGG
>CATJCP010000416.1 GCA_949737515.1 uncultured Oscillospiraceae bacterium | reverse complement strand
GTTGAAGATGTGAAAAATGGGTGTATCATAGGAGGGAACCTGGCGGTTCCTTCTTCCTGGCAGATGGAGATTTTCAGTGAAGACAACCGTCCGGCAGTATCCGGCGGAATTGCAGATAGGGAATTTGGGCATTGGATGAAAACGTTAAAGCCGGGGGAGATTTTTGTCACCCCAAAGGCGGAGCTGACCTGCTGCAAGGGCAGCCTTGACGAAGCCTGTGCCCGGCTGGCCAGCCGCCAGCGGGAAAACCTGGAACATTCCCCCGCTGTTGAAAGGGATATGCCCATTATTTTTAACGAATTCTGCACCACATGGGGGAAACCAACGGAAGACCGGATGGAGAAAATCGCCGCCAAATTGGAGGGGAAGGGTATTGCATACTGTGTCATCGACGCAGGATGGCACGCTGACCCCAAACGGGGCTGGGAAAGCAACATGGGGGATTGGATTCCTTCTCTGGACAATTTCCCCCACGGGCTGAAAGCTGCGGCGGACTGCATTAAAGCCCACGGCATGATACCGGGGCTGTGGTTTGAGCCGGAAACCTGCGGCAAGGATGCGGATATCTACCAAAAGGAGGAAATGCTGCTGACCAGGGACGGCGTTCCCATTACCACAGACCGGCGGCGTTTTCTGGATATGCGGAAAGCTGTTGTGATTGGGCACCTTGACAGGCGGGTTATCGCCTGCCTGAAAGAAAACGGCTTTGGCTATCTGAAAATAGACTATAACGACAATATCGGCCTTGGCTGTGACGGGGAAGAATCCCTGGGGGAAAATTTAAGACAGCATATGGAATGTTCCAGGGAATTTTACCGGAAAATCCGCCGGGAACTGCCCGGTTTGGTGATGGAAAACTGTTCCTCCGGCGGCCACAGGCTGGAACCCTCTATGATGGAGCTCTTTTCCATGGCTTCTTTTTCAGATGCCCATGAGTGCGTGTCTGGGCCAATCATTGCCGCCAATGTCCACCGTGCCATCCAGCCCGCCCAAAGCCAGATTTGGGCGGTACTGCGGGCAGAGGCGGAGGATAAACGCCTGCGCTATGTGCTGGCGGGAACCTTTTTAGGGCGGATGTGCCTGTCCGGGGATGTGGACAATCTGTTGGACAGACAATGGGCGCTGGTTGACGGCAGTATTGCCTTTTATCGGGAATGTGCCGGGATCATACGGGACGGGGTAAGTTACCGCTATGGTCCGGAGGTGTTGTCCTACGCCCACCCGGAGGGGTATCAGATTGTTGTCCGCGTTGCCGGGAATAGGGCGATGGCAGTAGTACACACCTTTAAACAGGGCAAAAACATCCAGGAAAACGTCCCAGTTCTGGGCGGCTTCCGGCTTGCAGACTGCTGGGGGGATAAAAACATAAAACTCTGCTTGGAACAGGGAAGCCTCTGTATAGACAATATGGAAGACTTCGACGGGCTTGTGCTGCTGTTCCAGCGCGGTTGATTCATCAGAAAAGAGGGATTGGCATGAAAAACGCGACGCTTTGGACAGATATCAAGGGCAAGGGGATACAGGCCCATGGCGGTTGTATCCTGGAGCATGAGGGAACCTATTATTGGTATGGCGAAAACAAGGATACAGAAACCCAAAACCGCCGGGTGGACTTTAAAGGCTTTTCCTGCTATTCCAGCCGCGACCTGAGCCATTGGGAAAATCGCGGGCTGGTGCTGTCCGCTGTCCGGGAGGAGGGGCACGATCTTTCTCCCGCCTCTGTCGGGGAAAGGCCCACAGTGCTTTACAATGCAAAAACAGGGAAATTTGTGATGTGGTTCCATCAGGACAGCGCCGACTACACCCGTGCGCGGGTGGGGCTGGCGGTCAGCGATTCCCCGGCAGGGCCCTTTCTCTACCAGGGGAGCCAGCGCCCCGGAAACCATGACAGCCGGGATATGGCTGC
>CATJCP010000415.1 GCA_949737515.1 uncultured Oscillospiraceae bacterium | reverse complement strand
GTTTCACCTTGGCAGCAGTTCGGGAAACACCCTGTTTCGTCCGGCATCCCACTTCCTGGACAGCGGCCCCGGCGGTCTGCTCCACCTGCTCCACGGCCTCGGCGGTGGGGCTGGTGTCGCGGGGCGTCTCGCCGCTGGTGGAACCGCTGGCGGCCCGCTTCTGCCGGGCCAGCTCCTTCCGCATTTTCGCCGTCATCACGCGGCGGGCCTGTTCCTGGACCGGCCTGCCGCCCTTGCGCTTGCCTTGATTCTTGATCTTATCGTCTGGTTTTCGTTCCTTTGCCTTGGGCATGGCATCGCCTCCTTTGTAATAGTTATCTGTGTTGATATTGCTTTTTTTAACAGCTAGTTTTATAATAAAAGGCAAAATAGATAGAAAGTGAGGCTTGTTGTGAAGAATTTTAGTATCACACCCACTGATGAAAATGCGCTTGATTTATTGGCCAAAAATCCTATTAACAGAAATGCCTCAGTTACTCGCTTTATCAAGTTAATAGATTCTGTTGAAGGAAACTGTTCTATTGCACTTAATGGCGAGTGGGGAAGCGGCAAGACTATGTTCGTAAAGCAGGTCAAACTTGTGATGGATTTCAATAACCCACATTCCAAATTGTCCGAAAGAGAGTCATTGAGTAGCAGAGTGGAGTTTTTAAGTGATACTTCGTGTTATGCAAGCTACTCTACTGTTTACTATGACGCATGGGAAAATGATAAACACGATGATCCCCTCCTGTCGTTAATTTATGCCGCAATTAGTAGCAATCAGAGCAAATTTGATATTACCAATAATAGGAGTTTAGTAGGGGTTTTAGGTGCATTAGTGGATGTAGTATCAGAACGCAGTATTTCTGATATTTTGCGGCAAGCAAAGGGTGATGATCCACTGAAACTCATTAAAGAAAAAAACGATATTAATACACTTGTTCGGCAGTTTTTGGATGCCCTTATTTTAGAAAAAGGCAATCGATTAGTTATATTTATCGATGAATTGGACCGATGCAGGCCAAACTATGCGATACAACTGCTTGAACGTATTAAACACTACTTTGATGATGAACGTATTACCTTTATCTTTTCTGTCAACCTATCCCAACTCCAGCATACTATAAAAACTTATTACGGCCCTTCTTTTGATGCAACCCGATATTTGGATAAGTTTTTTGATCTGCGCGTTGCGATGCCACCTGTTGACTATAACCGATTTCTTGATTACAAATTTTCTTTTGTTAAATCTGGGGGTATGTACAATGAAATGTGTATCCATGTAATTCAATATTTTTCATTCTCACTGCGAGAAACCGAAAGATATTTACAAATAGTGAAAATTGCTGGACATAATGCCTCCAATCCGCCGCACTTTTGGGATGGGACGGCGCTCTACTTTGCGACTGTACATTTTGTCCCCATTTTGATTGGTTTGAGCATGACTGATTTAGAGAGTTACAAAAGGTTCATATTAGGTCAAAAAGAAGATATATTATATGGGCTTTTGGATGGAATGGGCGATTATATGCTCTTTGATTTACTAGACATCTCATATAGGAATACAGAACCAGGGACCGATATAGTAGAAGAGGCTAAAAATAAAATTATGGAAATTTATAGAACACTTTTTTCCCCTAACGGATTTAATTTTGAAAAGAGAAAACAGATTGGGAGAATGACATTTTCCGAGAGCACGCGTAACGGACTTATGGAAATTGTTTCACTACTGGCACCAAATGCTAATTATGAAATTGAAATATAATAGCAAGTCGCCCATAATTTTTGAAATTATGGGCGACTTGCTATTAAAAAACACGTCTCACGGTGAGATTCAATTGCTCTCGCCGGGGGTGGTGGACATGAGCCGGTACAGCTCCGTGTCCTTGGGGATGGTGTTGGAGAAGGGCACCAGGGAGCCGCCGATCCGCAGGAGGCCGTG
>CATJCP010000414.1 GCA_949737515.1 uncultured Oscillospiraceae bacterium | reverse complement strand
GAGGCCGTCCAAATGTTCAGCCGCTTTCTCGACTCCGGCCGCGGCTGGGTTGAAAACGAGATTGAGGCCTGCCTGAACCTCTGCGCCTGTCTCAGACGGCTTGGGCGCGTTGAAGATGGCTTCTCGGCCCTGCTGCGCTCCCTACGCTTCGGCCGGCCGCGCGCGGAGGTTTGCTGCGAGCTCGGGCACTTCTTTTCCGAGCGCGGCGAATTTTCCGCTGCCCGCTTCTGGTACGAATCCGCGCTGTCCGCTCCCGACAGCGAGGGCAGCGGCGGTTTCGCTCTGCCCGACTGCCACGGCTACACTCCCCTCATCGGCCTGTGCCAGTGCTGCTGGCGGCTCGGCGACGCCCACGCCTCGCGGGAATACAACGAACAGGCGGGAAAAATAAAACCGCACGGCGCGGAATACCTGTATAACAGGAGCTTTTTTGAAGGACGAAAATAATTTTGCAGGAAGCGGCCTTATCGCTTCCTGCAAAATTTCACTCCCAGTCCTTCTCCATCTCCGGCTGCAAATACTCTCTAATAAACACACCCGCGGCATAGCCCTGTGCGGCGCCCTTCGGAGTGAGAATACACGCCTCTCGCTCCATCTTCGGCAGCTCTACCGGTATGCGAAACAGCTCTCCGCGCTCCACGCTCTCCCGCACATACTGCCATGGCAGCATCGCAATACCAAAATTGCTGCGCACGGCGTGGACAACCAGTTCTATTGTCGTTACCTCAATGTCCGGCTCATACTCAAGCCCGTGGCGGAGAAAAATCTCCCGCGTATACCGTTTCGTACCCGAGCCCTCGGGCACCGAGACGAAAGGATACTCCCACAGCTCGCGCACGCTTCGCCGGCGCTCCGCCAGGAAAGCGAAACGCGCCCCTGCGACAAAGCATTCCTCAATCCTTCCTATTGTACGCGCGTCTATCCTCGCGTCGGACGGAAAAGGCATGTGTAAAATCGCAAGGTCCAGCTCCTCGCGCCGGAGCATGTCCAAAATGCTCTCGGTCAGCGCGTTGCGAAAGCGTACCTTGACGTTCGGATAGTCGCGCGTAAAGCGCTCAAGCGCAGGCAAAACGTAGGCACGAAAGCTCATCTCCGTCGAGGCTATGCTCAAGCTGCCTCCGTCAAGCCGCCGCACGGACTCAAGCTCCTGCTGCGCGGCCATTAAAAGCGAGCAGGCCGGCTCGGCCCGCTTCCAGAGTATCCGCCCCTCCTCGGTAAGCTGCACTCCGCGCTTTGAGCGGATAAACAGCCGGCAGGACAGCTGCTCCTCAAGCTTCTGAATGGCTTTTGTCACCGTCGGCTGTGTAAGACACAGCCGCTCCGCCGCCGCCGTGAGGCTTCCGGTTTTAACCACGTAGTAAAAAACCTTGTAATACTCAAAATTGGTGTCAATCGGCTGCTGCGTCATAGGATGTCAATCCTCTCCCCCGTCGCTTATAAAGTCCTCCTTCAAAACCTGCATGAGCGCCCTGCGGTCCGGCGAGTCCATCTCCGAGACACGGTCGGCCTGCCGGACAACCATGTTCTCAAAAATGTTTCGCACGTCGCGGCCGTTACCGAAATTGGCGTCGCGGTTCTCAAAAAACTGAGCAAAGAACCGCTCGGCGTATTCCCGCGCGTCCTCCGCCAGCACGTAGCCGTTTTTCTCGCACAGTCCGGAGAAAATACTCATAAGCTGTTCGCCGTTGTAGTCCTCAAAATAAAAATACTTGTTAAAGCGCGACTGCAAGCCCGGGTTGGAATTTATAAACTCGTCCATCGGCTCCGTGTAGCCAGCCACGATAACAACAAAATCGTCGCGCTTGTCCTCCATGGCCTTGAGAATCGTGTCTATCGCCTCCCTACCGAAGTCGCCCTCCAGACCGCCGGCGAGGGAATACGCCTCGTCTATGAACAGCACGCCTCCGAGCGCGCTGTTTATGACCTCCTGGGTT
>CATJCP010000413.1 GCA_949737515.1 uncultured Oscillospiraceae bacterium | reverse complement strand
CCAATGGTTTGAACAGAACGCCAGGGTCCTTCCCTGGCGTTCAACGCCGAAAAAGCAGGTATCCCCCTATGGGATATGGGTTTCAGAGATTATGCTCCAACAAACCAGGGTGGAAGCAGTAAAGGGATATTACACCCGGTTTCTCCACGCTTTGCCGGATATCCGGGCACTGGCTGAGGTTTCGGAGGACAGGCTCCTCAAATTGTGGGAAGGGCTTGGCTACTACAGCCGGGCAAGGAACCTTCAAAAAGCTGCAAAGGCTGTTGTTGCCCAATATGGCGGGGAGCTTCCCGCTGATTACAAGGCATTGAAGTCTTTGCCGGGAATCGGCCCCTATACAGCGGGAGCGGTTGCCTCCCTGGCGTTTCGGATCCCGGTTCCGGCGGTAGATGGGAATGTTTTGCGGGTGGTTTCACGGATTTTGGACAGCCATCTTGATATTTCCCAGCCAGAGACAAAGTCCGCTGTGGAAACAATGCTGTCCAGGGTTATGGCTGCCGGTGCCGCCCACGACCGGCCGGATTTGTTCAACCAGGCTTTGATGGAATTGGGGGCAGTGGTATGTATCCCTAACGGTGCGCCCCAGTGCTTTTTGTGTCCAGTCCGGGAGCTGTGCCAGGGTTTCCAGCAGGGGACTGCGGAGGGCTTGCCGGTAAAAGCCCCCAAAAAACCCCGGCGCATAGAAGAACGGACAGTTTTTCTGCTGCGCCAGGGGAAAAAAACAGCCCTCCGAAAACGTCCCGGAAAGGGGCTGCTGGCGGGAATGTGGGAGCTGCCTAATATAGAGGGATTTTATTCTGCTGGGGAATTGGAAAACTGCCTGCAAATTCCAAAGGAATGTATCCTTTCCATAAAGCCTTTGGGAGAAGCCCGGCACATTTTCACCCATATCCAGTGGGAAATGCAGGGGTTTGAGGTGGATTTATCTGATAGATGTGTTTTGAAGGGTTTGGGGGATTTGGTTTGGGAGACCCCAACGGTGATACGGAAAAGTTACCCTCTGCCGTCGGCGTTGAAGGCATACAGCAAATTGATTTGAAATTTGGGTGTTTTTGAGGATTGACAGGTTTCCGATGAAGTGTTAAAATAGAATAAATGTTCTTTTTCAAAAAGGGGAAACCATATGAATGTCATCCTGACCTCGTGCGGGCTGGATACCAAGCAGATAGCGGATGCTTTTACCGCGATGCTTCCCAAACCGCCATCGGAGATAAAGGCAATGTTTATTCCAACAGCCGCCATAGTCCCAGACGCCATAGACGTTTTGCCGAAATGTTTAAATGACCTTCGCAACTGCGGAATTAAAGATGAACATATTGATGTTTATGATTTACATAAAGAGTTTAAACAACCTGTCAAGGACGTTTACGACGTAGTTTATATATGTGGTGGGGATACCGGATATCTTCTGAAACGGATTAACGAACAGGGATTTAACCATAAACTGTTGGATTTTATCAGCAGCGGCGGTATTGTGGTCGGGGTAAGTGCTGGAAGCATCGTTTTTGCCGATAATCTGCCGGACAGCCTAGGTCTGCTGAAATGCCCATTAAACGTTCACTGTAAGGAAGATATTTGCACAAAGACGGGGGCTTATTCAAAAGACCGGCAGGAAAAAATCAATCTCAGTAACCGGCAGGCGGTTCTTTTTCAGGGGGATTCGCTTGTTATCATTGAATAGATTAATAACACAAGGTAGGTATTTAAAAAGGGACAGCTAACAAACATTTGGCTGTATCTTTATACAAAGAGTATCGCGGGATGGGTTATTTATGTAATAATTGTTTCTGTCTGCAATTTACCCAGGATTGGTTTTCAGTACTGCATAAAAGCGTTTTTGCCCACTTGACAGAACAAAAAGCTTTGAGTATAATAGAAATATAACATGGAGCTGCCCGTAGACGGTTGGCCCCAGCTAGAATTCAGAGAAATAATCGCCGAACTTTGCTAGGGGACGGCGGTTAT
>CATJCP010000412.1 GCA_949737515.1 uncultured Oscillospiraceae bacterium | reverse complement strand
TATCTCATGATTATATACCCTGAAAATTCCGTCCACATAATTTTCAGACTGCAGCGAGGTATCCCTGATGAGCCGTTGGTAAACCTTTCCCATTTGTATGGGGGTTGGGATTTCCGGTGCTAATTCTTTATCAACATCCGAAATATCAAAATCCCCATTTTGAAGATCATAATACTGAATCCAGTCGTCTTCCACATCCAACGGGTTTTTCGCGTGAAGCACATTTGCAACACTGAGCAAATGGTACATTTCATCCCTGCCAATCTGGTTCACAACATATTGATTTCTGTGGTGTAATCTCCTTGCAACCCGCTCAATCATGTAGCAGATAAAAAACACATCATCCATTTGAATTTCTTCATCTGGAAAATATCGGTTTTTCACAATTTGACACTTCCTTCAAAGCATACAGATACTTCAAATGGTATGCGCTTCTCCCTGCCTATTTTTTTAAATAAATGTTTATAGCAGTTGACAATGACATACCAATATCAGCACAAGCCTGTTCCGCGTTTCTCTTTACATCATCTTCTACGCGCAAACTGATTTGAGCCATTATATCACCTCTTCCTGATGTCACCAGCATATCACATATTGCAGCATTTGTAAATCATTTTGCTGTATATTATTCCTTTATTATCTTTTTATCAAATATACGCCTGTTTTTACATCAATTTTCTCCCCCTTTAAATTCATTTTGATATTTTGATAGAATTATGATAACATAATGATATAATCGAAGTGGAGGTGCAGACATGACCATTCGTCCCGTGTCTGATTTAAGAAACAAATTTCCCGAAATCGAAGAAGTTGTCCTGAATACTGGGGAACCGGTGTTCTTAACCAAGAATGGGTATGGTTCTATGGTAGTAATGAGTTTAGAACAGTATTCCGCGCTGACAGATGGGCTGGAATACAGGCTTGATGAAGCGGATCGTGCCGCATCCCTTTCTGACACCAGATATTCCGGTGAAGAAGTTTTTGGCAGGGTGAGGAAGTGCATCTATAGGCATAATGGAAGTCCGCCGGATAGTATACAGCAGACGGAATCTTAAAAAATATATCTAAAAAACAATGCGTCCCATTAGGGCCGGTTACAAGTTTGGAACGTACCAAAGCTTGAAAACCAATTCTAATGGGATGCCTTTTTACTGTGCCGTTAGGGTGCACCCTAATGCGGACAATTTCATCACTGCTTCTCTAATCAGCAAAATGGGATCTGTTAAAATCTCCTAAATAAAATCCAAATCACAAAACACTCCCCAATGATCACTTGCTGCAAGTTTTGTATGTAAATCTATTTCCTTTCCAAAAGTATCACAACAGACTAAACAAGGGAAATCTTTCGGATAAGGATTTCTAATGAAAATACAATCACATCTTTGATTGGCTTCTATTGTATTTTTACCACTCCAACGGGGATTTGTCCTGAAATCAAGTGTTACATCCGGCTCTATACCTTTTATATTCCCGTAGCTTTCTGCCAAATCATACCAATATGGATTTGATTCTACGTTATATAGAGATTGCTGCCCTAACAAATAACGATGAACACTTGAATTTAGCGAACAATTAAAATCCCCTGCAATAAATGAAAAATCCGATTCTATTCTATCCATGTTTTTTACTATATCAATAATTTCTTTTTCTTTTTTAACGGCACTATCCCAGCTTAAATGAATATTCGCCAATGAGATTAAATACCTGTCAACCTCAACCACTGTGATAACAGCATTTGAAATGTATTTACTTTCCCTTATTGGATATCTGCTTAATACTGCCAACCCCTCTTCTTCGTTTGTATGATTAAAAAAGCAGCAAAATTGGTAATCACATTTCTGTGTAATGTATTCATAATAATTGTAATTCATAACTTCCTGCAAACAAACTATGTCAGCATTTACTTTTCTAATTTGTGTTAAAATAGCCAATTTTCTTTCAGATGCTGCTTTATCCGTATTCCAGATATTATAGGTCGCAATTCTCATTCATCT
>CATJCP010000411.1 GCA_949737515.1 uncultured Oscillospiraceae bacterium | reverse complement strand
CCCGGTAATGCTGCTGTGGAACATGGGGTCAATGTAATCGGGGCCGCATTTGAAGGCTCCCACATTCAGCCCCCGGTTGGCAAACGCCTGCAAAACGGCACAGGTTACAGTGGTTTTGCCGCAGCCGCTGTTTGTCCCCGCAACCATGAACCTTGGAATATTTTGTTCCATCTCATTCAAATTTCCCATCGGGATAAAGGAGCTGTGCCATGACGCGGTATGCTTTGCCATAGTTCCGGTTGGCTTTATTGTGGAACAGGGGGCGCTCCAAAGCGTACACCTTCTTTTCCTTTACCGCGTCAAGGCTCTTCCACACAGGGTCATTTCCATAAAGTTCCTCCAAAGTCGCCAATGTGGTTTCGCCAAATTCAGAAAGGAAAATCATATCTGGAGCCAGGGCATAGAGGTCTTCCATACTGATTTCAATGCTGGAAGCGGTTTGGATACTGTCCTCGTCTGCCAGGTTCACGCCGCCCAATTCCTTTAAAATCACGCCAGGCTGGGATGCCCCGGTGTATGCCTTTAACGTATTGGAAGAAATAACCAGGATGACGGCGCGGGGGGCCTCCTGCCCTTTGGGAACGCTGGATACAATATCTGCGATTTCTTGGGCTGTCTTACCAGCAACGGAATCCCACAGCTCCGGTTTGCCGTTCAGGTGACAGAAAACCTTGAACCATTTCAGGTAATCCTGCACCGAGTCGTAATTGATTCCAATAACTGGAATATTGGCGGCTTCGGCAGGGCCGCTGATGGTTGCAAACCCCTTCATACCCATGGAGCAGACAATCAGGTCAGGCTGTTCTGCCAGGATGGTTTCAACATCCCAGTTGGAACCGGACAGGCTTTCCGAGACAACGACGACACCCTCGTCCTTGGTGATATCATGCCCGATCTGCTCCTCGTACAAGGACACGGCGCTCTTTCCGCCAATGGCAGACTGTACCGTTCCCCCGGCTTCGTACCACAGGCAGGCAAGGCTCCCATAGAGGACAGCCGCCTTTTTCGGGTTTTTCTCAATGGAGATTTCTCCCCGCCCGCTGTCATCCGTAAAGGTAACATGGGTATCGGTAACAGTGACTTCGTTCGCTTTGCTCATATAATAATCAACGTTCTGCTGGTTTGGCTGGGGTTCGGCGGCAGAAGAACTGGAAACCTCTGAAGATGAGGGGGTTTCCGATGGCTGGGGGGAACTTAGGGGCTGGCTTTCGCTTTGTGAATGTGGCTCGCTTGTCTGGGACCTGCCGGAAGCCTGCCCGCCGCACCCTCCAAGGGAAAGGAGCATAGCCGCCGCCAATAAGGCTGCTGTTGTCTTTTTCATCCTATAAAAACCTCTTTTCAAAAATATGATAAAAGAATCATTTTCACGGTTCATCCAGCTTTTCAGGGATGATAACCGGGCAATCATTCTTTTTGTCAAAAATAATCTGGGAACCAATATGGAAAATTTCTTTCAGCTTTTTTCCGTCAAGGATCGCGCCGGGGGTTCCATAGCCATAAACGCTCCCGTCTTTCAGGGCATACACAAAATCAGAGTACCGGGCAGTAAAATTCATATCATGAAGTACCATAATGATTGTAATTTTCAGTTGTTCCTTCAATTTTTGGATCAGTTCAAGGACTTCCACCTGGTAGCCTATATCCAGATAGGTGATGGGTTCGTCCAGCAGGAGGATTTCCGGCTGCTGGCAGATGGTCATGGCTATCCATGCCCGCTGCTGTTCCCCGCCGGAAAGGTTGTTGAGAAGCCGGTCCCCCATATTTTCAAGCCCCGTCAAAGCCAAGGACTGCTCAACCATCTCGTAATCCTGCCCCGTCATGCCGGAAGCGAACTTTTTATAGGGATACCGTCCATAGGAAACCAGCGTCCGAATTGTAATATCCTTGGGCGGCGTATGTACCTGGGGCAGATAGGCGATTCTTTTTGCAAGCTCCTTTGGGGCGTATGCCCGGAGTGGCTTGTCCTGAAAGACAACTTCTCCCGCCGACGGGGAAACCACCCTGGAAACTGTTTTCAAAAGGCTGCTTTTGCCGCACCCGTTGGGGCCGATGATG
>CATJCP010000410.1 GCA_949737515.1 uncultured Oscillospiraceae bacterium | reverse complement strand
TGAAAAATTCGTATATTCCAACTATTTTGGCTTCAGTATTTCCCGCGGGGATTCTTTGGACGCAGGAGCCTTTGACAATACTCTGGCAGCCAGCCCGGCTGGATGGAACTGTTACCGGATGCGCTATGGCGTGGAGGAATATGCTGTCACTCCTGATTACATCTATACCCATTATACTTTACTGCCCGGCGTAACGGCAAAAAGCTGGGTTATCCCCTGCGGCAGGGGATGGCACGTAAGGGTACACCGCATTGTCACTGACCGCGCCATCGACACGGCGGACGGGGGATTTGCTCTGCCAGTGGAACAGCCCTTTACTCTGCCTTCAAACGGGAAGGACGGGAAGCTCCTCCCTGGTAAAGAGGAAGCTGTTTCTGGCGGGATAGGGGCGTTTCTGCCCTGGGGCGCGTCGGCGGCCTGTGCGCTGGACAGAAAAGAATCATGCCGCTTCGAGATGGTGAGGACATTTCCAAATACCAATTTGATGGTGCCGCTTTGTGCTGTTCCTACTGTGATTACCTCTTTACAGCCTGGAACGCATTTGCTGATACACGCTTTCTTCGGTGATATAAGCGGCAAAGCGGAGGCGGCTTTGACTGTGCCTCCGAGGGTGTGCGCTGGTTCGGCCATCACCATACAAAAAGCGGACGGGTCTTACGTGTCCGTCAATTGACCCATAAAGAATGGTACGGGCTGTATGCGGCGGCAGGAAATATGATTCCATGAAAACTGGCTGCATTGGAGGCCGTCCAAAAAGATGACGGGTTGGAAAGGCTGGGAGTACAGCCTTTTCAGCCCGTTTGAGGATTATTTTGAAATTTTAAACAGGAGTGATCAGAATGGAACTGCAATGTTTTACCACAGTATCCTCTGCCGGAAAATGTGAGTGCAAATCCCATCGGGCAGCATTTAAGCCGGATACCGGCATCGAAAACCAGGTTGTCAACCTTTACCCCCAGTTTACCGATCAGGTGTTTGAAGGGTTTGGCGGTGCCTTTACCGATTCCGCCGGATATGTATTTTCCAGGATGGGCCCCGCAGAGCAGCGGCAATTACTGGACAGCTATTTCAGCAAAGATCAGATGAATTACCGGTTGGGCCGCGTGCCGCTGGACAGCTGCGATTTTTCCGTGCATCCCTATGAGGCAATGTCCGATTCCGCCGACAGGGAGCTGGAAAGCTTTTCCCTTCGCCCAATGGAGGAACATATTCTGCCGCTGCTTCACGGGGCGCGGGAGCGTCAGACGGATTTAGAGCTGATGGTAAGCCCCTGGTCCCCGCCGGCCTTTATGAAAACCAACGGCCTGCGCACCTCCGGCGGAAAGTTAAAGCCGGAAATGAGGGGCTTTTGGGCGGACTATCTCTGCAAATATATCATGGCTCTGCGGGAGCGGGGGTTTTCCATCCGCAGGATGTCCCTCCAAAATGAACCGGCGGCAACCCAAACCTGGGATTCCTGTTTGTATACGGCTGAGGAAGAACGGGATTTTTTAAAAGAGAATCTTGGCCCTGCGCTCCGCCGGAACGGGTTGGACGACATTGAAATTTATCTGTGGGATCACAACAAGGAGCGTTTGTATGAGCGCGCCTGCGTTGTTTGTGATGACCCGGAAGCAGATCAATTGACATCCGGGTTTGCCTTTCACTGGTACAGCGGGGATCACTTTGAAGCGGTCGATTTGGTGCATCGGAGCTTCCCGGATAAGAAGCTGATCTTATCGGAAGCCTGTATTGAGTATTCCAAATTCAGTGGGGACAAGCTGCTGGAAAGCGCCCAGAAGTATGCCCATGACATGATCGGGAACCTTAACGCGGGAATGACCGCTTTTTACGATTGGAACCTGGTCCTTGATGAACACGGCGGGCCTAACTATGTCGATAATTTCTGTGACGCGCCTTATTTGTACGATACCGGAAAAGGGAAGCTTCTGCGGCGGGCTTCGCTGGATTATATTTGGCATTTCAGCCATTTTATCCAGCCGGGGGCGGTACGTATTGGCCATTCCCGTTATACGGAGCAGGTAGAAGTAACGGCCTTCCGTAACCCGGATGACAGACTGGTTTGCGTTCTTTTAAATC
>CATJCP010000409.1 GCA_949737515.1 uncultured Oscillospiraceae bacterium | reverse complement strand
TTATGGTAAAGTAGAGACAACAAAGGCACAAAGGGAGGTACCCCAAATGGAAATGGTCAGCCAGCAAATACGAAAAATTGCCCCGGAACAAGACCCCCTGCGGATGGGGATGGGATGGACGGAGGAGGAGCTTTCCCTGCCCCAGATCATGGTGGAAAGCACCTTCGGCGACAGCCACCCCGGCAGCGCCCACCTGTTGGAACTGGTGGAGGAGGTCTGTCAAGGGGCCAAAGAGGCTCGGGGCCGCCCCGCTCGCTACTTTACCACAGATATTTGCGACGGCATGGCCCAGGGACATGACGGAATCAACTATTCCCTTGCCTCCCGGGATATGATCTGCAATATGATAGAAATCCACGCCGGAGCAACCCCCTTTGACGGCGGAGTGTTCCTTTCCAGCTGCGACAAGGGGGTTCCGGCCCACCTTATGGGCATGGGACGGGTCAACATGCCGTCGGTTCTGGTGACGGGCGGGGTGATGGACGCAGGACCAAATCTGCTGACCCTGGAACAGATCGGCATCTACAGCGCCCAATGCCGGCGGGGCGAGATCACAGAGGAACAGCTGACCTATTATAAGCATCATGCCTGCCCCTCCTGCGGGGCCTGTTCCTTTATGGGGACAGCTTCCACCATGCAGGTCATGGGGGAGGCCCTTGGCCTGATGCTGCCCGGCTCGGCCCTGATGCCCGCCTGCTGCGAGGATTTGAAAGCTGTGGCCCGAGAGGCAGGGAAGCAGTCCGTTCTGCTTGCTCAAAGGGGGATAAAGCCAAGGGACATTGTCACCATGGATTCCTTTGAAAACGCAGTGCTGGTGCACGCCGCCATCTCCGGTTCCACCAATTCCCTGCTGCACCTTCCGGCAATCGCCCATGAATTCGGCCTGGAACTGGACGCCGGAATCTTCGACCGGCTCCACAGGGGGGCCCGGTATCTGCTGGATATCCGGCCAGCTGGAAAATGGCCCGCCCAGTACTTCTATTACGCGGGCGGCGTTCCCCGGGTCATGGAGCAGATTCGCCCATACCTGCACCTGGACGCAATGACTGTAACCGGAAAAACTCTGGGAGAAAATCTGGACAGTCTGAAACAGAATGGATTTTATGAAAAATGTGATATATACTGCAAAAATACAGGGATTACATGGCAAGAAATCATCCGTCCCTTTGATCGGGCAATCGGCGCCGACGGGGCAATCGCGATCTTAAAGGGGAATCTTGCGCCGGAGGGTGCAGTCATCAAGCACACCGCCTGCCCCAGGGAGATGTTCCAGGCAACCCTGCTGGCGCGCCCCTTTGACAGCGAGGAGGAGGCCCTGGAGGCAGTGCTCACCCACAAAATCCGCCCAGGGGACGCTGTGCTGATCCGCTACGAGGGGCCCAAGGGTTCCGGTATGCCGGAGATGTTCTATACAACTGAGGCCATTTCCTCCGACAAGGAGCTGGGCAGCTCCATTGCCCTGCTGACAGACGGAAGGTTCTCCGGTGCATCCACTGGGCCGTCCATTGGCCACATTTCGCCGGAGGCCGCCGAGGGCGGTCCTATCGCCTTGGTGGAAGAGGAGGACCTCATCCGCATCGACATTCCCAACCGGATGTTAGCCATCGTCGGCATAAACGGAGAGGAAAAACCAGAGGGGGAAATCCAGGAGGTTCTCCGGCAGCGGAAGGCAAACTGGAAAAAGAAAGCCCCCAAATACCCCTCCGGCGTCCTTAAAATCTTCTCAGACCACGCTGTTTCGCCTATGAAGGGCGGTTATATGGTTTAACCTTTTAAACCTGAAAAAATGCGGGCCGAAGGTCCCTGAACACAGGATTCTTCCGGCCCGCATTTTCGCATCTTAAAATTTTTTTAAAGCTCCACCTGCTCAAAGGCCTTGATGAAGCGAATAAAGTACTCCGTGGTGGTTTTCAGCATCTCCCTGCCCCATTCAGGGGTTGCGGTTTTGGGGTGGTCCTTTCCGTACCATCCCGCCTGGGAAAACTTCTCCGTTGTGCGGACAACCGGAATAGAAACCCCTTCAAAGCCCACCGTCCCGCCGTGGATAAATTCCAGCCCCGGCGCAAGCTCTTTGGGGGCGAATTCCATCAAATCCTCCATGTGGACGTCCTGGGGCCAAATCGCCATCATGGCTGCTGTCTCC
>CATJCP010000408.1 GCA_949737515.1 uncultured Oscillospiraceae bacterium | reverse complement strand
ATCTGCCGCAGCTGAAGGTCAAAGTAATACCACAGATACACCGCCTCCCGGCGGATGGCCTCAAGCATCCAGGTTCACCAGCCGGTATTCCCGGCTTCCCAGGTCGATCTTGTCCCCATGCTCCAACACATGTACAGCGCTGCGGGATTCCATCCGCTGGACGAGGGAGGCGGTATCATCCTGAGAAGCGTAGACCAGATCGACACAGGCTTGGTCCAGGGCCACCGGGTCGGCGGAGGCCAAAATGCCGATGTCGTGCATATCCGGTTCAGCGGGGTTGCCGTTGCAGTCGCAATCCACCGAAAGACGGTTCATCACGCTGATGAAAATGATATTTCCCTCCAAGCTGTCCACAACCGATTTTCCCGCCTCTGCCATGCTCTCGGTGAAGGCGTCCTGCTCCCCGCCCCAAGGACTGGTGCGGCTGGTCCCGCCGGAGTGTATCCAGCACTTGCCTTCGCTGGAGCCCAGGCCGATGGAGATATTTTTGATAGCCCCGCCGAAGCCCGCCATGGCGTGACCCTTGAAGTGGGACAGCACCAGATAGCCGTCATATTCCGGAAAATGGGCCCCCACAAAGTTTTCGGTAAGGCGAGCGCCGCCGGTGACAGGCAGAGAGACCGAGCCTTCCTCGTCCAAAATGACCACATTGGCGATGTCGGTAAAGCCGTGATCCTTTGCCACCTGGTAGTGCATGGCAGTATTGGCGCGGGAGCCGCCATAGGCGGTGTTACACTCAACAATGGTTCCGTTCACCTGCTGTACCAGGTCTTTGATGAGATTCGGGTTCAGGTAATTACTTGCGGGGGGCTCGCCGGTGGAGAGCTTCACCGCGATCTTTTCCCCAGTGACCTCCCGGCCCAGAGCGGCATAGATGGCGGTCATGGCCTCCGGGCTGATCTCTTTCGTATAGTAGACGGTAGAGGCCGCCCCCTCCTTTTGATGTTCCAGAGCGGAAAGGGCGATGGCCTCCCCGCCGTTGGTGACGATGCTGTTCCCGGCGGCAGGAGCAGATACCGGGTCGCTGGCCGAAGAAGGAGGCGCAGGGGTATTGGCGGGTTCGCTTTGAGACGCTGTACTTGCGGGAACTTGGGATGCAGGGGAAGAAGGCGTAGATATGGAACCGGGATTTCCGGCGCACCCTGCCAGGGTCATAGCAGCTACCGCTCCACTAAGAAGAAAGGAGAGAAGGTTTTTCGTGTTCATTGGGGATACCTCCATTTTTTGGAATGTCCTTACTATACAGTATAGAGTGGGCTCCAAGTCAAGTGAAGTCTTTGTGAACGATTGTTAGTCGTGAACTTTCAGACCATGAAGCATTTTTACAAAAGCCGGGTCGGAATGGCTCACGATCTCGCTGTGACCCAGGTCCAGCTTCCCGATCTCCGCCATTTCCTCTGCGGAAAGGGCAAAGTCCCAGACCGCCATATTCTGCTCCATCCGCTCCTTGTGGACCGATTTGGGGATCACCACCACGCCCCGCTGGATGTTCCACCGCAGGGCAACCTGGGCGGCGGTCTTGCCGTACTTTTTACCAATAGTAGTCAGGACCGGATGGGTGAAGATGCCGTGCTTGCCCTCGGCGAAGGGGCCCCAGGCTTCGGGAATAACGCCGTACTCCTTCATCAGCGCCAGGGCGTTTTCCTGCTGGAAGAAGGGGTGCAGCTCCACCTGGTTGACAGCGGGCTTCACTTCCACCGTCTCGCAGAAGTCGGCCAGCACATGGGGGTAGAAGTTGCAGACGCCGATGGCCTTGATCTTTCCGGCTTTGTACAATTCCTCCATGGCCCGCCAGGCCCCGTAGTAGTCGCCCATGGGCTGGTGGATGAGGTAGAGGTCCAGATAGTCCAGCCCCAGCTTTTCCATGGAGGCTGCAAAGGCGGCCTTAGCGCCCTCGTAGCTGGCGTCCTGCACCCACAGCTTGGTGGTGATGAACAGCTCCTCTCTGGGAACGCCGCACTTCCCAATGGCCGCGCCCACTGCCGCTTCATTCATATAAGCGGCGGCGGTATCGATGAGTCGGTAGCCGCTGGCGATAGCGTCCAAAACCGCCTGCTCACAAACCGCCGGGTCGGGGACCTGGAACACGCCGAAGCCCTCCAGGGGCATCCTTACGCCATTGTTCAAGGTTACAAAATCCATGATAAATACCTCCTAAACAGTTT
>CATJCP010000407.1 GCA_949737515.1 uncultured Oscillospiraceae bacterium | reverse complement strand
GGCAGGCCCAGATAGGTGGTGGATATGTCGAAGAAGAAAGAAAAAGAGGATTTTTCCACGGAACTGGTGAAATCCTTCAAGCAGTGGGAGCACCTGAAAGAATATGGGGGCAGCGACCCGTTTTATGCGGACGGCGTAAACATGAACCTTGTCAGGAACCACATCATGTACTATAAACGCAAGATCGCGGAGGAATACGGAGAGGATTATGAAAAATATCCGGAGGCTTTTTACCGTGATCTGCCGCCGGAGGCCGACCAGGACTACATGGCGAGGGCGGGGGAGATCCGGGACGGCGCGGAACGGGCGCTGGAATGTTATACTTCCGACCCGAATTTCCTCTATATTTTTACAAACCAAGGCATGCTGACAGAAAAAGAAGCGGAGCAGGTCAGCCTGCCCAACGTGCTGGGTTACGCGTCAGGGCTTGCAAAAGCCATAAAGGACGGGGATTTGGTTGCCATGCGCCGCCACGCTGGCGGGACAGCAGGATACCAGGAATCTTTTGCCCGGTGCGCCGAACGGATGGCGCAGCTGATCGGCGGGAAGAAAAAAGGACCGGAACAGGAAGGCGGGCAGCTGACACTGTTCCAGTTCGGCCTGGAGGCGGGGCGGAGCCGGTAGGCGCCGCCCTGTCATTTTGTAAAGCAGTGCCAAGTGGTTTAAGAAAAACAGCAACGGACCGAACATGCCCCGGAAGGATTTACAGACACTTCAGTGGCTGGAAATTCTCCCAGGTTAAGGGAGCTTGAGAGGGGAGTTGCGGGACTGAAATAAGGAGATGGAGATGAGACTGGAGGATATGATCATGGTGGTGGAAAAAGGGGAGGGAGCAGAGACCAACCGTCTGCTGGATCTGGCGGATTACATGGAGGCGGCTTTAAAACTGTGGGGGGGACTGCGCTGAGGATATGGCAGGCGCCATAGGAGCACTGTATGACACAAGGACAGGAAAAAGGGAGTGGAGCGATCTGTATTTTACAGCGGACCGGAACATCCGGGCGGCGTTCTGTACCGGGGAGCCCCAGGTTAAGGGATTCCTTGCCGGGAATTTTAATGACGGCGTATGGTCATTTGATGAAGAACGCAGTTCTGAAAGCTGTATGGCGCTGCTGCGCGCCTGCGGGATTGGGACGGACGGCCATTCCCTGCCCGGCCCCATGCGTTATGAACCTGTGGCGCATGATTTTCAGAGAGGGGAGGTGTTCCGCAACCTGAACGGCAAGGACTACCGTGTCCTTGCGGTGTTAAGCCCGAAGAACCTGCTGTTAATCGGGCAGGCGGACAACCAGCTTGTAGTGGCGAAGGATATACGGCTTTTTGCCCGTTACCCCAAAGGGGAGCGGCCTGACAGTTCCAATACGGTGTGGGGCGTGGAATGGGGACACGGCGTCTACCTGGGGGACGATATCACAAGGCTGGATTTTGACATTCTCCGGCAGGAGCATGGGGAGCCGGACAAGAAAGGGGATATCCCGGCGCTGCGGGATGAGGCGCGCAGGGGCTTCTGGGCGCATAAAAACGTGGAACTGAAAGAAGGCCTTGCCGCACGTGTAAGGGTGGCGGCGAAAGAAGGAATGGAAGAAATTTACGGGACCAGCGACCCGGAGGTGTTCCGGGTGATGCTTGACAAGGGGGTGTATGACGGATTATACAGGGAAAACAGCAGCCGGGAGAAAACGGGCAGGTTTACGCGCTGAAAGGGGGAAGGCACGGATGACGGAAGCAAAGGAAACAGTTAAAAACATGGAATACCTGGTGAAGCTACTGCACAAAGAATGGGGGCGTTCCGGCAGGACACAGGCGAGGGTGCCTATGGACATGGCGCGCCTGGAAACGGCGGGGGCGGGAATCGCGAAGGAGATACGGGACAGGCGGGAGCTGCTGGAAACGGGGAAGGGGACCTTTAAACAGTGCATGAGGCTGTCCAAAGAGAACTTTATCCTGCTCAGGCTGGCAAAAAAGATTAAAAAAGCGGGCGGCAAGGCGGCACGCCAGGATAAGGGCATGTTCCTTATGGTGGAGATGGACAGGGAGGAATACGCACTTTTCTCCGCGATAAAAAAGGTACGGGAGGAATGAGTTTATTGGGGAAAAAATATAATATCATCTACGCTGATTCCCCGTGGCGCTACCAGGCTTATTCCAAAAAAGGGGAACGGAGGAACGAGGAAAGCCATTACCGCACAATGGATACCGGGCAGCTCCGATCCCTGCCGGTGGGGGATATCGCCGCCGATGACTGCGCCCTTTTTCTGTGGGTAACCTTCCCCTGTCTGAAAGAAGGGCTTTCCGCCATGGAGGCGTGGGGGTTTACTTATAAGACCTGCGGCTTTACCTGGGTGAAACGGAATAAGAGGGCCGACACTTTCTTTATGGGGCTGGGGTTCTGGACCCGGTCCAACGCGGAAGTCTGCCTCCTTGGCACGAAGGGAAGGCCGAAACGGGCGTCAAAGTCGGTCCCGCAGGTGTGCGACGCCAGGATCATGGAACACAGCAGGAAACCGGATGAGATACGGGAGCGCATCGTAAAGCTGTGCGGGGACCTACCCCGTATCGAGCTGTTCGCGAGAGGGCGGCATGAGGGATGGGACTGCTTAGGGGACGGGATAGACGGGAAGGATATCCGGCAGGCGATTCTGGAGGTGTAATGGATGATCGTTGACATGAAAACGTCCAGGCTGTATGACGCGGCCATAAAGGAGGCCACCGCGAGCGGGGAGGCATGGGGGAAGTGGTGTTAGTATATAAGTGTGGACAGAAAAAGTTGAACAATCTATCCTTTCAAGTGAAAGAACAAAGGCGATGTTCACCATGGCACCCCCTCCAAATTTTACACCCAGG
>CATJCP010000406.1 GCA_949737515.1 uncultured Oscillospiraceae bacterium | reverse complement strand
GTCAATACCTTTTTTCAAAAGTTTTTCGAATTCCTGCTGCGGCCCCGCTCTTTTGACCAGGTTTTTCCTCCTGCTCTCCGTGCGCTTGACTATATTACCACCCTTTTCCCTTTTTGTCAACTACCTTTTTTCTACTTTTTTATTTTTCTACATCGGAACCATAATAAAGCTTTATACCGTTAGCAACATAAATCATAAATTCCTTATCTTTGTGAGACAAATTGTGAATAAGGCCATTTAAGATCATATCCGTATACGCCTCTTCCTGGCTAGTAGTTCCTTCATCCTTCAAGAGATCATTTATGTCGATATTTAAGGTGTTTGCAATGTTTACCAATGTCTGCAGGCTTGGCATCATTAAATTACTTTCTAATTTGGCAACGGCATTTGTCGAAATATTTATCTTTTCGGCAAGTTTCGCCTGTGTTAAATGAGCTGACTTTCTGGCCTTCTTTACTTTTTGCGCAATATTTTTATAGTCTAATCTATATAACCACTCCATATCTATCCCCCTTTATACTAAGGATATATGGATTTTAAGGAAATATAAATTGAACTATAATAAAATATATAATTGATTTTTAATCCATCGTATATTACAATAAAGCTATTGTCAATGGTTGGTAGCAAACTCATCGTAATAGGCTGGAGACCACAAGTTAAGAAACGGGAGGAAATAACATGAACAACACACTGGAGAATTTATTCAAGGGAAATCTCAACCTAGCAGAGTCTCCGCTCGCCAAGAAAAATCCCCCTGCCCCTGACGAAGCTCCTTTTATTAACTCCCTTACAGCCGATCAGCAGAAAACATATGAACAAATCCAATCCGCTTACATGGAGCGCTGCGCCCTAGAAAATCAAAGATGCTTTGTGTCCGGCTTTAAACTTGCCGTCAGGCTAATCCTGGAATCACTGGCTTAAAACACAAACATCCTCATATAAGGCCTGCTTGGCCCTATATGAGGATGTTTTTACGCCCCATCCGGGAATGGGTTCGATGTTACCAGGTACGCCCGTTCATCTTTTTAAACTGGGCAACTGTGGGAACATGGGAATTCATCCCGCCGTCCACAGTCAAAACCTGCCCGGATACAAATTCGCTCTCGTCAGAGGCCAGATACACGCACATATGGGCAATATCCTCCGGGCATCCATACCGGTTCCCAAGGATATTATCCAGGAAAATATCCTTAACCATCTGCGGAACGTGGGCGTCATTCTGCGGGGTGACAATCAAGCCAGGACGTACACAGTTGCACCGGATATTTTCTTTTCCATATTGGAGTGCAATGAACTTGGTCAGCATGTCCACACCCGCCTTTGCGCATCCGTAGGCAGTAGCGCCCAGGTCGCCTCCAATAGAAGCCATGGAACCGATATTGATAATCACGCCGCCCTTTTCATTCTCCCGCAGATATGGCAGAATACATTTACAGGCCCAAAAGGTTCCTCTCAAGTCGCTCTGGAAAACATTGTCCCACATTTCCATTGTGACTTCCTCTACGCGGCCGTCGGGCAGCCCCACATTAGCGGCATTGTTGACAAGGACGTCAATCCTGCCATAAGCCTGTTTCACATCTTCAAAGAGCTTTTCAGTACTCTCGGGCTGGGTGATGTCCATAAAATGGTACATAGCCTCTCCGCCTTCAGCCTTGATCTGGTCTACAACTTCCTGTCCCCTTTCGGCCCTTCTGCCGCAGACAACCACCTTAGCTCCCTGAGCGGCGAATACACGGGCAATCCCGATGCCAATGCCGCTGGTAGAGCCTGTAACGATGGCAACCTTGTCTTTTAATCTGTTCATGTGGACAGCCTCCTTTTAATATGAAATATAGATAGTAATTATATATAAAAATCATCTTTCTGTCAAGCGCATTTCTGACCAAAAGCAACATAACTTTTTGTGTCAAAAGCCTGTACTGATAGGAACGTGGAATATCTTTATCGTTTTCACAAGCTGTCTTGGCGGGTATGGCTGTCAGCCTCTATGGCCTCCAGACCATCCTTGGTCAAAAGCAGACACTCATCGCAAACTTCCTCTATAAATTTCCTGTCATGGGAAACGCTGATCACTGCCCCGCCAAATTTTTTCAGCACCCTGCGGATCACCGGGTTGGAGAGGGGAGAAAAGTTTCTGGTTGGCTCATCCAGCAGCAGCACGTCCGCCCCTTCAAAGATCATGTTCAGAAACAGCAGCTTCGCCTTCTGCCCTCCAGACAGCCTTCCTATAGGATGGCCCATCTCCTCTGGTGTAAATTTCAGGCTTCCCAAAAAGGTCTGTATCCTCGTCCGCTCCTCCTTTTCCCCGGTCCGAACAAAAAACCCCACCGGCGTCTGGCCTAAATCCAGCATGTCCTCATAATTTTGCGGCATATAGGCCGCGTGGATATCCGTCCTTTCCAGCATGGAACCGGCAATCTCCCGCAGCAGTGTTGATTTTCCTGTCCCGTTATCCCCCACAATACAGATTTTTCTCGGTCCAGCCAGAAACAGGTTGATGTTCCTCGACAGAATCCGTTTCCCGCCGGAATCTCCCGGGACAGACAGCTCATCTAAATGGAAATCCAGCACTGCCTTTCCCCTGGGGATTGCAATCGACTCGTCAAACATGGCGAAAATAGCCTCCTCGGCGTCGGGGATCTGGGTCTGGTTTTCATGGTCCCGCTCAAACCGCTTTCCCATGGATTTGACGCTCTTCATCTTCTTTTTCAGCAGCCGCGCTCCTCCCGGGTCCGCCCTGGTGATGGTATTGAGCTGGTGGTCAACCTTCTCATAGATCTGCCGGTACCGCTCCATCTGTTTTTGATATTCCGCTTCTTCCTTGCGGGCCACCTGCTCCTGATGGGCCATGCGGCTTTCCCGTTCCCGGATATACTGTGCATATGGGACATTGGCGACAGTATAACTGGACAGCGTTTTTCTCCGCAGCTGCTCCAGATGAATGACGGCGTTGGCGGTGTGCTCAATTAGAGTTTCGTCGTGGGAGATAAACAGCACTGGATTCCGAAAGCCGTTGATAAATTCCTCCAGCCATTCCAGGGTAGCGATATCAATATCGTTGGAGGGTTCATCCAGCAGCAGCGCATCGGGATGGGAAAAAAGCAGCCCTGCCAGCTGCAGCTTGACCTTTTCCCCTCCGGAAAGGGTTCCGATCTGCTGCTGGGAGTAAAACCAATCCGCCGGACGCCCCACCGACCTTGCCGCCTCGTAAAGTTCCCCCTGAGAAAGCTCATAGAATCCTGGGATCTGGGAGCAGTACTCCAATATTGTCTGGGAAAACAGATTTTTATCCATCTCTTGGGCCAGGTAGCCCAGCTTTACATTGTCCTTTACAATTTCTCCAGAATAATCGGCATAATCCTCCACCAGGGACGGATCGTAAATCAGCTTGAGCAGCGTTGACTTGCCGTTTCCCTCCTCCCCGATGATAACCGTCTTGTCTCCGGGATTGAGAACATAAGAAAAATTCTCCAGGACCGTCCGCAGATCCTTTTTATGGGTGATGGTCAGATTTTTAATTTGCAGCATAGGGCAAAACCTCCTTGCAAGTAAGGCCAAAACAAAAAAGCCTGCCTCCGGCCGACCGGAAACAGACCATTGCCCGCAAACTGCCCTGAACATGGTTTAAGCCACACCCAAGGAAAGACGCCTTGCAAATATCTCTTTTCCGGTCCTGAGAAAACCGCAGAAGGACACAAGGCAGACTTTCCTGCCCTTGGCTTACTTCATCAGCAATTCTCATTTCCTAACGAAAAAAGACTATTTGCGCATCCTTTCACCCATTTCTTTTACAGATTTCCCGTCTATCATAGCATAGTGCCCAGCTGGTGTCAAGCTTTTTTAAAAAAGAGATTTATTTGTATCTTTTCTATTGACAATCAAAAATGAAAGTGATATATTTATCTTATAAAGAGACAAATATATCACTTCAACTTTTAGGAGGCATTTACATGAAAAAGAGAAAATTCGTCGCTGTTGTCCTTGCCGGTGTTGTCTGTCTGGCGCTTATGCTGGCATCGTCGTGGTACTCGGTCACCTTCAACGAGTCAAGGCTGGTGGTCCCCATGAATTTCTCGGAGTATGTCTTCCGTATACAGGACCTTCCCATGATCTGCTCCATCTCTCTCTTCTGCCTGTATTTCCTTTATTTAAGCGTTTTATTGATCAAGGGTATTATAAAGAATCAGATAAACCAACCCAACGGCCGGTATACGCGGAAAATCAACCCCAAACTGGGATATCTGGGGTTTCTCGGGTTGACAGGCTTTCTTGGCTTCTGGACCTACAGCATAGACAAAACCTTTTTCCCCTTCCTTTTCTTTATCTTCTTTGGCTTTTTCGGATTTTTTTACGAGGGCAAAATGTCCGGAACCCTAATGGACGAAATGTATAGGGAAAACCAATTAAAGGCCAGCGCAAAGGCCAACAGGATCTCCCTGGCCATTATCTTCCTTGCCCTGATCATTTTGGGGCAGGGGCGGATTATGGTCAGCCTGGACTTTACACTGATCGCGTTTGTAATCGCTGTCACCCTGGCCATTGCGCTATCCCTGTTCCTCAGCCAATATCTGCTGTATTGTTATGACCACAGCGAACAGGACGCGGAAAGCGGGGAATGAAAGAATGCCGGATTTTGAATGCAATCTGAAGAAATTCAGGCAGCTGAAAGGTATGACCCAGGAACAGCTGGCCGTCCAGGTGGGGGTACGCCGGGAAACCATTATGCGGCTGGAAAAGGCCCAATACAACCCTTCCCTGAAATTGGCGATCGATATTTCAAGGGCGGTCGGAGCCCCTATTGAGGAAATTTTTATCTTTGAATAACCGCCCTGGTACCTCATCTGTCGGAGCACAGAAAGCGCAGCACCTCCCTGTCAAAGTCCTTAGTCTCGGAAAAGACCAGATGCCCGGCTCCTTCAAATATAAGAAGCCTGCTGCCGGGGATCTTCCCGGCAATTTCTTCTGCTGCATGGCCGCCAACAATTTTATCCGCCCCTCCACCAACTACCAGCGTAGGGCATTGGATATGGTCCAGTAGCCCATGGGCATTATGGGAGATGCAGGAATGGGCCTGTATCAAAAACCGGTCAAGATGTTTCGGCCTGCCGATTCTTCCCAAAAGAGGGTAAAACATGCGCAGGTGGTTTTTCTCTATATATCCATCAGAATATGACTTTTCGGCAATATCCGTCATGAGCTCTGGATAATCGCCCCTTTCCGCCAAATTGATCCAGCTGTTCACCGCTGCCTGTATGGCTTCGTTCTGTC
Source organism: uncultured Oscillospiraceae bacterium (assembly GCA_949737515.1). Taxonomy (GTDB): domain Bacteria; phylum Bacillota; class Clostridia; order Oscillospirales; family Ruminococcaceae; genus UBA1405. The sequence continues at coordinate 8,824 of CATJCP010000406.1, read as the reverse complement.
TGGATATGGTCGAAGTCAGAACCAGCCGCCGCACCAGCTGCGGGAAGTCAATGGCTAGATATTGGGCGATCATTCCCCCCTGGGAAACGCCAAGCACATCTGCGCGATTGATCTCCAACTCGTCCAGGGCAATTTTCAGGTCCCGGGCCATGTCCCGCGTGGTCATGCCTTTTTCCAGAAGATTTTTCCGGCTGAACATATAGACCTTGTATTCCCCAGAATATTTCCGGTACGACAAGGCCATGGGAACAGCCATCCCCCTGACGGTCTTGATCCCGTCGGTGAGTCCGGGGATCATTACAAGTTTTTTCGGCCCGCTGCCAAAGGAAAGATAGTCCATGTCCGTATTGCCCATCCTGATCCTTCCACCCTTTGCCCCATAAAACATAAACCGTTGTCCTTTCTAAATGCCGTTTACTTTGGGCTGGGCCCGCAGATCAGCTTTACCTTTAAAGGCCTTTTCGTCAAAAACTCCGCATTTTCGTCCATTGTGGTCCGCGGATGCTGGTAAATGTCTACCCCTATCTGGATGGGTTCATCTATAACATATACGTACCCCTTTTCCACGCCATTATGGGTGATTGTCCCGTCGTCCTCATATGCCAGGACAGACGGCTTGTGGGAAAAGGCCTCTGCCAGCTCCCTCCATTGCGTAATGGTGCTGCCCTCCCTCAACAGCTCAAATTTCTGATTGGAACCATGATACCATACTCCATTGGGAATGATTGAAATTTTCATGTCTGCGATACCATCCTTTCCGCACCCTATAAAAACAACGGCCGCCCCGAACGAATGTCCGGGGCGGATTTTTTTGAAAACACCAGACGCACCTATTGCAGATGGAAGGCCTGCTTAATATCCTCAATCTGGCTCTCGTTGATACTCACAATCTCCCCCAGCTCCTTGGAGGCAATAATGGCCTTGGCGGAATACTCGGCCACCTCCAGCCTGTCGTAAGCGTTGAGCATACTGTCCCCGGTCACGATTACGCAGTCGTTCTGCACCATGACAATAGGGGTGGAGGGGACAAATATCTTAGCGATCTCCTTTGGCCTCATATAGATGGAGCCGAACTCCACCTTGGGGATGTCCCGCATCAGGATATAGCTTTCGGGGATGGTCTTGGAATCCAGCATTTGGTCCGAGACCACAAAGGCCATGATGTTCGGCGGGTGGGCGATGATAATGGAGTTGACATGGGGATGCTGGCGGTAGATCTCCTGGTGCAGCTCAATGGAGCGGCTGGGCTCCTTTCCCATTTCCTTGTAATCCCCTTCAATGCGCACAATGCTTTCCGGCTCCAGGTATTTCCGGTCCTTCCCGTGGGGGTTGATGAGGAAGGATTCCCCGTCCAGCCTTTGGGAGAAGGTCCCCTGGGTGCTGGTGAAAAGCTGCTGGTCATAGGCCCGGTGGATCAGGGCCGTCATATCCCTCCGGGAGGCCTTTTCAAAGCTGGTGATCTTGTTGGCAATAAACTCATTCATCTGAAGGTGCTGCCGGTTTTTGTACCAGGTGATCTCCTCGTCGGTAAGGGAAGCAGGCTTCCCAATGCGGTTGGCCTCGATTTCCAGCCGGGCGCAGAAATCCAAGGTCTCAAAGGCCTTGAAACAGTCGAACAGGGTATTTCCTCCCACCACAACACCGTGGTTCTCCAGGATAACGGTATTAAAACCCTTTTTAAATTCCTCAGCGATTTTATCCCCCAGATCCGTGCTCCCGGGAAGCCCATATTTGGCTATCCCAATATCCCCGCAGGAGAATTTGACATTTGGGATAATATTGGTGTTGGGAATTTTGCGGACAATGGAATAGGCCACCAGCGCAGGCGGATGGGCGTGGAGAACCGCCTTTAAATCCGGGCGCATCTGATACACCCTCTGATGGAAGGGGTATTCGGACGAAGGCTTATGGTTCCCGGTTATCGTCCCATCCTTGTGGATGCAGACAATATCGTTTCGGGTCAGGCTCCCCTTGTCGATGCTGCCAGGGGTGATCCAGATTTCGCCGTTGTCGTCCAATATAGACAGGTTCCCGCCGGATGTGGTGGTCATGCCGTAGCCGTAAATGCGCTCCATGATCATAACCAGCTGATCCGCCGGATGAAGCATACTCATTTTCATAAGGCATTCCTCCTTTTGTCTTATTTTACCACATCCGGTCTGATGTGTAAACATCATTTTATTCTTTTTGCCCATTTCCCAGAAACAAATCACCCCTAGAGCAAGGCCGTGGGCAAGGGAATCCCCGCATTCTCCCTGAAGATAGGCAGGAATAAAACGCGAATTTTTCCAAAATCCTAAAATTACCCTTGCAATCCACCACAGGGTTGTGATATAATGATAGAGCTTTCGTAAGGAAGGATATGCGCCTGTAGCTCAGTGGATAGAGCACCGGCCTCCGGAGCCGGGTGCGTAGGTTCGATTCCTATCAGGCGTATGAGAAAAGCTGTTGGGGGTTTGGCATTCAGCCAAAACCCCAACAGCTTTTCTGCGGCATTATCCAACCAGCCTGAAGGAACTCTGAAAATGCAAGAAGCCCTTAACTTACGGCCAAGTTAAGGGCTTCTTGCATAGTTTGAGGTGTGTTTTTGAGGAGGGTAGAGCAGTACCCAAAACAAGCGGCTATTTGTTTTTGGGTACGGGTTTATTATACCATTTGCCGCGATAAATTTGTTAAACCCCTGTGAATAAAGGATAAAATAATTGACGACATTCTGTGAAATTTACCTCTTGCATTTTTCACAAAACTTACACATTACAAGCGGCGCTTTCCAATCCGCTATTTTGTCAGCGCAGGGGTCCAACAGCTTCGGTTGTAAATATCAGTCAGCCGGTATGCGGTCCTGACCTTCCCTTCGCCTACGTCCACATTGCTGATCTGGAGCTCTCCGGAAACCGTCATCTGTTCTCCCAAAAAATAGCTATCCTGATAGCTCCCGTCGTACCCGTAGTAATCGCACAGGAAATCCAGCGTGTCCCCGTCCTTCAGCTCCGGAAGCCCCTTGGCGATGGTCTCTGTCTCCCCCTGGATATAATCGGTCCGCGCCCCGGCAACGCGCCCATAAGGGGTTTCATTGTCAAAGACAAGGATCAGGTCCACCCGGCTCCCGTTGAGCAGTGCGGGAACCCTCCCGGTAATGGAATAACGCTCCCCATCGTCCATAGTGTCCAGGTGGTAGTAGGCCACTGGCTGGCCGTTGATGGCGAGCCAGGTCCTGTCGCTCTCCCCCAGCAGCGCTCCGCTCTCGTCAAATGCAAAGACGTTGTCCAGCCCCAAGTCAACGTACCCCTGTCCGTCATCGTAGAACATATTGAGCTCCAGATCCTGCACCAGCTCCCATTGCGCGTCGGACAGCCGCATCCTGGGGACATTGTCATTCCCGAATTCCCAGACAAGCTGGCTTTCATCCAAACGGTTCTGCACCAAATATTCGGCGGTGGACTGGGCATCCAGGCTGCGCCCGCTCAAAAATCCCATATTGGAGCTGTCCAGCCCGGCGATCCCGCCGTTGTTCCCAGAGAGGAGCCCGCCTAATATTTGGATAACCGTCTCCGCGTTGATGCCACTGCCGGACCCTCCCCCCAGGCTGCCCAGCAGGGAGGGAAGGGGGGAACCAGAGCCGCCGGACGCCGCCTGTCCGCTGACCTCCAGGCTCGCGAACTCCTGAATGCAGCGGGCATACTCCTGATCCATCCCAATCTGTTGGTAGGTGGCAACCGCCTGATCCACAGCAGATACCTTTTTATAGGGGAAATAGATAGAAAGGCCATAGCAGTTGGTCATGTTGGAGGAGGTCCGGTTATACTTGACAACACCGCGGACCGCCTCCACCAGGGCCTCCCCCTGAGGGTTCCCCATGTTTTTGGCCAGATGGGCCAGGTCCACCTGGTCAATGCCAGAGGATTTGGCAAACTCCCTTGTCCCACTGCGGGCATTGGATACAGTCCTATACTCCTTGTCCTGGATCAGGCCAGTAATGGATTTGGAGAAGTCAGTGAGCTTTTGAGGGACTGTTTCTTCCAGCTCAGCCAGATCCACTACGGAAAGGGTGGTCTGCTGCCCCCGGCAGGTTTGGGCGCATACATCTATGAAGTCGTCTACAATCCTCTTGCCCACCTCAATGGTGGGCATGGAGGTATCCTGGGAAAACGCAGTGAGCCAGTTGGTGTAATACCATCCTACCCCTGGCTCCGTCTCCTCCGAAGCGATCAGATAATCCGCATAGGGGCTGAGAACCAAGGCAGTCTCCATGGTCGCCATCAGGCAGGCGTCAAACCCGATAAAGTCAAAGGCCATGTCCGCGTCCTTCAAGGCCTTGTCGATGCCGTCCAGCCTCATAGAGCCGCTGCGGGGATATTTTTCGTCATATCCATACCCGCTGAGGGAACCGCCGCCGTGGTCCCAAAGGATCAGTTCATTTCGGTTTGCTGGAAAATTTTTGGCGCACCATTGGATAAAGGAGGTCAGGTTTTCCGGTTCCGTCATGGGGGAGCTTCCCGCATCTTCCACCAGGCGGACCAGGCTGCCATCCCGGATCTGATAGATCTGGTTGACGTCCTTGCTGACAATTTGATTGCGCCAGCCATTACAGCCGCCGGTATAAACCAGGACATTTACCTTTTCCCCGATATTGGCGGCAGCCATTTCCTGCAGGTCCGATGTGGCCATGCTGCTGCGGGATTCCAGGTCAGTGCCGCACATATAGATCATGATGGTGACAGTATCCTTCCCGCCGCCCAAGATACTGGTGTACCGATCCCGCGCCTTTGGGGAAACCGAGGTATCCAGCTTACCCAGCCCAGCCTCCATATCCCAGCCAGAGCTGACGCTGCTGTTCCCGGAAAATCCAGCTAAATTCCCCAAAATCTCCGCCGGAGAAATTTGGGAGGTTTGAGAGTGGGCGCCCTGCGTGGTCGGCGGTACGGACACGCTGCCGCCAGGCTCTGAAGCGTCCTGACCGCCGCCAAACAGGGGACCGCCAAATCCCCAAACGCCGAGCAGCAGCAGAATCACGATGATACTGATGGGATTGAGCTTTCTGGAGCGTTCCCTGCCACGCTCTCCCGCCCGTTTTGCCGGTTCGGCAGCAGGCTGTGTCCCGCCTGATTCACCCACCGGCCCGGAACCGAGGCCGCTCCCGCGGCGATGTACGCCCTTGCTTTCGCCGGTGACATTCTTTTCCCGGCTTCTTGGTGTTTTCTGAGGCATTTTATTCTCTCCTTATAAGGATGTATTTTCTCATGTCAATTATGGGGGATTGGCGGGAGAAAATCAAGTGGTAAAACGCAATTTATCAGGGATTTGTATCAAAAGGGGAGCGCCAAATCCGGCGTCTGCCGTTTGGGCGCTCCCCTTTATTGTCAATGACAAGAGGGATGGGCATTTCAGAGGACTAAAAGCCCTGATCCTTAGCCTTTAAACTCTGGCAGGTAGCAAAGGTGTACGTTGCTCTGTCCGCCCCGGTCAGTTCCAAAGATAACCGCCTGATCGTCGGGGGTGAAAATAGGATGGGGATGGGAATGCTGGGTCTTCCAGGAGGTGTCGTGAACGCACAGGATCTGCTGCTTCGCGAACCCATCCGCATATTTGACCATGGCCATATACCTCTTTCCATCCTTTGGGCCATCTACCATATAGGCACCGTCTGCAATTCCATAAGTCTCTGTGGAATTCACCTGCACATGCATGGGCTTTTCACCGGGAAGGTACTCATACCGGCGCATCCCAGTTCCGTCTGGACGGATAAACAGGTCGGCGCAGTGCCAGGGAGAGTTCACACTGTCCCTTCTCCCATATTGGGTCACAATATTCCCCTTTTTGGAGAAAAATTCGTGTCCCGCCCGCTCCAAATACTTTTGCGTCTCCACAATGGGCCAGACCTCCATGGTAGCGGCGTTGACCACCCAGGTTCTCTGGACCAAGTGCCAGTGCCCCTCGTGGTTAAAGACAACAATGTTGCTGTCTGTAGGGCTGGTAATAATGTGGCTGATCCATTCATGCTCGCCCCATAGGGCCCGAGCCCCTCCGCCCAGCACATCCACCCGCATTACCACACTGGCAGGATGCCGGAACAGCGTTTCGCTCATTGAGGAATACAGCTTCCCTGTTACAGTACTCAGCGCCAGCTCCTCGCTGTAGTTGAGATCGACAAACTGTCCGTCAGAGGTAATGCACAGCGCCCCCGGCCCGAAGCCCTTTGGAAGGTTATAGTGTTCCTTGGTCTCAAAGGTTTTGCAGTCAACGGATTTCAAGGTGTGATCCTTCCAGTAATAGGCGATCTCCCGGTTGGCGTCCAGGAGGGCGGTTTGAAAGTATATCTTGGGCTCGTCGGTAAGCTGGAGCATATTCCCAGTGGCAATCTCCATATAGTAAAGCTGCCAGGAGCCGGTACGGTCAGAGGCAGTCAAAAGGTGCTTTCCGTCCGCAGAAAAAAGCGGCTGGGTGAAGTAAGGGTGTACGGTATTTCCCGCATTGTCGCTTAACCGGATTACCTCTACCCCGGTATATTCATCCTTATAGTGATAGGGGTTCCCTTTAAATTCCTGTCCAATTGCCATGAGTTTTCCTCTTTTCTGATATTAGTTTGTTTCTCTTAGACGGACATTCCTCAGTTTTAGATTGGGGCTGCTTCTCTCCGTCAGCTCCTGGGTATTTTCAATGGAACTGTCAACCATTTCAATCTCTTTACAATCCTCAATTTTCATTGCAGGAAGCCCACTTTCAGCAGGGCCGCCCCGCACCCCTTCCAGCTGCACATCCCGGCAGCCGCAAAGCTCCGCCAGATGGGCCCACGCTTCCTGCTGAGGGCCTTTCTCATATTGTACCTTCCAGCCTTTAACGGCTAAACGGTCAACGCCGTAGGCATAAAGGGCAGGAATGGAATGGGGGTAAACATTGCGTTCCGAAGGCTGTTCGTCAAAGAATCCAGTGGGCTGGGTTCCCTGCCGGCGAAATCTCATAAAGATGTCCTTAAACAGAATATCCTTAATTACGCCCCCATCCCTTCCACAGAGGAACAAGCCTGCTTCGCAATCCAGCATCACGTCAGAAACAGAAACATTGCGGATAACACCGGGGACATTGTCCATTCCCTTCCGGCGGCAGGCTGAAAGGAAAATGGGCTCTCCCTTTCCCCACCATCCGGGAGTATGGGGACGGCTCGGCGCGTCTGCATACCGTTTCACACTGCCTGTTAAATGACTGATTTGGATATTTTCTAAAACCGCGCCATCACGTACCCATATCCCCACAGCCCGGGAGCAGTCTTCAATAATACAGTTGGAAAAAATAATATTTTTAATATCCCCATGGGTTTCCGTGCCGATTTTCAAGGCGGAATCTCTGGAATGTAAGGTACAGCCTGTTATGACAATATTCTGGCAGGGGCCGAATCTCCGGGCCATTTCCTTAGTGGACTTAACAACAATGGCGTCATCCCCAGTTTTAATGATGCAGTTGGAAATGACTACATCCTGGCAGCAGTCAGGGTCAATGCCATCTGTATTAGGGCCGCGGGTATTATTGAAAATTTTGATCCCGTCTACCCGTACATGGCGGCAGCCTGCCAGATGGAGCGTCCACATTGACGAATCGGCAAAGGTCACATCCCTTACCAGAAAATCTTCCACGTCCACAAACAAAGTCATACGCGGCCGGAAGCCCTCAAACATCAGCGGGGATTCCTGGAAACCTCCGTCCAGGCCATCGTCATACATAACCTTATAACCCTGTCCGTCAATTTTTCCAAACCCGGTCAAGGCAATATTTTTTGCGCCGTTAGCCCCTAAAAAATACCCTGCCCCGGAACCCTTTTCCTCTACAATCCCTGGATGGGTATGGATATCCTGCGGGTTGAGGCTGACAATCAGCCTGCTTCCTAATTCCAGGTGAAGGTCAACATTGCTCTTTAATTCAATACTCCCGCAGAAGTAATCCCCCGCCGGTACAATGACCCGGCCTCCGCCGGAGCTGGTGCATTTATCAATGGCGGACTGGATCGCCGGGGCGGCGTTGGTTTTCCCGTCCGGCACTGCGCCAAAATCGATGACATTCCATTGCGGCATTGGTTTCCCCCTCCTTTCAGGTACTTTCATTATACGGCTTATTAGTGGGGATACAATAAAGTTTTTTGATGTCTTTGTATAAATTTTCATGGCATTGCCTGAACCGTGTTGGCAGGGGCTGCTTAAATTCTTCCAAAATCTGACGATAAGGTTTATAGGAAGATCTGCCATTCAGGTGCCGAGGAAAAGGGAGGAAAAACAGCATGAATATAACACAGTCACCGTACACATCCAATTTCACTAAAACCCAAAGTTCCAAAATAGAACCTGCCAAAAGCGGCGGGCCCAAAGCAGGAGCTGTCCAGGAAAAGGCAGCCGTAAAAATATCAGGTTCTTTCAAGGCCAAGAATACCAGCCGTCTGCCAGACCAGGTATTCAGGCGGATCCAGCGGATGGCACAGGTAGACGCAGAGGACGGAAATTATAAAGAAATAGATTTCCAAGCCTTTTGCAGCGAGTATAAAAAGGAGACCGTTTCCCCAAACCGTTCCCAGCTTATGAAGCTTCTGAAACCCCTGACAATGCTGGACGCAGGAAAATCGGAGGATATCTATAAAAGCGGCAAAAAGACCAAAAGCTATATGGAAATGGCGCTCGAAGCCATGCTTCCCCCGAAAAAAAGGCCCAAACCTAATACAGAAACCAAGGTTGATCCTTTCCGAAGCGTGATGAACGCCCTTTATCCGGGGATGGACATCGCATATTTAGATCCGATAGGCCCCTTTGCACTGAAAGAAAATGAAAGGCTTTTCCAGATGGGG
>CATJCP010000405.1 GCA_949737515.1 uncultured Oscillospiraceae bacterium | reverse complement strand
CTCCTGCAAGGGGGACGATTTGACCAGGCAGCCTGCGTCCATCGGGGTAATAGGCCATCAGCCAGCAGTCCCGCATCTCCCCCTCGTGAAGCTCATGAGCCGGGAGAAATTTTACGATCTGGAACCCCACGGCCTGATAAGCCCGAAGCGCCCTAGGGTTATCCGCGTGAGGATCCAGCAGAATGGCCTCTGCGCCCTTTTTTTCTACCAGGTAGGACTGGATCAGACACAGGAATCTTTTTCCAATCCCCTTTCCCCACAGCTCCGGCTCCCCGATAAACTGGTCTATGGCGTAAACGGTCTGCTCCTTTCCGTCATAGCGGTACTCCCGCCGCATCTCTTCTGTTACAAGATAGGACTGCAGGTAACCGATGGGAAAGCCGCCATAGGTGACAGCCCAGCGCTCTACCCATGGATCTGCGTCGTAAAAATGCTCCTGAATCGTTTCTGCGGACCACTGGAAATCCCGGCCCTCATAAAACTCCAGGACAGTGGGGTTTGTCAGCCATTTCTGCAAATAAGCCGCATCAGAAGGCTCCAGCGGACGAATCCCAACCTTGTCAAGCTCTAACGCTCCCACAGATTCCGGCATATATATCCCCCTTTTATCATCAGCCAATCCCCTTATATATGAATCCCAACAGTACAATCAGGATGGTCAAGGGGACGTATATAAACTTCGCGACAGGTCCAAACAGCTTGGACAGAGGCTTATCCCTGCCCTGCTCCAGCTCTTCCTTTATCTTGTCAAACCCTAAAATATAGTAAATCGAAACAGCCCCCAGCACCGCGCCGATGGGAACCACTACAATGGAGATGAAATCCATCCAGTTCCCCACAGCCGGCTCTGATTCCAGGAACACCCCCACCAGGAAGGTGATGCCGCCGCAGAGCAGCACCGCGATCTTCCGGGGGAATTTGAACTTGTGCTGCCAGCTTTCAATGACTGCCTCAAACATATTGATCAGGGAGGTAATCCCCGCAAAGGCCACCGACAGGAAAAACAGCACCGCAAATAGCCTGCCAAGGGGCATCCTGTGGAAGATATCCGGCATGGTGAGGAACATCAGAGACGGCCCCCTGGTCACGTCGATCCCAAAGGCAAACACCGCCGGCATAATGGCAAGGGCGGAGAGGAGGGCGGCCAGGGTATCAAAGACAGCGGTATGAATTGAGGCCTTTGGAATATCCTCCTTGGTTTCCAGATAAGAGCCGTAGACGATCATACCGGAACCGGTGATGGAAAGGCTGAAAAAGGCCTGTCCCATGGCCATAACCCAGGTGTCCACCTGGAGGAGACGCTCCCATTTTGGTACAAACAGGAACTCGTATCCTTTCGCCGCCCCCGGCAAAAAGCCTACCCGAACCGCCAGAACCAGGAACAGGACAAAAAAGAGGGGCATCAAAATTTTGCTGATCTTCTCAATCCCTTTATTGACCCCCGTCAGCAGGACAATGCACACAAGGGCAACCGTGACAAAATGCCAGGGAAGGCTCCCAAAATTGCCCGTGGCCTGGGAAAAGTACTCAGCGGCGTCAGTGGTCATCAAGGAACCAGTCACAGCCCCTGCACAGGAACGGATCACCCAACCCAGGATGATGGAATAACCAATGGCAATCCCCAAAGAGCCCAGGAGGGGAATCCAGCCCAGGATACGTCCTATCTTCCCCTTGCCGCGGCTTTCAAAGCAGTACTCGTAGGAACCCAAGGTACCGGTGCGCACCCTGCGGCCAATGGCGAATTCCGCCGAAAGCCCTACCCAACCAAACAGGAAGATGAAAAACAAATAGGGAATCAGAAAGGCCGCTCCCCCATACTGCCCCAAGCGGTAGGGGAACATCCATATATTCCCAAGGCCTACCGCAGAGCCGACGCAGGCGATAATAAACCCAAGGGACGATGTAAAGCTGCCGTTTTTATGGGGCGGCCGCAGATTGTTTTGCGAATTACTCATGTTTAAAGCCCTCTTTTCTCCTCAAAAATGATAGGGTTGACAATTTAAAATTCCCCGCTGTCCTCAAAGAGGCGGCGGATGGCCTGGATTTCCTCCTCCGAGGGGATCCAGGCGAATTGATCCATATTCACCCTTTGGTTTTCGCTGACAGCCACGCCCTCTGATTCCAAAAGGAGCTTCTGGGTGTCCAATGCCGGGAATGCCGCAGCTCCCGACAGATGCCCCTGGCTGTTTACCACCCGATGCG
>CATJCP010000404.1 GCA_949737515.1 uncultured Oscillospiraceae bacterium | reverse complement strand
CCTCCGGAACTTCCAGCACTGGCTCCAGGCCGCTCTCCCCGGCAATCTGCCCAATCAAGACATCGACAAAGCTCTCCTCTGGGCTGGTTCCCACATAATAGGCGCAGCCCTTCCCAAAGGGATGCCGCGTGACGCAAGGCGTCCCCTGATAGTAATCCTCTCCGTAAACGCAGAGGGTTTCTGTATCCGGAGCAGTCAGGTGGATCACATCGCAGAGCAGCCCGCAGGAAAAACTGCCCTGAAGGAACCCATCTTTCCCGATCATGCGGTTGGACTGTTCCGGCCGCAGGGCGTCGGTCTCTTCTACCCAGATCCCCAAAATATCTGAAAGCTCACCAGGATATCCCCCAAGGGGGACCCGGTCGTTTTCATCCACAATACCGCTGAAAACCGTGGTCAGGAACGTTCCGCCCTGCCGTACAAATTCCCGTATCCTATCCCCACACCCGGGCTTTATCATGTACAAAAGCGGGGCGGCCAAGACCTGATATTGGGATAAATCGTCCTCAACAGATACAAAATCCACCGGGATATGCCGTTTGTAAAAGCCTGTGTAATACTTTTCCACCTGCTCCAGGTATCGCAGGTCCTTGCTGGGGCCATTGGAACCCTCTACCGCCCACCAGTTGTCCCAATCGAACAAAATTGCCGCCCGGTTCCGGGAGACCGCGCCGACAGTCTGCCCGCCCAAAGCGGCAATCTCCTGTCCGATCTGGGCCATCTCCCGGAATACCCGGGTATTCCCATGGCCGGCATGGGAAATCAGGGCACTGTGGAACTTTTCCACCCCTGCCACTGACTGACGCATCTGGAAGTACATCACCGAGTCTGCCCCATGGGCCATAGCCTGGTAGGAAATCCTCCGCAGCTCTCCAGGGCGCTTCTGAACATTGTAGGGCTGCCAGTTCTGCTGGCTGGGGGCCTGCTCCACCATCAGGTAAGGCTTTCCCTGCTTCAGCCCCCGCATCAGGTCGTGTTTCATGGCAACCCGAGCCGGTGGATCAGTAGGCCAGGGATAGTTATCCCATCCCGCAATGTCCACATACTTACAAAATTTCATCTGATCCAGCTGCTGAATAAAGCCGGAAATGTTGGTGGTAATGGGAATATCCGGGCTGTACTTCTTTAAAATGTCATACTCCGCCCGAAAGCAGTTTAAATTGGAGTCGGTCATAAAACGGCGGTAATCCAGGTAAACCGGCTGATAGAAGCGGTAATCGTCGTTTCGCTCGCTGGGGATGACCACCTCCTCCCAATCGTATACCGTGTGTCCCCAAAAGGCCAGATTCCAGCGGGCGTTGAGCTCCTCAATGGTTTGATACCGGTCTCTGAGCCACTCCCGAAATCTTTTCTCGCACTGAGGGCAGTAGCAGTAGGTTCCATATTCATTGGCCACGTGCCACAGGACCACGGCGGGATGCTTTCCGTACCGTTCTCCCATCTTCTCCGCAATGGCGGTGGAAAACCGGTAGTAAACCTCGCTGTTGGGGCAAAAATTCACCCTCTTCCCGTGGGTGCGGCGGAGGCCGGAAATGTCCACTGGGAGCATCTCCGGATATTTCCGGCTCATCCAGGCGGGCTGGGCAGCGGTGGGAGTGGAAAGGCAGACAGAGATTCCCGCCTTCCAGAGCCTGTCAATCACTCTGTCCAGCCACTCAAAACAGTAGAGATCCTCTGCAGGCTGGAGCTTTGCCCAGGAGAAAACCGGGAGAGTTACCAGATTGATTCCAGCCCTTTGAAAAAGGGGGATATCCTGCTCCAGGATTTCCTCCGGCCATTGGTCGGGGTTGTAGTCTCCGCCATAGTATATCTTATTTTGTTTCATCTCATTTCTCCTAAGTCAGCAGGGCGAAAATCAGTGGACGATCTGGAATCCCGCTTCGGTCAGGGCTCTGCGGATTTCCGCCACATGATGGTGGTCCCTGGTCTCCATGGAGACCTCCAGCTCGCAGGCGGTGATGGCGGTGCCAAGGGCGCTGCGGTTGTGGTTTACTCCCAGGATATTCGCCCCGGTGGAGGCAATAATGCTGGAAACTTTCAGCAGCTCTCCCGGCTTGTCTGTCAGGGAAAGGGTCAGGCTGGCGGAGCGCCCCTCCTTCACCAGTCCTCTGGTAATGACCCGGGACAGGATGTTTACGTCAATGTTGCCGCCGGAAATCAGGCAGACCACCTTCTTGCCTTTAATGTCCACCTTGTTGAACATAGCGGCCGCCACCGAAACTG
>CATJCP010000403.1 GCA_949737515.1 uncultured Oscillospiraceae bacterium | reverse complement strand
CGGAGAGGCGGCGCTTGTGGGTCAGCTCCGCCAAGGGGTTGGTCTGGTCCATAAACTGGGAGAGGGGAGAGGAGCCGAAAAATTCCTTGACTGCGGCCACCACAGGGCGGATGTTGATCAGGGCCTGGGGACTGACGGGCTCGTTCTCCTTGTCCTGGGACTGGAGCATCATCCGATCCCGGATGACCTTTTCCATACGGGTAAAGCCAATGCGGTACTGGTTCTGGAGCAGCTCGCCCACCGAACGGATGCGGCGGTTGCCCAGATGGTCGATATCGTCAATGTCGCCGATATCGTAGTTTAGGTTGATCAGATAGTTGATGGTGGCAAAGATATCGTCAATGGTAATGTGCTTGGGGATCAGTTCGTTGATCCGGTCCCGGATGGCCTCCTTCATGGCCTCCTCGTCGGCGCTGGTCTCCAGAATCTCCTTGAGCACCACAAAGCGGACCTTCTCATTGACGCCCATGGCGTCCAACTCTTCCCGGGTAAAGGGGGCGAAGTCAGTGATCTCCACCATGCCGTTGGAGATGATTTTCCGCTCCGTGTCCTCCACCATGACGTAAACGGTGTCCACGCCAGCGCGCTCCACGGCTTCCGCGTCCTCGCGGCGCATCTTCGCGCCTGCATCGAACATCAGCTCTCCGGTGAGGGGGTTGACCACTGGCTGGGAAAGCACCAGACCCACCAGCCGGTCTGCAATTGCCAGCTTCTTATTATATTTGTACCGCCCGACCCTGGAGAGGTCGTAGCGCTTGGGATCGAAAAACAGCCCGTCCAAATGGGTCTGGGCGGATTCCACTGTCGGCGGTTCGCCGGGGCGGAGCTTGCGGCAGACCTCCATCAGGGCGTCCTGGGTGTTGCGGTTTTCAGGCTTTTCCTTTTCGATGGTGGCGAGGATCTTTACATCCGGGGTAAAGAAAGCCTTGATCTGCTCGTCGCTCCCCAGTCCCAATGCGCGGATAAAGGTGGTGATGGGGATCTTGCGGTTTTTGTCAATGCGGACGTAGACGACGTCGTTGTTGTCGGTCTCATATTCCAGCCAAGCGCCCCGGTTGGGGATAACGGTGGTGGAAAAGAGCCGCTTGCCGGATTTCTCGTCATGGGTCCTGGCGTAGTAGACGCCGGGGGAACGGACCAGCTGGGAGACGACGGCGCGCTCCGCGCCGTTGATGACAAAGGTGCCGCTGTCGGTCATAAGGGGGAGATCGCCCATATAGATGTCTTCCTGCATCTGGATATCTCCCGATTCCTTGTTGAGCAGGCGGGCGCGCACCTTAAGGGCGGCGGCGTAGGTGGTTTCACGGGCTTTGCATTCTTCCACGCTGTACTTGGGTTTGTCGTCCAGGCGGTAGTCCACAAAGTCCAGCACCAGGTTCCCGGTGTAGTCGGTGATGGCGGAGACGTCCTTGAACACTTCTTTGAGCCCCTCATCCAGAAACCACTGGTACGAGCTTTTCTGGATTTCGATCAGGTTTGGCATTTCCAGCACTTCGTTGATTCGAGAAAAACTCATTCGGACGGTTTTACCCTGACGCACTGGCTTGACATTCACCATAGGCTTTTGCTCACTCCATTCATCTATGTTCCCATCGGCACAGCCGGGGATTCCCCATATTTTTTAAAAAACAGGGAGGTTCCGAGCTGTTTCGATATTGAAATCCGGCGGATATTGTGGTATACTAGAATGTATACAAGGCACAATTATCCATTTTGATACATTATAATATTATACGCTGAATATGTTCCGCTGTCAAGGGGGAAAGGGTGACTTTCCGCCCTTTATTTTTCACAATTTTTCCAGATTTCATGCAGATGTTTTTGGCTTTTGCGCGGCCGGTGGCGGCTACCTATTTTCCGGCAGAATGCCTTACAATATTTTGAGTGTGAAAAGGGTTGTTTTCTGTGCGTAAATTCTCATATTTCCTTTACGAAAATTTTGATCCCGATCTTGAGAATGGAAATATATATAATCCAAGAAGGATTTTTGGAAAACAAACGGATACGGTTTTATCATATGTCGCTGGTATTCCCGCTTTCTCCTGCTCCTATTTTCTGTGCCGCCAGCGTTTTGGGGAATCAATCCTTTTACAGTTGATAGAAGCCGGCGCCTTGCGGCGGGAGGAAGACGTCCTGCTGTTTGACAGCCCTGTTTTCCTCCGGGAAGATGCCTCCGTTTTATACAGCCAGGTGAGGGCGCGGGCTTTTGAACTTGTAGCCATACTGGAAAAAAGCCTTCCCCGTCTTCGATCTCTTTGCCGGCAGAT
>CATJCP010000402.1 GCA_949737515.1 uncultured Oscillospiraceae bacterium | reverse complement strand
CAGGGACATTGTTGCTAAAAACCTTTTTGTCCGGGATGATAAGAAAAGGCAGTATTTTTTGTTGACGCTGCAAAAGGATAAACATGTAGATTTGAAGGAGATGCAAACCCGTTTGGAAAGCCGACGGCTTTCCTTTGCGTCAGAAGCAGATTTAAACAGTATGCTTGGGCTTTCTAAAGGGGCTGTTACGCCGTTTGGCATACTGAACGATGCGGAACAACGTGTTAAGGTGTTGATTGACGCTGATTTTAGGGATCGTATGATTGGTATTCATCCTAATGTTAATACTGCTACGATATGGCTCCAGGCAAATGACTTATTTCAAATCATAGAACGACATGGGAATCCGATAGATTGGATTCAATTATAACGGAAAATCTCTTCAAAAAACAAAGTGCCAACGGCAAAACATGCTGTTGGCACCTATTTTTTAGAACTCTAAAACCATATCGAACCAAACCGCGCCGCCGTGGACAGACTTGGAAACGCCAAGGTTACGATAACCGAATTTTTCATAGTATGGAATCAAGCGTTCTTTACAGGTAAGGATAAGCCCTTTCCTTCCTGCGGAGCGAGCGGCTGCAATCAAAGCATCCATCAAGCCTGCCGCTATCCCCTGCCGGCGGCAGTCCGGGAGAACATCCAAACCGAAAATAGCCTGATATGCACCATTGGGGCAATGGGTGGAAACATCCTCAAACATTTCATCGCGGATTGTAAACTCGTCTGTCGCACAGCCGTTAATAAATCCAATCAGCCTTCCCTGGGCAGGGCTGTCTTCCTCCGCAACAAAAAAGCTTTCTGGAAACGCCACCGCCCTTTGGCGGATGGAATCCACAGAAGCAGCTTCCGCCAGTGGAAAGCAAACAGCTTCTATCTCTGCGATGGCTTCCAATTCATGGGGGTCGTCCCAATGTACAGGGCGGATATGATAAGAAATCATTTCAACCTCCCGATAAAACCCGCTGAAAAATCAGGGGATAATTTTTCTGGCTTCCATGTAGTAGCGTTTGTCCTGGGCGTGGCCCATAGAAAACGTTTTTCTGGGAAGGGAGCCGTCTAAAATGACAGTTGGGAATAATTCCTCCTTGCCCATAGCAGGAAGAAGGAAAGAGATACTGCCGGGAGCTTGTCCAAGCCCAACTGCAACGTCATCCCCATGAATATAGTCGATTTTGCCGGGATTATCCCTCAGATATTGGTCGAGGAAATTCTGAAGGGTTCCAACTGCCAGGTTTGACGAGGTATTTTCCATCAGGAAAGTTTCCGTCCCATCGGCTGAAACGGCTGTTATCTTTTGGCCCTTTGCGTCTGCCCCTGCCTTTAACGCTCCACAGGAACCTTTCAGGGCAGACAAAAGCCCCTGGGGATTGGTTCCAGTCACCACCCGATGGATCGGCTCAAATTTCAGCGAACTGTCATGGAGGTTTACCACTTCCGCCAAAGCGTACCGGGCAGGATGGTTCCTCCATTCGCTTTCCGGGAGAGTTTTTTTCAATTTCTCAAAGCAGGCTTTTGCAGTAGCGAGGGAATGGTTCCCATCTCCGGCAGCGAACAGGAGGGGCGGCGTTCCCTGGGGCAGGCCATACCGCTGGACGAACGCCTCTGGCTGGGCAAGTTTTTCCAAAGCCTCCTGGACAGCACAGGCAGTATTCCCCTGAACGCGGTATCCTTTGATATTTCCGCCTCCCTGCATAAGTGAAAAACTGTAAAGCAGCGGAAGCCTGTCCTTTTGGCTGGACAGCGGTTCAATCACGGTTTGCTGAATATCATCAATCAGCATCATAATATGAGGAAGCTCCAGCGCAGCATGCTCCCGCACCCTGACACGCGGCGGTATCCGTTCTAAAACAGTCCCTTCCGTTGCCCGGATCCGGGAGTTGCTGCCGGAATGGTAATTGTATTCCTCTAAATCCAGCATCCCAAGCAGGCCCTTTCGCACTGTTCCGTCAGACAGGGTGCGTTCTATGTATACAAAGCTGTCGGGATATGATTGAAACAGGTTTTGCTGTAAATATTCCTTCATAGAATGTTGGATGCCTGCGATTTTTTGGCTGACCTGGTTGTGTTCCAGATAAATTTCCGGCAAGGTGAGGCGCAGGGTGGAGGGGGAATCCCCTACATATGCTTCGACCTCATCCCAATAACTGGGCTGGGATGTATACTGATCACATGCGACTACTGCCCATTTGGTCAAATCTATGCCCTTATCCAGAGCGGGAAGCAGAATCTCCGCCGGGCGGAATATGGAATCTTTCATTTTCTTCATCCTTCCGTATTTGCTGTGCTTTTCCAAGTATAGCACATTT
>CATJCP010000401.1 GCA_949737515.1 uncultured Oscillospiraceae bacterium | reverse complement strand
GCTTGATCTCGTCCACCGCAACCGCGATGATATCCCGCAGCCGGTAATACAGATCCTGCAGCTCTGCGGTTTTGCTGAACAGGGTAACTGCAAGGACCTTGCGCTCGTCGCAGTTGCCGTCCGCTTTCAGGCCCTTTACCACCCGTCCGATCTCAAAGATGCCGAATTCCGGGGCATAGCTGGTGTTGTTCTTGACCTGGCAGAGCTGAATGGGCACAATAGACCGGCGGAGGGTCTCCAGGTTGGGATTGGTGGCGTTGAGCAGCTTTACATTGTCCTCAATTTCCAGGCCCAGCCTTTTGAATTCATCGTAGTAGGCCCACACATAGGAATGGACCTCGTGGAGAGAAAACCGCTTGACCAGGATATCCTTTAAACGCTCCTCCACAGACTTCTCTGCCTCCATGCGGACAGGGTACAGGGGGGATTTGGAGGTGTGGGGCACAAAGTTGTCGTAACCGTAAATCCTGGTGATCTCTTCAATTAGGTCGGCTTTTATGGTGACGTCCTTGGTGGCCCGCCAGGAGGGAACCTTGACCTGGAAGGAGCTTCCGTTTACCGCCACTTCAAAGCCCAAGGCCTTTAAAGTATTTTCAATGTGTTCATTGGTGATAGCGTCTCCAATGCCGGTGTAGCGGTCCACATATTCCTTGTCAAAGCAAAGGGTCTTTCGCTCATAACCGCGGCGGTATTCATCGGTCAGCCGGGAGATGACGCAGGCGCTGGAATCAATGCTGGTTAGCAGCCTGACAAACCTGGCGATAGCTGTCACCGTCATCTCCGGATCCAGAGTTTTTTCATACCGCTGGGAAGCGTCGGTGCGGTGGGAAAGCCGGGCGGCGGATTTGCGGATGGAAACCGGGTCGAAGCAGGCGGATTCCAGGGTCAAAGAGGTGGTGTCCTCTACAATTTCAGAATCCAGGCCTCCCATGATTCCGGCAATGGCTACAGGGGTATCTCCGTTGCAGATCATCAGGGTGTTTTGGTCAATGTGGCGCTCCACGCCGTCCAGGGTTTGGAATTGGAAGGGCCCGGCAAATTTTTGAATGCGGATTTTTTCCACCTTCCGGGAGTCAAAGGCGTGCATGGGCTGACCCATTTCCAGCATTAGATAGTTGGTCAGGTCCGCCAGGAAGTTAATGGCCCGCATTCCGCAGTAGTAAAGGCGGATGCGCATATTCACTGGGCTTACATTGACGCTTACCTTGTCGAATTGAATGCCCGAGTAGCGCAGGCAGTCATCGTCCATGATCTTAATGTCCAGGGAAGGAAGATGCTCATATTGAGCAAGGTCAACCACATCCAGGGGCTTTAAGGGCCGCCCGGCCAAAGCCGCGAATTCCCGGGCAATCCCATAATGTCCCCACAGGTCAGGGCGGTTGGTCAGGGATTTATTGTCCACCTCGAAGATGATGTCGTCAATCTCAAAGATCTCTTTCAGGTCCTTGCCGTTGGGAAGGCTGCCGTCCAGCTCCATGATTCCGGAGTTATCGTCGCTGATGCCCAGCTCCTTTTCAGAGCAGCACATCCCGCAGGAGAGATATCCCGCCAGCTTCCGAGGGGCAATGGTAACCTCTCCCAACTGTGCCCCTACCTTTGCAAAGGCGGTTTTCATACCAAGGCGTACGTTGGGCGCACCACAGACCACGTCCACCAGCTCCGCCTCCCCAGCGTCCACTTTCAGCAGGTGGAGCTTCTGGGAATCGGGATGGGGCTCGACAGACTTGATTTCCGCCACTACGACGCCGTGAAGGTCGCTGCCCTTATAGAAAATCTCGTTTTCCACTTCCGCGGTGGAAAGGGAAAACTGATGAATCAACTGGTCAAGGTCCAGTCCGGAGAGATCCACATGGTCGCGGATCCAGTTCATAGAAATATACATGAGCTTTTAGCCCCCTCTTTCCTTATTTGTCGTCTGTGAATTGCCCCAAGGCGACAAGGCTGCCGCTGTTCAGGTCGCGGATGTCCTTAATGCCGTACTTCATCATGGCCAGACGGGTCAGGCCAAGGCCAAAGGCAAAGCCGCTGTACTGTTCGGGGTCAATGCCGCCTTCCCGCAGGACGTTTGGATGGATCATGCCGCAGGGGCAGAGCTCCAGCCAGCCGCTGTGCTTGCAGGAGGGGCAGCCCTTCCCGCCGCAGATCTGGCAGCTGATGTCCAGCTCAAAGCCGGGCTCCACGAAGGGGAAGAAGCCAGGGCGCAGACGGACCTTTAAATCATAGTTGTCAAAGACCTCGCTGAGCATGGTCTTCATGGAGTAGATCAAGTTGGCGATGGAAATATCCCTGCCCACCATTACGCCCTCCATCTGGAAAAAGGTGTTTTCGTGGCAGGCGTCAGTGGCCTCGTTGCGGAAGCAGCGGCCAGGGAAGATCGCCTTGATGGGCTTGCCCTCGTTGACCAGGGCGTCCCGGTACTTCTTGTAGATCGCATTTTGAGCAGCAGAGGTTTGGGTCTTTAAGAGCTGTCCGTTGTTCAGATAATAGGTGTCCTGCATATCCCGCGCCGGATGGTAGGGCGGGATGTTCAGGGATTCAAAGCACTCGTAATCAGTGACTACCTCGCTGTAATCCTCCACGGTGAAGCCCATGGAGCGGAATACCTCCTCGCACCTGCGCTGGACAAGGGTGATGGGGTGATAGGAACCCCGGTCCAGGACAGGGGGGATGGACATATCGAAGGTTTCCACCGCGTTAAGCTCTTTGAGCAGCTCCTGTTCCTGAAGGGCGGCGGTCTTCTTGGAGATCGCCTCCATAACATATTCCTTTAATTCGTTGACCTCACGGCCAAAGGACTTCTTTTCCTCAGCGGAGAGCTTTCCCATGGTCTTCAGCAGCGCCGTGACCGAGCCCTTCTTGCCGAGAAATTCTACCTTGAGGTTTTCCAGCCCTGCCGTGGACGCCATATTCTTAAGGGCCTGATCCAGTTTCTCTTTTAAATCGAGAATTGATTGGTTCATAGTATTCCTCCTAAATTCTTATTCTGCAGAAAAAATTCCGTCTCATATACATGAGACGGAATTGATCCGCGGTACCACTCAAATTGCGGCAACCTGCCGCCACTTTCCCTTGCTTTAATGCAGCAACTACATTCTGCTTTCACAGAAAACTCCCAGGGCGAAATTCTGACTGCGGGTCCGTGCGGCTTTTCCACCTTCAGCCGCTCTCTATACCGGAAAAACGCGTCATACTGTGCCGTAAACCGGCTCCTGTTCATCGTCTTTGGCTATTTGAGAATGTATTATATCATATTGTCTGGAGAATTTCAAGTGTAAAATTTCGCTTTTGGGGATTCGTCCACAAAAAGCCGCCTGCCCGAAGCGCCGGGCAGGCGGCTGAACCCGCTTGGAAAGGCCGAATTATTTGATGATCTCAGGGGATTTGAGAATACCGGTTTCTTTCAGCTTATACTCATAACTGAACTCGTCCCCAAAGGTTCGC
>CATJCP010000400.1 GCA_949737515.1 uncultured Oscillospiraceae bacterium | reverse complement strand
CCTGGTGGATCAAATGGCGATGGCCTCCAGCAAGTCAAACACCAGTGTTGCCCAGTTGGGCGAGGCAATCTTGACCATTGGCGGCACCGCCAAAAACCTTGCCGGAGGCACCACTGAGCTTTCAACTGCTCTTGGCATTCTGGCGGACAATGGCGTAAAAGGCGCGGAGGGCGGCACGGCTCTGCGGAATATCATCTTATCACTGTCGGCTCCCACAGATACCACCGCAAAGGCTATGCAATCCCTGGGGCTGGAGGTCTATGACGCGCAAGGGAATATGCGCCCGCTGAATGAAACGTTCGGAGACCTTCAAACAGCACTTTCCGCCATGACACAGGGAGAACAAACACAGGCCCTTTCTAAAATTTTTAACAAGGAGGACTTAAAATCCGTCAACGCCCTTCTGGCCAACACCGGGGAACGGTTTGACGAGCTGAGCGGGTACATAGGCAATGCCGCCGGGGCGGCGGAGAACATGGCGAACACACAGCTTGACAATTTGGCCGGTGATGTTACTTTGTTCAAATCCGCCCTGGAGGGGGCGCAAATTATCCTGTCTGACCAGCTCACTCCAAACCTCAGAGAGTTTGTACAGTTCGGCTCTGATGGGGTTTCAAAAATTGCATCCACTTTTCAGCAGGGCGGGTTGTCCGGCGCGATGGAGGCTTTTGGAGAGGTTCTAAGCGACGGCCTGAACATGGTTGTTGAACAGCTCCCCGCTATGGTAGACGCTGGTATGCAGCTGCTTGGAGCGCTGGGGCGGGGAATCATAGACAATCTTCCAACAATCACAAATGCCGCGCTGGAAATCATAATGACACTGATAAATGGAGCAATTGAGGCGCTTCCAGAAGTCATTTCTGCGGCTGTTGAGATCATATATGCACTTGTATCAGGAATTTCGGAATCGCTCCCAGAGCTGATTCCTGTCGCGGTTGAGGCCATTTTGCAAATTGTGGAAACGCTGATTGACAACGCGGATAAGCTCGTGGACGCATCAATAGAAATTATTGTTGCACTGGCGGAGGGACTGATCGAAGCAATGCCAAAGCTGTTAGAAAAAGCCCCAGTCATTATTGAAAAGCTCGTGACCGCCATTGCAAACAATCTCCCTAAAATCACACAAGCGGGTCTGGATTTAATCGTAAAATTTGCTGCTGGAATCATTCAAAATATTCCCGAAGCTGTAAATACTGTTCCGAAGATTATTACATCAATTGTGAGCGGGTTTACAACATATATGTCGAAAATAAAGGATGTCGGGAAAAATATTGTGAAAGGCCTGTGGGATGGAATCTTGGCAATGGGATCATGGATTAAAGGTAAGGTTTCTGGATTTTTAGGCGGTATTGTTGACAACGTAAAAGGAGTGCTTGGTATTCACAGCCCGTCCACCGTGTTTGCAGCAATCGGAAAAAATATCTCCCAGGGGCTTGCCAATGGGATTCAGGCGGGATCCGGGCTTGCTGTATCAGCTGTTCAAAAGGCTGCGCGGCAAATCAGCGGTGTTAATGTGGGCGTGCCTAACTTGGAATCAATTCCTTCTCTCTCGATTCAGCAGCTTCCCCGCGCTGCTCATGGATCGTTAATTCCAAACGGCCCACAGTTTTTGGCTTCCGTTAACAGGCAGGGAAATGCGGAGAATACAATCGTCCGGGAGGAATCGGGGGGCGGGAATGCAGAGCTGGTTCAGCTGCTGCAATCCATCCTTTCCGCTGTGAAGGAAGGCCACATTATCATGGTGGACGGTTCTGTTTTTGGCCGGACGGCAATCAAGACAATCAACAGCGTCAATACATCTGCTGGAAAACAACTTCTTTTGATCTGATATGCCTATGACTATTTTAGAGATTAACGGACACGACTACACGCGCTACGTCGCGGACGACGGCTACGACTGGAGCCAGGAGGTCTGTGCTGCTGATCTGAAAGGAGGAAAAATAATGGGGCAGAACCAAATTTCGTTCCCCTTTGGAAAGCACCTTGTCGCGTCAGGAGTGGTCAACTTGACCACTCCTAAATTTTTAGGAGACCGGCTCAGATTTGAGCTGGTTGCTAAGGTCGCATTTTACGACATCAGCCATACCCCCGACTTTTCGGGGTTATGGGGGTGGGGGATTTCAATTCGGGGCAGGGTGAACGAAATTTCGTTCACCCTTTTATTTAGCCCAAAGAAGGCCGCAGAGCGCATTTGAACGCCGGGGCAGGGTTAAAAACCCCGCCCCGCAGGGAAAAGCCCGTCAGAGCCGTTCTGACGGGCTTCTGTGGCTATTCAGGGGTCTCCTACGGCCCTTCAATTTCCCAGATCAGATTCACGGCCTCCAGGGCGAGAAACTCCACATGCTTCCCGGTCATAGCCTCTCTT
>CATJCP010000399.1 GCA_949737515.1 uncultured Oscillospiraceae bacterium | reverse complement strand
TTGCCAGCCTCAATTGCTGCCTGAGAGGCATTTCGAATGTCGTCTTTGACCTCCTGATAGAGATCATCTCAGGCCAAAAGCTGGTTTACTGCAGCTTCATCGGTTAGGCTTACATCAAATCGGCCTACCGGAAGGTAGACATCTTCGTAAGTTAAAGCGTAAGTGCCGTACTGGTCTTCCACGACACCCTCAAACTCAGAGGAGTCAAATACACTGTTCTCGATCAGCATTTGAGCATCATCAGAAAGAATTACCTCTGGCTCTGCGCTGGCCGCCAGGGCGGGAGAAATAGTGGAAATGCTAAGGCTTGCCACTAGCAGGCTGCATATCATTTTAGACGACCGCATTTATATTACCTCCTCGCTTTTGATAATGATTTTCCTACGAACTTTTTGTATTGGCTGATTTGCTTTGGGAGCATTTGAAGGACGGTATCTGCTATATCTTCCGAACCCAGGATGTTGTACACCGGCCGTTTTAAGGTTTCGGTAATGTAGGAGGTGTAATTGATGTCTCCCAAGTAGATTTCCATTGCCGTTCCCTCCAAGGGGCCGTACAGATAATGTACATGGAAAGAGAGCTTTATGTTGAAACCATAACCATAATGGAGTTGGCGCTGGAACAAAACCCGCTGTTTTTGCAGCGTAGAGAGGTAGTCTAAAATCTTGTGGGCATTTCGTCCATCCGGATGAATCGGGATTCGGACAGAAGAACCCTCACATTCAAATGCCATCCAACTAATACGCGCAGTATCCGGATAGGGGACCAGAACCGTGGGGGTGAGGAGCCAGCGCAGATAGAGATAGGAGACAAGGCCCCCCAGGCCCAGCAGAACGGCGAGCCAAATCAGCCATCTTTTGCGGGGAAGGGAACGTCTCATACTGTCTCCTTTCCGGCGGAATAGTCAACCTTTCGGGCCGCAGGCCCATTATTGTACCATGGGAATCTCCTCCTTTCGACAGATGAGACAGAATTGAGTAAATTTTCCTGTTCTGTATTAAGCATACCACATAGACGAGAAAAGGTCAACAGTAAAATTTATATTTTATAAAAAAAGATCGATTATATACTTAAAGTTTTTGAAAGAAAGCAAGCAAAAATATTTTTCTGACTAAGGTAATAATATATCAAATAGAAACAGACTGTTATAAGGCCGCGCCCGCCAGTATGACCTGGCGGGCGTATGTTTTTAAGGAGGAAATGATGGATTACGGATCAGAGCGCCGGGCCCGAATCCGGCCATAGAGCCTGCGGAGCCTGAGATACACGAAGATCCCGGCGGCGATGATAAGAGTAGGGGTGGCCACGGACAGGACGCGATCCCTCAGCGTGGGGGGCTCTGGCTGGGCGAATCTGTCTATGCCAAGAAGGGCGTCCAGCTCTTTCAGCTCCCGATAGAGCTGCTGAAACTCGTCGGTCATAATGACAGCCTCGGGGCACTCGGACCAACGGAGCTGGACCATGATCTCAAGCCATACGTTACCCTCTCTCAGAATCAATTCATAGTGGGAACCAAAATAGGCACAAGCTTCCCGATACAGTGCTGCCTCCTCTTCGTTAAAAAAGGCGACGGTTCCGTCTTTGTCATAGTATACCCCGTCCTCTCTGAAAAAGCGTGTCCCCCCGATATAGACGCTTTCCCGTCCTATATTCTGTAGAGCGGGGTCATCGCCCTTTGGCAAGGGACCACACGCAATACAGAGCATAGTCAAAAACAACACAGCGCACAGGAGAAACAGGAGCTTCGTTCCACGCTTCCACATAGGCACCTCCAGACTTGCTTCAAGGGAGCGTCTGCGCAATCCCATAGATCAGAACCACCCCGCTGGCGAGGAGGACGAGGACAGATACCGCTTTCAAACCGTTTCGTTTGATATGAATCAGCCCGGCCAGCAGCCCGGAAAGCGCGAGAAGAAACAGCGCGGCACGGAAGAGGAACTCCCCCCAGTTGGGCCAAAATACCGGGGCGGCCAGGCAGCCGGCAGACATCATGGCAACTGCGGTCATGACCGCCGCCCCAAGGATTGCGGCCCGCTGTGTGCCACGGGCTTTGATTGCCCTCCACTGAACGCACAGATAGACCATCCCCAACACAAATTGTACCAGAATGACAACCGCGAAAGAGGTATTGTATGTTTGGTTCATAACAGATATTCCCTCCAATGAGGTTGCCTCTGATAAAATATGTCAGAAGGCACCATGTTTATAAAGCAGCGCCCACCTGTGCAACTCAGAGGGCGCTGCTTGCTGCGTTGGTGGGAGATGCGGCGCTAATCCAGTTCTCGTCCAAAGGAATCCAGCAGGCAGTAGCGGTAAGCGGTGTCTCCCTCCGGAATGGGAATCAGAGTGAGAGAGGGGGCGGGGTCTACAGGAACCGTCTGGTCAGAGGAAATTTCCCCTTGAATTGTGGTAAATTGGATGGCGACGAGGGCAGGATTTCCACTGAAAAAGGCGTAATATGACTGATGCCCCAAGGTCAGGGAGGGGTAGGCAAACACATCTGCGGTCCGTTCCAGGGTCCTGCGGCCCTCTTGGAGAAAGGTGAGGCGGCGGGTGTTCCAAACCCCGTCCTCAAAGACGGCCAGACCGTATTTCCCTGCCTGGGAGTACCCCACGACGGTGATCCCCGGCTCCGGCGCCAGGGAGGAGAGGATCTCCACCGGTTCGCCGGCCCCCAGGCCCAGCCGGCGGAGGATCTGGCGCTCCATGGGGCGCCCCGCCACCCAGATGCAGCCCGCCACAAAAAGGATACCACAAAAAAGAAACGGAACTAATAACTTCTTCTTACATGACACAAGTCTCATAGAAGTCATACATAGTACCATTAATAGATTCAGTTAAATTTGATCCATTAATTAACTGAACGGTCCACCGCAGGTCCATGTGATTTTTGGATGTACGCACATTACCATAATCCCGCACACAGGAGAGCACTTGATAATAATCTCCAACATTTTCAATCCAATGTCCTTTGTTAAAGTCAACAGAAATGGCTCGAGTTATTTTCCCACCAGCAGCATCATTTATGTACCCCTTAAAGGTTTCATTAATTTTAATAGTTCCAAATCCTGTGATAATTTTTCCAATATCAACAGAAGCAGAAAGCGGCCCGCAGGTAACACCAATATATGCCGATAATGCACCGGATGCAGCTGGTTTGTGTACTTGACCGTCAATTTGGGTCCACAAGAATCCACAATTTGTAGGGGCTTTAATGTCAAGCCTAGCGTCTCCAATCGATAGATTATTATTATTGGTGATAAATTCTGGAGCTTCTTGACTATAAATATATTTGCCCACAATTCTGATTGTGGTTAAATACTGCGCAGTCCCACCTCTAGGAACATCTTCAAAATCATCTGTTTTTTCAATCTTAATGGCAGCAACTAAGTTTTCACCAAATTGATAGTATCTGTCCTTTATTTCGTATATTTTAGAAAGACCAAATGAATTATAAGTACTAATTTCTTGCTCGGAGATTGAACGATCATATGCCTGAAACTCTTCCATCACCCAACTATTTGTCTCATCTGTCGGCATTTCTGATACAAGGAAATTAAAGTTATCCATTTCGAAGTCAAAAATTTCAATAAAATAGTATTCACGAGTGGAACTGTTGGGAATCTTTAGGTAAACAGCCAGGACATTTTTATATTCTGGATGCAAATTAGCATACTCCTTAGAAGCGACTGCACCGTGAGAGAAGGACTTGATATAATGCATAGACATTACTTCTACATCTGTCTGATTCAATTCTGTAATATTAAAATATATAAGATTTTCACTTAAGCTTTTTCCCGTTGCTGTTGCAGAAATTCTATAATCATAGTTATCTGCTGTAAGCTCAAGCTCGATATTTCCACCATCTTGGCGGATATAAACTGGAACGTTAGATATTTTTTCCGAAGAGTCATAAATATTAGAACCATACATATCGACCCCAACTGCATGGTAAATTTGAGCGCTGCAAGTAGTGAGAGTACTAGAAGTATACTTAGTCGCCAACGAAGGAATAGAGATAGAGAAAGTAAAAATAAGAAGGAACAAAATAGATACATATTTTTTCATAAATTAAATACTCCTTTCATTATGAGAAAACGAACAAATCCAGCAGAGGCATCAACATTTTAGGTCATAGACCTACTATAATCCATGGGAATCTCCTCCTTTCGACGAATAAGACAGAATTGAGTAAATTTTCCTGTCCTGGATCTAAAATAGCACAGTAATAGAAAAAAGTCAACAGTTATAGCGCAGTTTTTCCGGATATAATTTATAAGAATATAATGAAAACAGTTACATAACAGATTCAAACAGGGAGAGCTGCTCCAGGGGCGGGGGAGCCAGGGCGGGGCGCTCCAGGGCCACCAGGCGGCGGAGCAGGCCGTCGGGGGAAATACGTAA
>CATJCP010000398.1 GCA_949737515.1 uncultured Oscillospiraceae bacterium | reverse complement strand
TATAATAACATAATTTTTAATCTTGTCTAGCTGATTCATTTAAAGATTTTACTATATCGCTTTCATTAAATCAACAGAAAAAAACTGGGTTATCCACCAACCAATATTTAGTATATATCAAGATCTCTCAGAAGCAGCATATTAGCGTAAAAAAACAGACCGGTATTTTATTTCAGCTGTATACCGGCTTCTTTTTTATGCCTGTCAAAGAGAACACTCTGATATTTTGTCTTTTAAATGTGATGGATGTATTGCCTTTTGACTGACTTTATTATATAATTGAATTGTCACTTAAAACTCGACAAAATAGATATACTACATTATTCGTATTATGTGTTATTTGCCGAAAGGAATGTATTTCCATAAAAACTATTGCATTTTAGAATAGATTCCGATATAATAAAAACAATTCAAACAATCTTAGAAAACGGCAAATTACTACATTATTCGTATTATGTAATCAATGTAAGACGTTCCTTTTAGGGATGTCTTTTATTATATAATCAGGCCAAGCCGTTCGATCTTTTTCCTGTGCTCGCTGCCGTCGGTCATGATATAAATGCGGGTGGTGTTGATGCTGCTGTGGCCTAGGATATCCGCCAGTTTGGCGATGTCTTTTTCAATGTAGTAAAAGGTTCGGGCAAACAGCTTCCGCAGATTGTGGGGAAAAACCTTGCTGGTCTTTACTTTGGCCAGCTGGCAGAGCCTTTTCATATCCAGCCAGATATTGCTGCGGTTAAGGGGTTTTCCACTTTTGGTGCGGAAGATCACTCCCTCCGATATGCCATGCTGCCGCGCAAAGGACAGCAGCAGCCCCTGGAGCTTGCCTGGAATCAGGATGACGCGTGTCTTTCCCTTGCATCGAACGCTGATCTCCCCTAGGCGAACCGCCTCAACAGTAAAATACTGCAGCTCCGATACCCGGATTCCGGTCCCGCAGATGGTCTGGAGGAGCAGGCAGAGGCGCGGCTGATTTTTGGCGGCCGCTACAAGACGGAAATATTCCCCTTTGGTCAGCTCTCTGTCCTCAGTGCAGTAGGGTTGGCGCTGCGTTTTCAGGTTCTTGACCTTGAAATCCTTCCACTCAAGAAAGTCAAAGAGGCTGTTGAGGGAAGCAAGCATAGAGTTGATGCTGTTGGGTTTATATCCCTGGTCTATCAACCGGGATTTGTATTCCATGGTCAGTTCCTTGGTCACAGGCCTTTCTTGCACAAAGGCGAGAAAAGCCCGGGCGTCTCGAACGTATTTTTCTATGGTGGAGGGGCTTTTTTCCTCCTCGGAGAGATAGGATTGAAATAGGTGGATCTCCCTTGCTGTTAAAATTCCTTTTTCCATAACTCGGACCTCCATTTTTAAGATTGATGATTGTTTGGAACCTGGAAAGTCGGTTTAAAAGCTATTTTAGCATATTTTGTCGATAAAATGCAGGTTTTATCCATAGATTCCATAAATTACCTTTGGGTACAGAAAATCAACCTGAAAAACAGTTGACAAAGGGCGGAGGATTTGGTATAATATTAGCCGTTCGCTTCAATCATTCCATAAAACGGGCCATTAGCTCAGTTGGCAGAGCACTTGACTTTTAATCAAGGCGTCCGGAGTTCGAATCTCCGATGGCTCATATGAAATCCCGCCGTTAAGTTTTGGCTTAACGGCGGGATTTTCTCTTTGTTATGCGGATTTTTGGGTATACATCAGCATAGCAGAAAAAGGCTGCATGCGATACGATTTTTTCCCTTTCCCCCTTTTTAGCGGGGTTTTGTAAAAAATGCTTGTGAAAAGGCCCTGCGATGTGGTATACTGTTAAACAGTGCAGGCATTGTGTGCGGACAGGCTTCCTAAAAGCTTGCCCAAACCCCACTAACACTGAGGAAAGGCCGACGCCCTGAAAGGGAGTTTGCGAATCAAAGAGGAGGTCCCCTACAATGGCAAAACAGATCATAAAAGAAATAGAATGTCCCAACTGCAAGGAAAAAGCAGAGTTGAAAATGTGGGACAGCATTAACGCAAGCCTGAATTCCGGCTTGAAGGAAAAGGTGAAGAACGGAACGATCTTTGACTGGCAGTGCCCCCACTGCGGCAAGACGGCGCGGATTATGTATCCCTTTTTGTATATTGATATGCTGCACTACTTTATGGTGTGGTTTGGGGCTGAGGGCCAGTGCGATCCTGAATTATACCAGTCTATGGATGTTGAGGAATACCAGTTCCGCAACGCGCGCACTGTCAACGAGTTGGTTGAGAAGATCGCCATCTTTGAAAATGATCTGGATGACCGTGCCCTGGAGATCCAGAAACTCTCCATTGTCCAAGCCATCTACCGCCGTACTGAAGGCGGCAAGACAGGGCCTGTCCCCGGACTGATGCTGTTCCGCCAGAAACAGGACGAGGAAAATTTCCTGTTCTCTGTCTTCTTCCAGAATGCCCCTGCGCAGATGATGCGTGCTTCTATGGCTACGTATCACCAAATTGCAAAGGATATTTCTGATTCTCCCTCCCTGGCAAAGGGGATCGAGGATGGAAAGGGAAAGTTCCAGACCATTGATTTTCAGTGGGCCAAAACCGCGATTGGCATTCTGGGGGCCCAGAAAAAGTCGTAATCTTATTCCGCTTCGATCAATTTACAAGGAGAATGCCGCTGTGGGAACGCCCTATGGCGGCATTTCTGGTGTAAACGCCTGTTTCTCGTCCGCGGCGCCGGAAGGGGGAGGGCAGGTCCTTTCAGGGGAAGGTGGGGTCAAATGCCGGGAGCAATGGATACGCCGGTACAATTTTTAAAGGGGGTCGGCCCCCGCAGGGGGGAGCTGTACCACAAGCTGGGGATCGATACCATCCGCCAGCTGTTGTGGCATTTCCCCCGGTCCTATGTCAGCTTTGGCGACTGTATCGAGATTGCCGCCTTAGAGGGAGACCAGATCTGCTCTATCCGGGCGGTGGTGGTGCGCAAATCCGGAGAACAGCGGATCCGGAAGGGGCTTTCCGTCTTTAAAGTGACTGCTGCCGACGACACTGGAGAGATCACCCTGGTATTTTATAACACCAAATATACGGTGGATGCCTTAGCGGTGGGGGAGGAGTATTTCTTTTACGGGAGAATTGGCGGCAGCGCCTTTCGCCGGGAGATGAATACCCCCCAGGTGTTCTCCCTGGGGGAGGCGGAAAAGGGAACCCTGTCTCCGGTTTACCCTTTGACAGCGGGCCTTACCTCCCGCATGATTGCCGCCAATGCCTCCCAGGCCCTGGAGCTGGCGGCGGGGGAGCTGAATGACTTCCTTCCTGGGGAGATACGGCTGAAATATCAGCTTTGCGAACTGGAATTTGCCCTTTGCCAAATACACCGCCCCAAGGATATGCCCTCGGCGGAGATCGCCAAAAGGCGGCTGATTTTTGACGAATTTCTCATTCTGGCTCTGGCCCTTTCCAAAATCCGCGGAAAACATTCGGTGGAGGCTGGATATCAGATGAAATGCATTGATTCAGCCCCATTTTATCAGTCCCTGCCCTTTTTCCCCACAGGGGCGCAGAAAAGGGCGGTTGACCAGGCCTGCCGGGATATGGGGCGGAATATTCCCATGAACCGCCTGGTCCAGGGGGACGTCGGCTCCGGAAAAACCCTGGTTGCCGCTGCCTGCTGCTGGACTGTGTGGAAGAACGGATATCAGTCCGCTATGATGGCCCCGACAGAGATCTTGGCCATGCAGCACCTGAACACCCTTCGCAGACAGCTGGAGCCCTTTGGAATGAGGGTGGAGGCCCTGACAGCCTCTATGCCGGCCGCTGCCAAGCGGAACGTCAGGCAGAGGCTGGCCGCAGGGGAGATAGACCTGCTGGTGGGTACCCATGCGATCCTATCTGATGGGGTGGCGTTCCAGAGCCTGGCTTTAGTGGTGACAGATGAACAGCATCGCTTCGGCGTGGCGCAGCGGGTGGCCCTGGCCCAAAAGGGGAACCAGCCCCATGTATTGGTTATGTCCGCCACTCCCATTCCCAGGACTTTGGCTTTGATGGTCTACGGGGATCTGGATTTGTCAGTGATCGACGAGCTTCCTCCGGGAAGACAACCGGTCCTCACTTATCGCATCGGGTCTGACAAGCGGGAGCGGGCCTATGGTTTTATCCGCAAGCACCTGGACGAAGGGCTGCAGGGATATGTGGTCTGTCCCCTGATTGAGCAGGGAGAGGCAGATATGGGCCTGAAGCCCGCCGCCCAATATGCCAGGGAACTGGCTGAGGGTCCCTTTGCCGGATACCGGGTGGGGCTGCTCCACGGCAGGATGAAGCAGGCGGACAAGGACAAGGTCATGGAGGACTTTAAAAACGGGGAGCTGCAGCTCCTTGTTTCCACGACGGTGATTGAGGTGGGGGTGGACGTGCCCAACGCCGTTATTATGATGGTGGAAAATGCGGAACGGTTTGGAATGAGCCAGCTTCATCAGCTTCGGGGCCGGGTGGGGAGAGGATCGCAGCAGTCCTTCTGTATCCTTCTGTCCGATGCCAGAAACCCGGAGAGCAGGCAGCGGCTGGGGATGATGTGCAAAACCAACAACGGCTTTGAAATTGCGGAGTTTGATTTAAAGCTGCGGGGACCCGGGGACTTTTTGGGATACCGGCAGCACGGCCTGCCTCAGCTGGCCATAGCGGATCTGGCAAAGGATGTGGGTCTGCTGGAAAACGCCCAGCAGGCCGCCAGGGACATTTTAGCGTCAGACCCGGAGATGAAGGAGCACCAGAAGCTTCGGGAGCAGGTGGAACGGATTATGCGAAACGTTGGGGAGCAGATCAACTAAACAGGGACCGCAGCTGTTTGCCATTGACAAACCAAAAGACAGGGCCAAAGGAGAAAATCCTTTGGCCCTGCACTTTTTATTTCAATCTCTGATTGGATTTCCTATTCTCTTTGATGTTATTCTCCTTCGCTCTTGGCGGCTTCAATGACGTCGGCCTGGAGAGCGGGAGGAAGCTGCTCATAGTGGTCAAAGTTCAACTCATAGGAACCCCTCCCCTGGGTTATAGAGCGCAGCGCGGTGGTGAAGTCCTGCATTTCGCTCATGGGTACCTCGGCTTCAATCAGCTGCAGGCCATCCTCATCGGGGTTCATGCCAAGAACACGGCCGCGACGCTTGTTGACGTCTCCCATAATATCCCCGGTGTTGCTGTCCGGGACCAGTACCTTCAAATTGCCGATGGGCTCCAGGATCACAGGGGACGCCTGGGGAATACCATCCCGGTAGGCCAAGCCTGCCGCCAGCTTAAAGGCCATTTCGGAGGAATCCACAGGGTGATAGGAGCCGTCCAGCAGGGTGGCCTTCAGGCCAACCAGAGGGTATCCGGCCAGGACTCCCTTTTGGATGCAGTCCTGCAGGCCCTTCTCCACTGCCGGGAAATATCCCTTGGGAACCGAACCGCCGACAACCTTTTCCTCGAACTTCAGCTCAATGCCGTCCCATGGCTCAAACTCCATGACAACGTGGCCAAACTGTCCGTGGCCGCCGGTCTGTTTCTTATGTTTGCCGACAACCTGTACCTTTTTACGGATGGTCTCCCGGTAAGCAACCTTGGGGGCCTCCAGGGTGACGTCGACGCCGAATTTCTGTTTCATCTTGGAGAGTACAACATCCAGGTGCTGCTCGCCAAGGCCAGCGATCAGCTGCTGCTTGGTTTCAGGGTTCTGCTCATAGCGGAGGGTGGGGTCTTCCTCCATCAGCCGCTGGATCGAGCTGGCGATTTTACCTTCGTCGCCCTTGGCCTTGGGCTTAATGGCCATGGAGTAGGTGGGATTGGGGAAGGAGGGGAGCTGATAGGAGAGGATCCGCTTGGGATCGCACAGGGTATCCCCGGTGCGGGTCTCCGACAGTTTGGTGACAGCGCCGATATCCCCTGCGGTAATGTAGGAGGTATCCCCCTGCTTTTTGCCGGTGACAAAGATGACTTTGCCGAATTTATCCGGCTGACCGGTGCGGGCGTTGACAGGGGTAATGTCCCCTGAAAGCTGGCCGGTGATCACCTTGACAAAGGAGAGTTTTCCAATAAAGGGGTCGGCGATGGTCTTGAACACAACGGCGGACATGGGGGGCTCGTCGTCACACTTCACCTCTACCGTCTCGCCCTGGGCATCGGTGGCGGTCATGGAGATGCTCTCCCATGCGGAGGGGAGCAGGTCGACCATGGCGTCCAGCAGCATATCCACACCCTCCAGGGTGGCGGTGGAGCCGCAGAACACCGGGGAGATGGAACCGGATTTTACGCCGTCGTGGATGCCCTTGATGATCTCGTCCCTGGTAAACTTTTCGCCGGAAAAGAATTTGTCAAACAGCGCCTCGTCTGTTTCTGCCACCGCTTCCCCGATGGCCTCAACCAGGCCGTCGATCCGATGGCCTGCGTCGGGCATGGCCACTTCGGCGGCGTTGCCCTGGGCGTCGTATGTATAGGCCTTCATATCAATCAGGTTGATGTAGCACTCCACCTTGCCGTCATTCATAAAGGGGACCACTACCGGGCAGACACTGGGGCCGAAGCTGGCCTTCAGTCCTTCCAGAACCTTATAGAAGTCAGCATGTTCGGTGTCCAGCTTGGATACGAAGAAAATACAGGACTTTCCATTTTTTACAGCCATTTTGTAGGCCTTTTCCGCGCCGACAGATACGCCGGAGCGGCCGGATACAGTGATCAAAACGCTTTCTGCCGCCATAACGCCTTCGTACAGGCCGCCCTCAAAGTCAAACATTCCGGGGGTATCCAACAGATTGATCTTTGCACTTCCCCAGTTAAAGGGGATCACAGCAGAGGATACGGAGACCTTACGCTTGATCTCTTCTGGGTCAAAGTCGCTGACGGTATTGCCGTCGCTGACCTTTCCCAAGCGGTCAATGGCGTTGGCCTTGAACAGCAGGGCCTCACACAACGAGGTCTTTCCCGCTCCGTTATGGCCCGCAACTGCAACGTTTCTGATTTTACCCGCTAGATATTGTCTCATGGTTTTCTCTCTCCTTACTGGCGATAGGCCCCAGCTGCGCCTGCCGCTCTGCTTCATTTCATGAAATTTCCGGCGGTTGCCCGCCGGCGTGCCTATCGCTCCGTATACAGAGTTTTTTCGGTGTTCTCCACTGGTTTGGCAGTTTTGACATAAAACAACCTGCGGCACTTTTTCAATATAGTGTAATTATACATATATTTCGCAATAGAATCAAGGGGATACCTGTAAAAAAGTTGTGTACAAAATGAGAAAAGATGGTTTCGGTATTGTACTTTTTGCATAAATTGACGGATTTTGGGCTTTCAAGGCTATTTGCAAGGGCAAAATACGGGGAGAGTGGGTGGATGAAAATTTTTTATTTTGTGGTTTGCCATATATAGGTTTACCTTTGAAAGCAAAATATCCGTCAATGGCGGTTTTGACGGGATCTTTGCGAAAAACTTTTGAACTGGCTGGGGATTTTCAAAAGATTCTGGAGCAATGCCCTCTTCCAGACTTTCATTTATTAAGTTCTCACTGGCATCTGTTAGGCGATAAGACGGTTAACAAGATTTTTTACAATGTTTGAGGGCAGATGTTTCAATTGCAAAACCATCATTTCAAAACGTTGACAAAAAAACTTGGGGGGAGGTATAATGTATACTGGGTAATATGTTCTTTTGTAACGGTTCTTTGTTGAAAGAATTTGTGATGGATGTGCAGCAGGGAGGTTTGGTGGATTTATGAAAAAAACGTTAGGGGCTATATGGGAGAATAACCGGAAGGACTTCCTTTTGGTCATGGCGGCGGCGGTTCTCACTGGTATTATGACGCCGCTTACCGTGCGCTTTGAGGAACAGGTGATCAACCTGATCGGAGAAACTTTAAACGGCGGTTCTCCTGCCAGCGCGGTCATACTTCCTTTTGTGCAGCTGATAGGGGCGTATATCTGTATCTACATATTGCCTGCGGCAGCAGGGCTGCTGTATGAACGGATCCGGATGAACTCCGATTTTTGGTTCCGCCGGAAGGTGATCGGCAAAATGCAGACCATTTCCTACCAGTACGCCGAAAATAAGGAGATTATGGATCTGTATTCCCGCGTCAACAAGAACATGGACGGAACGCTTCGGGATTTCAGCCGGGATATCTGCGAGCTGGTAGCAGCGTTGATTGGCGTCGCGGGATTCTTTGCCATTATCTGCTCCGTTTCGCTGGTATGCGCCGGGATTTTTTTGGCGCTGTTTGTGGCCCTCCTCTTTTTTGCAGACCGCTCGGCCAAGAGTTTCCACAACCTGAACCGCCAGTTCAGCGAGACAGAGCGGCGGGTGGTCTATCTCGACTCTATTGAAAACACCAAGCCCTTTGCCCACGAGAAAAAGCTGTTTGGCTTTACGGATTTTATCAACCAAAAGCGCTCCGGCTTTTTGATGGCTCAGAGAAACGCCATGCGGCAGTATGACTATAAATTTGGACTGACTTTCAGCATGATTGATACAGCGGGGTATATCTGCACCATCCTGATGATGCTTACGATGCTCTCCTATATTTTGCGGGGAAGCCTTACTCCAGGGCTCTTTATCGCCGCCTCCCATGCAGCGGTGAACCTGAACCTAACCACCCAGAATAAGATTCGCACTATTTTTAACGATTTGATGCGGCAGAAACGGTATTGGAAGGAGTACTATACCTTTTTGGATTTGCCGGACCAGGATCTTCCAAAAGAGGAAAGCGCCGCACTTTCCCGAGAAGAGTTTGAAAGCCTGGAATTCCGCGATGTGTCCTTCCAGTATCCCAACGGCCCCAAGGTCTTGGACCGCGTCAGCTTTCGGCTGGAAAAAGGAAGGCATTATGCCCTGGTGGGGGAAAACGGCGCGGGGAAGAGCACTATCATCAAGCTGATGCTTCGGCTGTATGAGGTGAA
The DNA here is from genome assembly GCA_949737515.1 of uncultured Oscillospiraceae bacterium. GTDB lineage: Bacteria > Bacillota > Clostridia > Oscillospirales > Ruminococcaceae > UBA1405. The sequence goes on along the minus strand of CATJCP010000398.1, from coordinate 59,260 downwards.
CGAAGGGGAAATCCTGCTCAACGGCAGAAGCATCAGGCAGTATTGTCAACAGGAGCTGTATCGCGTTTATGCCGCCGTGTTCCAGGACTTTTCCAGGTACTATCTTTCCATCCGGGACAATATCACCTTTGGCGAAGACGCGTCTGAGGACAGGATGAAAAAGGCGCTGGAGGAGGCCAATCTTCTGGAGAAGATCGAAAACCTGCCCGACGGCGTCCAAACGCGGCTGGGGGAAATCTATGAAGGAGGCGTCAATCTGTCCGGCGGCGAGTGGCAGCGCGTGGCCTTTGCCCGGGCCCTGTATCAGGATGCTGCGGTTATCCTGCTGGACGAACCCACCTCGGCCTTGGACCCCATTGCGGAAAATGCCATTTACGAACAGTTTGGGCAGATTGCCCAGGGCAGGACAACCCTGTTTATCACCCATCGATTGGCCTCCACCAGGATGGCAGACGAGATTTTGGTGCTGGCCGGGGGAAGGATTGCGGAGCGCGGCCCCCACAGCGAGCTGATGGAACAGCATGGGCTGTATGAAAAGATGTATGACAGCCAGCGGAAGTGGTATGTGGAAGAGGAGGCTACGGTATGAGCACAAAGGTGAAAAAAGGGAGGGAAACCGGTTCCAGAAGCACCTGGAACATATTCCTCACCACCTATAAGGCATTTGTTGTCAAGAAGCCAAAGCAGTACTTCCTCATGGTTCTCCTCTCCCTGCTTCCCGCGCTGGTCAGCCCCGTCAAGGTGTATCTGGAGCGGATGATCTTTGACTGCTCAGACCAGATCATGGTGACGGCGGGAATCAGCGGGGAAATCTACCGGGTGTTTTTCATTTCCATCCTCGTGCAGCTGCTGTATGTTGTGGTATATCCGCTTTTCCGCTCCCATGTCAATTATTTCGGCAGTGAATTTGAGACGGTGCTCCAAAACGATATGAACCGCAAAACAGCGAAGATCCCGCTGAAAAGCTATGAACGCAGCGAGCTGTACAAGGATATTGAACTGGCTTCCAGCGCCTCCCGGGAGCTGCGGTTTATGACCATGATGTTCTCCTCGGAGATTTTGCTGTATTTGTTTCAATTTGTCACGGTTTCCTCGGTGCTGTTTACCTTCCACCCGGCACTCATTTTTCTGTCCTTCCTGGCCCTGGCGCCGGATATTTTTGCCAGGTTTTTAAAGTCCAAGCGTCAGTATCTGGCGGAGGACAGAACCCAGCCCATCCAGCGGCGGAAAAAATATTACGAGGGGATCCTCACCTCTCTGGAAAATATCAAGGAGGTTCGGGTCCACCAGAATCAAAACTTTTTTCTCCGCCTTTGGAACCAGGAGCTGGAAAGCTATAATGAGGAAAATTGGAAGCTACAAAAAAAGAACGCCCTTTTGGATATGCTGAACCAGATGGTCAATATTTTGACCACAGCCCTCACCTATGGCGTGGCGGTGGCGTTGGCCCTGCGGGGGGATATCTCCATCGGCGTGTTGGGGGCCTCTATCGGCGCTGTGACCACCCTGAGATCTAATTTTGGAAGAATCTGCGGTCTGGCCATGTTCAGCTTCCAGTGCAGCCTGAAGGGCAAGTATTATTATAAGGTGCTGGACTACGAGGAGCGGAAGGGCACAGAAAAGAAGATTTCCGCAAAAGAGGGGATCCATTTCAAGGATGTCCGCTTTTCCTATATTCCCCAAAGAGAGGCGGTCCAGGGCATTACCTTTGATATCCAGCCGGGGGAGAGCGTCGCGGTGGTGGGGGAAAACGGCTCTGGCAAGACGACCATGGTCAAGCTGCTGATGGGTCTGTATCAGCCGGATTCCGGCGAAATCTCCTATGGGAACGACGTGATCAACCAGGTGCGGGAATGGGATATCTACCAAAATAACTCCGCTGTGTTCCAGGATTTCTGCCGCTACGCCCTTACCATTCAGGAAAATGTGGCAATCAGCGACGCCAGCGGTCCGGCGGACTCCGGGAAGGTCCAGAGGCTGCTGGAGGCTGTCTCCTTCCGGTTTGGGGACAACACCCTGGAATCCAGCCTGGGCCGGGAATTTGGCGGCGGGGAGCTTTCCGGGGGGAACTGGCAGAAGCTGGCCATTGCCCGGGGGCTGTACAAGGACCATGAGGTGATCGCCTTTGACGAACCCACCGCTGCCTTGGATCCCTTAGTGGAGGAGCAGATCATCCGCAGCATGATGGAGCTGGATTCCCAGAGCATCAAGGTGTTTGTCACCCACCGGCTGAGCACCACAAAATTTTCCGATAAAATCATTGTGATGGACCATGGAAAGATTGTAGGGTGCGGCTCCCACGACCAGCTGATCAATGTCAATCCAGTGTATACCAGGCTCTGGAATTCCCAGGCAAAGTGGTATTCGGTTTAACGTCGGAATCCTCAAATGTACGCTGCCCCCCTTAGTATCAGAAAATCGCTGGACTGCCTCAAAAGGGGAACGGTCCAGCGATTTTTGTCTGAACTGATTGCATTGTTACACGGCCGCCGCCTTAACGCGTTTTACTAGGAAGCGCCTTACATATACTCCACATCCCAACGTTAAAAGGAAGGAAAGGGCGGCCAGAAGCTGTTGTCCATAAAGGGGAAGGCCGAACAGTCTGTTTCCCTGCCCTTGTACATAGGTCAGAAGCCAGCTCCCAGCCAGGGATGCGAGGAAGCCAAAGACGCCGCCGATGCAGTTGCGTATGGCGGAGGCCTGAACAAAGTGCTCTGGAGGGACAAAATCATAGAGGACATTAAAGAGATTCTGACACAGCGCCGCCTGACTGACTGCAAAGAGCAGGGTAAAGACGACGATAAGCCACCGGCTGGAGGGGGAGGCCAAAATGGCGGGGAAAAACGCTGCTGCGGCGATGTACAGGCCGGTTTCAATGCACCTGGAGTATGAGGTGTGGTCAGCAAATTTCCCCAGCGGCTTGGAAAGGACAAACCGGAAGCCGCTGCCAAAAATGTTGAAGACCTGTACGGCGCCGACGCTGTACATAAGCTCCTTGCTTTTGTAGCTCCCCAGAAACCCGACGGTGAGGCACTGGGCACAGGTCCAGAGGATATGAAGCACAACGACATGGAGGTAAGAGCGGTTGTGGAACAGCGCTTTGAGAAGCGGACCCAGGGTGGAATTTTTAGAAGAATTGGCCTTAGGCTGCCATCCGCCGTCGATACGCATCAGCGCGGTAAAGCTCAGGGCGGAAATCATCAGACCTAAAGCGATGGTTAGGATGAAAGAGTTGGTCAGGCGTCCAGCCAGTTCAAAGCGGTCCATGGTAATGCCGAGGATAAAGGTGAATATCATGCCGCCCAGCAGGGAGAGCATCTCCTTTTCCGCTGAATACACTGCCCGATGATGGGGATCGACATAGCTGTTAGCCCATTGGAAGAGGATGGAGGAGATAGAGCCGGAGAAAAAGTAAGCCAACAGAACCCCTGTGAAAGCCAATGCGGTTTTAATCGCTGGGCTGAACGGCAGAAAGGGCAGGAAATAAAGGGCGATCAGTGTCAGCTGGCTTGAGATGCAAAAAAAGACGGTCCATTTTTTTACGTTCTTGATCCTGCGCACAAGCCAAATGGAGGTGAGCTGGAAAAAGCTTGAAAACGTTCCCAGGGAAGCGATCAGTCCAATGCTTCCATCGCCCAGCCCGGCATAGGAGAGAAGCTTGAACAGGTAAACGTCCGTTACCAACAGGGAGATGAAGTACTCCAGCATACAGAACCAGCGGTAAGCGCTGCGGGAGCGACGGTATTCCGGGCTCTCAAAGACAGAAAACATCGTAATCCGCCCTTTCCTTCTTCCGGCAGAGGGTTAAGACCGCATCTGCCGGTCTTTTTCCAGGAACATTGCCACAAAGGCGTCGTCGTTGAGCTCAGGGTACATCCGGTAGACCCGGTCGATCTCCTCCGCCTGGCCCTTGGAAAGCCCCTCCTCTGGGTCCAGGCACCAGACGCCCTTGAGCAGGCCCTGCCTCCGGAGGACCTCATGCATTCCGGCAATACACCCCGCAAAGTTGTTGGCTGTATCAAAGAAAGCGCTGTTTGCGTCAGTGACCTGGGCAGCCAGGGTCATCCACCGGGGACAGATGGGTTCGCCCGGCTGGATGGCCTTGAGTCCGCGGAACATCTCCACTGCAGTGTGGGTCCAGGCGGACCAGTGGCCCAGAAGGCCGCCGCAGGTGCGGACAGTGCGCAGCCCTTCGCCGTCTTGGAAGGCGTATTCCGTCAGAAGGTCGGCGATAATGTTGTCGTCGTTGCCGGTGTACAGGGCGATCTTGTGGTTGGCAAAGGCGATGGCCCTTGCCACATCTATGGTAAGGTAGCGGTTAAAGGCGGCGCATTTGATGGCCTTGACCCCATCGATTTCGCAGACCTGCCGCCAGTAGTCGTAGGAGAAAACCCGTCCGCCCACAGCGGTCTGGAGGTAGAAGCCGATCACATCTCCCACCTCCGCCACCTGCCGGGTCCGCTCCACCAATTGGGTTTCGCTGAGATGGGCCAGCCCGCCGGGGCTGAGCAGGAAGGCGTCGTAGCCGTACTTTGCGGCCAGCTTTGCCTCGGCAACCGCCTGAGGCGTTTCACCGCAGACCCCGGCCACCGCCAGAATCTCCCGGTTGGCACGGCTGCTGTAAGCCCGCATTTCAGAAATGGAAACCGAAAGCACCCGCTCAAACAGGTTGACCTTTGGGTCCCGGATGGCAAACTGGGTGGTATGCACCCCTACGGCAATGCCGTCTGCGCCGCTTTCCAGGTAGTAGCGGATCAATCTGCGCTGGCCGGCCTCGTCAAACTGGCGGTTTTCGTCCAATACCAGGGGCATGGCGGGCAGGAACGCCCCGGCCATCAGTATTTCTCTCCCTCTGTTATCCATCAGAATTTTCCTTTCTGTTCTTCAAAATGGGTGGGCTTGCCAAGCTGCCGCCCGCCTTCCAAAATCCACTGCACCTGGCGCTCCATCATCTCCGAAACGCCCATATCTGGATAGCCGAAGAGCCTGACGCACTTTTGCGCATTGCACAGGATCCCCCGCTCCCCTTCGGTCCCGGCAAAGGACACCTCCCTGTTCAGCATGGAGGCCAAACGGGTAGCTGCCTGGCGGACGCTCACCAGCTCCGGCCCGGTTACGTTGAGGTTTTCCACCTTTTCACTGGCCAGGTGCAGGGAACGGAGGGCCACCTCGTTGACATACCGCTGCCACACGCAGTTGAAGGCAGGAACCCCTAGGGGGACGGGCTGGCCTTTGAGAATCCACTGGCACAGGTCGAACAGTATGCCGTACCGCAGGTCAATGGCATAGCTCAGCCGGAAGTTCACCACTCTCGCGCCGTAATGACGGGCGGCGTACTCAAACATCCGCTCCCGCCCCAGGCAGCTGATGGCGTACTCTCCAATGGGAGAGGGCTCCACAGACTCGTCGTTGCCGCCGCTTTCCGGCTTGACAAAGGGGTAGACGTTGCTGGTGGAAAAGACCACATAGCTGGCGTCCCCAAAGTGGCGGGTGGCCAGGGCAGGGACCGCCACATTCATCTCCCAGGTCTCGCAGGCGCTCCCCGAGGTGCCGAATTTGCGCCCAGCCATAAAAATGATGTTCTTTACCTTGGGGAGCCTTGCCACCTGTTCCGGGTTGGTCAGATCGGCGGAGATGGTCTCCACCTGTTCTTTTTTCAGCAGGTCTACCACAAAGGGGTCAGTAAAGCGGGAAACCGCGATTACCCTGCGGGATTTTCCGCTTTGCTCCACCGCCCGTTTTGCCATGACCGACAGGGTGGGCCCGACTTTGCCCCCTGCCCCTAAGATCATAATGTCGCCTTCCAGCCTCCCCATATCTTCTATCAGGGCCTTACTGGGGACAGATAGGGCCTCATCCAATTCTGCTTCATTCCACATAGAGCTGATATCCTCCTATCCATGGTGTTTCATTTTTTCCAGCAGGGACAGCCCCGCCTCTGAAATGGCTTCCGCTACCCCTGGTTTAAAGATGGAGCTGCGGGTTTCATAGCTGCCGTTGCCAAAGGCGTCTATGGGTGGGAAATACCCCTCGTAGCCGTTGGCGCAGCAGCAGGGGAGGACCAGCGGCCAGCCCGGAGCGGCCTTCAGCGTCCGCCCAATCTCGGAGAAGGGTTCTCCGGGGATTCCCACTAGAGCGGCCTCCCCAATGGAGATTGCCGATACCCGCAGATCAAAGCTGTCCGGACCGTGTTCCAGCTCCAGCATCCGTTCCGCCTCCGCTACGGCGGTGGTGAGAGCCATTCCCTCATAAGGGATTTCGCCGTCCCGGTGCTGCTGGTGCAGCTGGTTGTAAAGCCGCGCCAGGGGAAGCTCCTCCGGGGCCGGGCGGTTGGAGGGATGGCGGATGACCCTTTGTGCGGCGTGAATGGAGCGTACCTCTGAATATCTTACCTTGGAATAGACCTGCATCACAGTCCCTGCCACAGCGCGTCCCATGTGTTCGGTGTGTTCATATCCCCGGAGAACATCGTCAAAGTCCATGGCCAGGCCGTTGAGGTATCCCGGGCCGTGGAAGGGATTGAGATGGTTGATATCCCCCTGGACGCCGTTAAAGAAAATGCAGCGGACGTTGTCCAAGGACCTTTCCAGAATTCTGCGGGCAAATCCCGGCCAGTCGGCGGAAACTTTGCAGCCGCCCACTGTATCCGGGTGACATCCGAAATGGACCAGGGCGATCGCTGGTGCGTTTTCCCGATCAAATCTCAGCAGCGAAACGCTCTCGTCCACGGTTCCCACTGGGCCGAGGATATCGGGGTTTTCCGGCCTGGGGTTGGTGCAGACCGTCCCATCCTTCATGAGAAACCGCCGGATAAAGGCGATTCCAGGGGCCTGTCCCACGGCCCAGCCCATTTTGGCGGGCTTCAGGTCTTCCAGGGCCATGGAGGCGGCGTCGGCCAGACGGCTTTTCAGGAAGTGAAAGTAGGCCTCCTGGGCGTCGGGGACAATGCCGCCGTCCAGCTTGGGGCCAGTGTGGGTATGGGTGCAGGCGATGAAGATCCCCTCCTCCGGGACGGCGGTTCGTTCCGAGATATACCTGCGGATGGGATCCTGATAGACCTGTTTCAACCCAAGGTGGTCCACGCTGATCAGCAGTATTTTGGCTTCCCCGTGGGAAAGGGCGAGGGCGTTGGCCTCCAGCTCGTCCTTTACCCCGTCCGCTAGGCGGACCTTATAATAGCCCCCCAGGGGAGTGCCCAGGGCAGGGGTGACGTTTACCCGGGAAAACCCGGCGGATAATCTGTTCATCAGGATACCTGTCCTTTCTGCGGTTCCTCCGCCTTGTCATAGACAGTGCGTCCGCCTACGATCACCTGGGAAACCTGGATGTTGTCGTCGAACAAGGTCAGATCAGCACGCAGACCCTGTTCGATTTTTCCCCGGTCCTGGAAGCCCATGATGCGGGCAGGGGTAGTGGCGGCCATTTTTACGGCGTCGGTCAGGGGGATCTGCGACATCTGCACCATGTTGCGGACCAGTAGGTCGGCGGTGGCCACACTTCCCGCAAAGCTGGTGCGGTCCGGTAGTTTTGCCACCCCCTCTTCAATCACCACAGGCAGCCCCTTTTCCCGGTGCCCCAGCACAGAGGGGCCGTCGGGCATTCCCGCGCCCCGCATGGAGTCGGTGATGAGGGCGGTGCGGTCTGGACCCTTAAATTTATAGACGAACTTTAACAGCTCGGCGGGCAGGTGCTTGCCGTCCGCGATGATCTCCACCGTCATACCGTCGATCAGATAGGCGGATTCCAGCACCCCCACATAGCGGTAGGCGTTTTTCCGATGGAGAGAGCTCATGCCGGAATACAGGTGGGTCACATGGGTGTAGCCGGCTTCCCACGCAGCCTCTACCTCATCATAGCCGGCGTCGCTGTGCCCGATGGCCGCCAGGATGCCCCGCCGCCGCAGCTCCCGCCCCAGTTCCAGGGCCCCAGGGAGCTCCGGGGCGGCACTCCATCTTAAAATATGGCTGCAAAGGTCCAAAATCCGGATATACTCGGCGGGCTCCGGGTTCCGCAGGTGCTTGGGATCCTGAGCTCCCCGCTGTCCCATGGCGAAGTAGGGGCCTTCCAGATGCAGGCCGGGCATATCAGCTCCCCGGTCATTTTGAGAAACAGCCTGCTCATAGGCCTGTTCCATGGCGAGGATCTCCGACAGCTCGCCGGAGGTGGCGGTGGGAACAATGGTTGTTGTGCCATAGCGGGCATGGAGGGCGGAGGCTTGTAAAAAGGCCTCCACGGTCCCGTCCAGAAAATCCGCGCCGCCCCCTCCATGGGAATGGATATCGATAAAACCGGGGGAAACATACCGTCCCCTTGCCCTGGCTTCCCTGTCAAAGGGCAGGGAGGCGCTGGTGACGGCTGTAATGGTCCCGTTCTCAAAGTATATGTTTAGGTCCTCCCGGATCTGGTCCTCAAGGATGACCTTTCCGCCGCTGATTTTCGTGATCATGTTGTCCTCCTGTTACAGTCGTTTAGCTTGATCCCCTGGCGGCCAGGGGGCCTCCATCTTACATATCCTTGTCCTTGGGCAGCCATTGGGCGTTGTAATCCATCAGGTCCTTTACCACATCCCGGATGCGGGTGAAATCCTGGACCAGGGGATCGATACACAAGGCGCTGGTGAGCTTGCCAGCGTCCCATTCCACGGCGGCTTCCATAAACAGTTCCTCCCGCAGGGCGGTAGGGGTGACGATGGCTTGGGCGGCCTTGGGCAGGGGATTGGCGACAGCGGGGTGGGCGCCGGTTGCGTCGAATGTGACAAAGGTCTCCACTACGGTGTCCAGCGGGAGCTCCCGTACCTGGCCAAAGTTCCGGTAGTTGACTACATCGTAGAATTCCCGTCCGCCCTCCAGGGCCTCAATGACCCGGTCCGGCCGTTCGTCACTGATCCGCAGGGCGGGCATGTTCCCGGTTTCCAGGGGAACAACAATGGCGTCACGCAGGCGATTTACGGAGGTGGTGCGGTCCTCAATCCGGTCGTAGTGCATCCCGAACCGGTCCCGGTTTTCCTGTGTCCCGGAGGTCTGGTAGTAGAATTCGGCGCAGTGCTCGTCGCTTAGGCCAGGCATGACCCCCAGCATATCCCAGAGGATAAAGCGGATCCGCTGGTTTTCCCGCCCCGCAAAGGGGTCGTCGTAGGTGATGTTGCTCTTGCCGGCCCACGCCGCTTCAATCATCCCTTTATCCCGCATGATCTTCAGGGCGTCCTGGCCGTGGAAGCGGACGTCGGTGAGGAAGGAACAGTGGTCCACGCCGGAAACAGAGAAGCTCACCTCGTCAAAGCCCTTTGCCCCAAAATAGGGGAGCAGGATCTCCAAATGGTTCCGGATGCCGTGGCAGAAGCCCACTGCGTGGACATCTGCGTATTTCTGGACGCAGCGGGTCAGTGCTGTCAAAGGATTGGTCACATTTAAAACCGTCGCGCCGGGGCAGAGCCTTTTCATTTTGCGGGCAATGCGGATAAACTCCGGCACATGGCGGATGGTGCGGCTGGCCCCGGCAATGCCGGATTCGCTGCCCTTTACGTTGTAGAAGCCATGCCGCCGGGTGATCCGGTGATCCTCCAGCTCCGCCTCCAGTCCCCCATGGGAGATGGCGATGACCACGTAATCAGAGCCCTCCAGGGCCTCGTCCTCATTTAGGGTTTTGGACAGGGTGATGGCCTTCTCAGGGTATCTGTCATTGTAATATTTGCAGAAATCGTAGACATGGTTCAGAGCAGTTTCGTTGATATCGTAAAGGCAGAGCTCTGTCTCCCTGTCAAAAAAGGCGTTGTCTAGGAAGGTGCTGTACAGTCCGTAGGTCCAGGAGTAGGAACCGCCGCCGATCATGGTGATCTTCAGTTTCATTGTTTTTTGCCTCCATTTTCTGTTTTCATTTCGTCATTTTATTCTTTTCATTCATATTGCAATGCGCCGGGGAAAATCCATTCATGGGTATGGGTTTGGTCGTGATACCGTTCCCGGACAATCTCCTCATAGGGCTGGAAGCAATCGTCTGTATCAGCGGGAATACCGGTTAACAGGGATGCGGCTCTGGCGTACCGGGAGAATTCCCCTTCCGCATAAAAGCGGAGGCTCTCCTTTGCGCTTACCGTCCAATTCCCAAGCATCCTGACCGCTGCGGCAGCCTGCCGGGTCCGCAGGGCAAAGAGGGAATCCCCCAGCTGTATCAGATAAGCATTTAGCTTAAACATGGTTCCCCAGCCGATGTACATGGAGCTGCCCAACTTTGCAGGAAGCAGCGATCCTGACGCTGTTACATCCATAATGAAAAGCTGCCTGCCCTGGCGGATGGTGCGGTGTATCCAGTTGGAATGCTCCGCCAGCCGGGACAACCCTTCCGGCCATAGCGCGACAACGGTGGGGAGAATACTGTCTCCGCTGCGCATATCCCGCAGCAGCACGCCGTTATTCCAGTACCCCTCCTGGGGTCTCCAGACAAGGCACCGATAGGCGTAATGGCCGCAGACGCCTTCGGCGTAAACCCGTACTTCCGGGGAAGAGGAAATCCGTTCCAAGTGAAGCGCTTTGGCCAGCGGCTCCCGGATCTCCTGGGGTGAGCGGGTTTCCCGTTCCATTTTTTGTTTCTCCAGGCAGTCCGTCAGCTCCTGATGCAGGGTGCGCGTCTTTGGATAGTCCCTCAGCAGCATTCCATGGGGACTGCACCACAGCTCTTTGTCCGGCAAAGGCACAAAGGAGAAGCCGGAAAGATCTATGGGCTTTCCCATCAGCTGACGGCTGAAAAAGTCCGCTGCTGCCTGGGCAAGCGTTTGCGTATACGAATGTTGGGATTCCGCTGTGACCATTTCGGGCAGCGCTGCGCCTTCGATTTGTTCCCACAGCCTGCGGGCCCTTTCCAGGGTGCGCAGCGTCCCCTCCCTGGGGAAGAAGTCATGCTGTACTGTCAAAAGGAGAATGGGCTTTGGGGCCATTCCCGCCAGAAAGTCGATGTAATCAAGCCCCTTGGCCAGGCTTCCCGGCCAGATCATCTCGTTGTCCGGGTCCACGCCGCACTCTATCATGGCCTGGGTATCGGTGACATAAGCGCATGGGGCGGCGCAGGCAAACCGCTCTCCAGCGGCCAGCATCAGCATACAGGTCTGAGTCCCCCCGCCGGAGTGGCCGGTGAGGGCAATGCGCTTGGGGTCCACCTCCGGGCGGGAGGCCAGGTAATCCAAGGCGGTCAGGCCGTCCCGTATAAAATACCTTGCCAGGCTAAATCCCATCAGTTTGCACTTCCAGTCCAGAAGATCGTGTTCCCCGGAGCAGCCCTGGATGGGCTGAAAGTCGATTTCCGCTTCGTAGTGCTCAAACCGTTCCCCCTCTCCCAAGGGATCGAGGACCAATACGGCAAATCCTCCGTGGACCAGGGCCTGAGCCAGATACTGGTACTCCGGATCGGCCTTTCCCTGGTCGGTGTGCCCTACAACCACCAGGACAGCGGGACAGGGGGTCTCCCGATTGTCCGGAAGATACAGGTTCGCCGAAGCGAGGGAGCCCTCTCCCACAGGCAGCAGTATTTTTTCCAGGGTAAATCCGCGGCAGCTTTTGCACCCGGCAACACGGGCGAGGACCGCCTTGCCCGATGGGGGGATCCCGCCAATGCAGTCCAGAAAATCCTTTTTTGCCTGCTGCTGATAGCGGCGGAGGCTTTCAGGGCCAGTGACGGCAGACCGCCGCCGACTTCCCCTTTGCAACGCCTCAGAGGCCTGCCGCTGGATATCGGCATACAGGTTGGTGGCGGTTTCCACCGGCGGCTTCCCGGCAATCTCCTGGATCTCCCAAAGGGTGCGGGCGGTTGGGCGTAAGCTTTCCCCCTCCCGAAGCATGGAATACATGAAAACACCTCCTTTAAATAGGTGATTTGAAATAAAAAATGTTGAATATCAGTAATTTTTTATCTACATTGCTATTATATCTTTTTCAACTTCAAGATTCAACTGCCCCTATCCTGTGAATCTGCCACAAAAAATAATGAAATGCCAAGAAAAAAAGGGAATTGGGTTTTTAGGGGGTTTTTCAGGGAATTCGGAAGAGGTTTTTCTTTGACAATTTGGCTGCAAAGGTTATAATGAAAATAGAGACATGAATCGTTTTATAAGGAGGACAGGGTATGAAGGCATTGATTGCAGACGACGATGCATTCGTCAGAAAATGTATCATCCAGATGCTGCCCTGGCAGGACTTAGGCTTTTCACAGGTATTGGAGGCCGGAGACGGAGCTGCTGCGCTGAAGCTTGCGCTGGAGGAGACGCCGGATTTGATTATCAGCGACGTCAAAATGCCTGTTCTCAATGGCCTGGAGCTGGTAGAGAAGCTCAGGAGCTCCATGGTGGATGTGAGTATCATCATGTTAAGCGAGTACAGCGACTTTGAGTTTGTCCAGAACGCCCTGAAGCTGGGGGTGCAGGATTATATTTTAAAGCCCATCACCCGGGAACGGCTGACGGAGATCTGTGAAAAGATCCGCCAGACGATGGACGAGCTTCAGAAAAAGCGTTACTATACCTCATTGCGTTCAGACCACGCCGGCATCCAGAGGCTGGTGCACGAGATGTTGGAAAACGGCAGCGCCCAGTCCGGAGGAGAAGCCTTTGAATATATGGCGCTGCACCAGATTTTTATTGAGGATTTAAAGCACTTTGGGATGCTGTTCCTCCAGGAGCTGTTCGAACAGGCCCACGCCATAACCTTCCAGAAAATGGAGATTAAACAGATGCAGAGCGCTGCAATGGCCTCTTATGCCAAGCTGAAAAATGTGGCCAACATCATCTCCTTTATCAAAGAGCAGTGTGAGCGCTGTACAGCCTTCTGCGCCAAGGGCGCCCCCCAGACAGTCCATTATGTGGAGCAGATTGACGATTATATCGAGAAAAATTATGCGGACTTTGACCTTTCTGTGGCGACTATTTCGGACTGGCTTCATCTTTCCCCCGTTTACACCGGGGCGCTGTACAAACAGCATCAGGGAAAAAACATTATCACCAGTATCCATGAGGTCCGTCTGAAGCATGCCAAGGAGCTGCTGATGGATGGCTCTATTTCCGTCACCAACGTGAGCAAGCGGGTGGGGTATATGACGCCGGACTATTTTTCCAGGCTGTTTAACAACTCGGTGGGGGTTTCCCCGTCCCAATACCGGACCATGATGCTGACACGGCAGGAGAAAGAGGGGTAACGGCTGTTTCGCCGTTCCAAGGCGCTCTGCGGTTCGCAGCCGGCGGCCGTTTTCTTACGCCGAAAAGGGGGGATTACCTTGAAAAACAGCATACGCAAGCGGACCTTTTGCTTTATCTCTCTCAGCATGATATTGATCATCCTGGTGTTTTCCGTCTTCTTTTTCCATTATCTGCTGAGCACCATGAGGCAGCGGCTGAAAACCGACCAGACCCGCACCACGGCGAGCATGGCTGAGAGCATGAGCAACCTCATCCTGAACATCAAACAGAACGCTTACTTTCTGTGCTCCAACGGCAGCCTCGCCCAAGCGCTGGTAAACAAGATGGAGTATCCGAGCTATATTCAGCAGGAGATGGTGAAGCGGGCTTTCAGTGTCAATACCGGAAGCCTTTCCACGCCGCTGATGCAGAATGCCAACGCCTTTTTGCTTCTGGACTCCCAGTTCCCTTTTTCCTATACCTTCCGGGGCAACTTCACCTATCCCCTGACCAAGCAGCGGCTTTACAGTGTTATGGACGTCCAGGACGAGGAGTGGTATATCAAAACCATCAACCGTATGAGCCATATCTACGCCTTTTGGGATGAGGAGAGCCCTCAAAACGCATTCTTTTCCCACCAGCTGCGCAGTACGCAGATTGCCGATCCTTTTTATAACGATAATGTTGGTGTGGTGCTGTACACTGTCCCCAAAAGCGTCCTGACAAAGATACTGGAAAACGCTCGGATCACCGAGGGGTCTGTTGCGCTTTTTAAGTTTGAAGACGATATTTTTATTTCTACTGACAGCTCCCTGTTTCCCCGGGAGGGGGATGCCGGGACAGTTCAGGCTCTTAAATCCCTTCCTGTCTCGGGGCAGGTGGTGGAGATTACGATCCAGGGGAAAAAATATATGGCCAGCTCCGTTTCCTTCCAGCGGGACTGGGAGGCAGTCCTGCTGATGCCCTTTTCCGATATTTGGAGATATGTGAGCACACCTCTGCCGGCCACCATCGCCATCCTGCTGCTGTTCCTGTTCTTGGCACTGTTCCTCTCCCTGCTCCTCTCCCGGCAGCTGGTGGAGCCGGTTATCCGGCTTTCCAACACCATGTCCCAGGTGCAGTATAACAGAAGCCTTCCCCTTCCTGTCCCCAATCCTGCCTCCCACGATGAAATCGAGGTGCTGTACAGCAGCTACAACCGGATGCTGGAATGGATCCAGCGGCTGATGGAGGAGGCTGTGGAGGAGGGGGAGAAGCTGCGCAGCGCCCAGCTCCAGTCCATGCAGGCCCAGATCAATCCCCATTTTATCTACAATACCCTAGACTCTATCAGCTGCAGTGCCCTGCTGGAGGGGAACGACGACATCGTCACCATGGTGGCCTCCCTGATCAGCATCCTGAAGTACAGCATCAACTTTTCCCGGACGACTGTGCCCTTGCGGGAGGAGATCGACTATCTCCGCCATTATATTCAAATTCAGGAGCTTCGCTACAAGGGAGGATTTCGCTTTATCTGTGATGTTCCGGAAAAGTATTATTCCGTTAAGGTCTCCCAGATTATTCTCCAGCCCCTGGTGGAAAACGCCATGTTTCATGCCCAAAGCAAGGAGGATATCCTGGAAATCCGCCTGTTTTGTGAGGAAGACGGGGGGGTGCTTCGGATCCATGTACAGGACAACGGCGCCACAGGAGACGCCCAAAAGCTCAACCAAATGCTGGACAGCAATGGCGCGGAGATTACGGACAGCGGCGGCATCGGCATTAGAAATGTGAACACCCGCATTCGCCTGCTCATCGGAGGGGACAGCGGCCTTCACTATGAGCAGCTGGAAAACGGCGGGATGGACGCCATTATTCAAATCCCTCTGGAGCTTACATGAGAAGGCCTCGCTGAGCATTTTTTTTTCTTAGTTTGGCTTGCACTGCCCGCTCCAATATTGTATAATATGTAATAGCAGATGTGCATCTCCGTTTGGGGAGCATCTGCCAATCGAATGGATTACCTGATATATGTATATGAAGAACCCCTCCACGGCTTTGCCGGGGTGGGGTTCTATTACAACGATATATAAGCCGAAGATTGACAGTAATATGCTTTTCTATCTTTTTTAGAGGCAAAATATGAGTACGATCGGAGGCAGGGAGGGTTTTCAACATGGATATGTATCATCAATTGACCTGGAAGGATGACTACAGTATTGGCGTCGAGTCGATCGACAAGGAGCATCAGCGGCTTTTTCAAATTATCAACCGGTTGTTTTCCTTTAAAGACGAGGAAAAAAACAGCCGGTGGGCCTGCCGGGAGGGGATTAAGTTCTTTAAGACCCATGCCACAAAGCATTTCTCGGATGAAGAAGCGTATATGTCGTCTGTCGGCTATAAGGGGCTTGAACAGCACAGAAGGATTCACGACGGGTTCCGGGAAAACACCCTTCCGGCCCTTGAACAGGAGCTGGAGCGGACAGACTATTCTCCGGACACAGTGGACCATTTTCTTGGGGTCTGCGCAGGGTGGCTGATCGGCCACACCCTGACAGAGGATCTCTCCATTGCCGGAAAACGGGCGAGGAAGTGGGATCATTTCCTGCCTGGAGAGGAGATTGCCTCTATCAGAAAGGTAATTGCTGAAATGGTGTTTGACATGTTCCAGCTGGAACCCCAGATGATCAGCGATTCCTATGGGGGCGAGGAGTTTGGAAAGGGCGTTTATTACCGCCTAGTCTATGGAACCAAGGGGGAGGAAAAAAAGCAGGAGGTCCTTTTGGTTTTTGAGGAGAAGCTTTTGATCAACACTGTCGGCAAGGTGCTTGGCCTTAAAACCAATAAGCTGGACAGTATGCTGATCCACGCCTCCCGTTATACGGCGCAGCAGTTTGCCGGAAGGGTTATGGAGTGCTTCCCCAACATGGAGGGCTGTGAACTGAGGGAGGAGAATCTGCTGTCCTATGAGCAGTTCCAGAAAATTTTTGAGCGGGAACAGCTTCAGGTCAGCCTGCTCTTTAATACTGGAGGGGCAGGGTACTTCGCCTATTGTATGATTGCGCCCCATCTGCTCCAGGAGGGCGTGGGGATCCCCGTGGAAAATGAAAACACCATGGCGGAAGTTGAAAAATATCTTGCAAAGAGGGAAAAGCAGGCTGAGCAGAAAGCAATAGACGCCAAGAAAAAGATTTTGGTGGTAGACGATTCCCAGACTGTGCGCCAGAGCATCAAGATGCTGTTGGATAAGGACTATGAGGTCGCCATGGCTACCTCCGGCGTCGCGGCGATCCGGACCATTACCTTAAACCGGCCGGACCTGGTTTTGCTGGACTATGAGATGCCGGTCTGCGACGGAAGGCAGACCCTGGAAATGCTCCGTTCAGAGGAGGAATTTAAGGACGTGCCGGTCATTTTCCTGACAGGGCGGAGGGACCCGGACAGCATGATCAAGGTGATGCCCCTAAATCCATCCGGTTATCTGCTGAAAAGCACCAAGCCCGAGCAGATCAAGAAGGAGATCGACGCCTTTTTCGTGAAAAAGAAATGATGATTTTTGTCGAATGTTGACTTGCACACCTTCCTGTGATATGATGAAGACAAGGGATTGATCGATAAATTGACTGGAAAGGTTGTGAGAAAATGACAAATGAAGAAAAAATCCTTGAACTGCTGGGGCAGATGAACCAGAGGTTTGATTCTGTTGATGCACATTTGGAACGTATGGAGGCTCACATGGGCCGTATGGAGGTTCGTATGGACCAAATGGAAGCCCATATGACCCAAATGGATGCGCGTATGGATCAAATGGAAGGCCGAATGGACCAAATGGAAGCTCATATGAACCAGATGGATGTCCGAATGGACCAAATGGAAGCTCATATGAACCAAATGGATGCCCATATAGACCAAATAGAAATCCACATAGGACGGGTAGAGGATCATTTGGGCACGTTGGAAAAACGGGTGGATTTGATGGAAAAACGGTTCGACGGCCAGTTCCAGCTGCTTGGAAGCAAGATAGACCATATGGAATATCGCGTTGCAAACACAGAATGCCATCTCAACAAAGTTGACGCGACTCTGGACGCCATTGACGTTAAGCTGGATATCCTGGTGAAGGATCTCAGAAGCAGCCTGACCGAGCAGGACAAGGGCATAAACATCATATGGAAGGAACAGGTCAGACTGACTCAGCAGGTGCAGGATCTGGAGCAAAAGGCGGTATAATTTCTGTATACTCAATTCTTCTCTCAACCATAAAAATTTAAGATTCAATGTCGCCCCGCAGAAAAATTTGCGGGGCGACTTTTTTGCCAAATTTTAATTGTGCAAAATGACGGCCATTTGGAATATTACTGTTTTTTATATAGAGATATATTAAATGAAGAAAATGGGAGTTTATAAATTCCTTTAAATTGTACGGATGAATTTAGTTTGGTCGGACAATTTGAATAGGGAAAATGCACAATAAAATATATTGATAACATAAATAAATTAGTTGTTCCGTGAATTTGTTGGGGTACCTTGATTATTTACGATTGAAATTCTCTGCAAAAAAATGTACACTGAGTACAGAAAGAAATTCGTCGAAATGTATAATGAAAACGATTAGACAGGAGGCTTGTTACAGATGAGCGTTGCCGTAGAGCAAAAAAGGAAAAAATCATTTGGGCAAAGGGTTATTATACATTTTAAGCGATATTGGCGGTTGCATGTCCTCGCGCTGCCTTGTCTGCTTTATCTGCTTCTCTTTAATTATGCCCCTATGTTCGGCCTGACCTTGGCTTTTCAGGACTACAAGGTTTCCACCGGCTTCCTACACAGTGAATGGGTGGGGCTGAAAAATTTTGAGTTTCTCTTTAAAACCACGGATGCTTGGCGCATTACCCGCAACACGGTTTGCTACAATGCGGTTTTCTTGGTTATCACCCCTGTTCTTGCAGTAACGCTGGCGATTGTCTTCAACGAGATTTATGTCAAACGTTATGCAAAGGCACTCCAGACCATGCTGATTATGCCCAACTTCCTTTCCATGACCGTTGTGGCGATTATTGTTTATGGCTTTTTAAGCCAGAGCAACGGCATTCTCAACCAGATCATGAAAGCGACTGGAGGCACAGTCAGAAACTGGTATACCTACAAGCCGATCTGGCCTTTCCTGTTGGTGATTATCTACATATGGAAGAATATAGGATACAGCTCAATTGTATATGTGGCGTCTATTTCGGGAATCTCTCAGGACTATTATGAAGCGGCGGTACTGGATGGAGCCACGAAATGGCAGCAGGCAAAATACATCACCATCCCTCATATGCGCAATATCATCGTTATCATGTTCATTATGAATCTAGGCGGGCTGATCCGCGGCGACATAGGGCTGTTCCAGCAGGTGACACAGGACAGCGGCGCGCTGTATGAGTATACGGATGTGATCGATACTTATGTGTATCGTGCGCTGAGGACGCTGGGCAACACGGGCATGAGCGCGGCAACGGGCTTCTATCAATCGGTAGTCGGTTTTATCCTGGTCATTGTAGCCAATACAATCGTCCGCCGGGTCGACCCGGATTCAGCTTTATTCTAAGACAAGGAGGAGATGAAACATATGGCTAAGGAAAAATCCAATGGTAACTCCTTTGCAAGGATCAACCGTGTCAAACCTCTTACAAATGTGATCTTCTGCATAATTCTCACTGTCTTTGCCGTCACATCTGTGTATCCAATGCTGTTGGTGCTGGGGGTTTCTGTTTCCAGTTCAGAGGCGCTGACCTATAATGGGTTTAAGGTAATCCCTTCAGAATTTAATTTTGACGCTTACAAAAATCTATTTAAAAGTGGCTCCCAGTTGGTGGACTCTTATAAGGTAACAATCTTTGTCACCGTTGTTTCCACGGTTTTGGGCGTTATGATGATGGCGATGTACGCCTTTGTACTGGCGAACAAGCGGTTTGCCGCCAGAAAGTTTTATACTTTTGTTCCCTTCTTTACCATGCTTTTCTCCGGAGGTTTGGTTCCCTCCTATATCATCAATACAAATGTCCTTCATCTGTACAATACTGTCTGGATTTTGATTCTCTCTGGCCTGGTCAGCGCGTTTAATATTGTGGTGCTGCGGACCTTTATCACCGGGACCATACCGGAGGAGATGATGGACGCCGCTGCCATTGACGGGGCCAATGATTTCACCGTCTTTTTCAGGATCGTCCTCCCCCTGGCAAAGGCCGGCCTTGCTACTATCGGGCTGTTCGTCCTGGTAAATAAATGGAATGACTGGTTTGCCGGTATGCTTTATATCGACAATCCCAAGTTAGTTCCCCTCCAGACCATGCTGAGCCGCATTCAAAAGCAGATTGACTTTATCAAGAACAATTCCAGCATTGCCAGTACGCCAGACGGCTTGGTTCTGCTGAAATCCATGCCCACCGAGCAGACCAGAATGGCCACCCTGATGCTCACCACCCTGCCTATCCTGTTCGCCTATCCCTTCTTCCAAAAGTATTTTATTCAGGGCCTGACCATCGGCAGTGTCAAGGGATAAAATGAAACCCAAAATCAAATGGCTACCTTATTATCGGCGAATTCAATGCCGGGCCTAGCGGCTTAGGCCGGAGGGCCCGATTGAAGTAGGATATAACAAACTTGTAAAAAATTAGGAGGTTCTTATGAGCAATATTTCTAAGAAAGTATCTATCGCTCTTTCCCTCGCAATGCTGTGCGGAATGGCCAGCGGATGTTCGAGCAGCAGCCCGTCTTCCAGCAGCACCGCTCCCTCTTCGTCCACTGCCCCTTCTGCCTCTTCTGGCTCTGGCGCATCTTCCCAGGATGCCGGACAGATAGACACCAGCACGCCTGTGACGCTGGAATGGTATGTCGCAGAAAACAACCATCCCGCCGACGACGTTGTTCTGCCTGCGATTGACAAGTACTTCCAAGAACAGATCAACGCGACCATGAATATTCACTTCATTCCTGCCTCCGAATATAAGGACAAGATGACCCCTATCCTCATGTCCGGGCAGACGGTTGATATTATCAACGCCAATGGAACAAGTACTTCCGCCATCAGTTACGTTGACTATGTCAATCAGGGCACCTTCTTTGCAATGGATGAGCTGCTTCCGAAATACGCCCCAAAAACCTATGAGATGATTCCCGAAGGCTTCTGGGACGCCATGAAGATCAACGGCAATATTTACGGAATTCCGTCCTATAAGGACTCCGTTACCATCAAATCCCTGGTCATCAACAAGACCATGGCCGAAGCTCTGGGAATGGATACCTATGAGGGCAAAACGGTCAAGAATATGCAGGAAGTTGTCCCGATGCTGTACGAGGCACTGGAAAAGCGCAATGCCGCTTTCCCGGAAGATGCCAACTCCAGCCCGTACATCCCCATTACCCGCTGCTGCTGGAATATCGACGAGTGGGCCCCTTATGAGTCCCTCAACAATATTGCGGTCACCAACATTCCCGGCGTAGAAGCATATGCTGGCAAGGGTTCCGGTGAAATCGTGTTCAACAAATACGAAACCGACGAGTACCGCGCCTACTGTCAGAACCAGGCCAAGATGGTAAACGACGGCGTTCTCCCGGCGGACGTTTGGAACTTTGACACCGAGCGCGTTTACAGCCAGCAGGGCAAGTACATCCTGGAGGATACCCACGAAGGGCTGATTGAAATCGATCCCCACGCGTTCTCCGACCAGTGGGAAGGCGTTCTGGTTCCCTTTGAAAAGACCTTTGGCTCCACCGCTTACATCCACAACGCGGTAGAGTGCATCAGCTCCTCCAGCAAAAATCCCGAGAGAGCGATGATGGCCCTCGAACTGATTAACACCGATAACTTTGTAGCCACCGCCCTCCGCTTTGGACTGGAAGGTCAGCACTGGAACATGAGCGATGTTCAGGGCGTTGTCAGCTTTGAAGGCACCACTAACGCCGACCCCGCCAACAGGGCTTACTACTCCTGGTACGGCGCTCAGTTCGGATCTCTGAAAGCCTGTTATATGCCTCAGGGCACCTCTCCTGATTTTGTCGACAGACTGCTTGCGGAAAACGAAAAGGCCATCCTGGACACCAACATGGGCTTTGTGTTTGACCCCGCGCCTGTCGCCAATGAAGTCGCTGCCTGCAGCTCCGTCGAAGGCGAGTTCACCAACAACCTGAAATTTGGCTTCCTGGTCGACCAAAAGGGCACTGATCCCGCTGTGGTTGAGGAAACTGTCAATAAGACCGTCGACGAGTTCATCGCCAAGCTGAAGGAAAACGGCGTTGACAAGATCATTGAAGAAGCCCAGAAGCAGCTGGACGCCTGGAGAGCTGAGCACAAGTAAGCGTAAACCACATATCGAATTTGCTGATCTCTGTTTCATCGTCCAAGGACGGGCCTAAGACGCTTTGATATATGTGCGGATTTAGGCCCGTATTTGGAGAATATGTCGCAAAGATTGGCCCATCTCGGCTATAATCCCGGGGGACGGCTCTTGTCATACAGGTTATGATTATGAGTCGTCCCCTTTTTGTGCCAGGTGATAGAATCATGATTTACGATAAGGAGTGAGAAAATGTTTGATCTGGTATCCGTGTCCCCGGAATCCCTTGGGATCCCTTCACAGGCCATTATAGACTTTTTAGACGAACTGCGGGATTGCCGCCTTGTTATGCACAGCGCTATTTTGCTGCGCCACGGGAAGATCGCCGCCGAGGGCTACTGCCCGCCCTTTGACCGGGACCGCAAACACCGGATGTATTCTGTGAGCAAGAGCTTTACCTCCGTGGCCGTGGGCATGATGATCACAGAGGGAAGGCTGTCCCTGGATACAAAGGTGGCGGACATATTTCCGGAATACATCCCTGAAAATCCCAACCCCTACATGATGGAGGCCACTGTCCGCCACCTGCTGATGATGGCAGTGTTTAACGAAACTGGCTCCTATGATTGGGACACCCAGGACTTTGTACAAAGTTTCTTTAACGCCCCCTACGCCATGCACAAGCCTGGAACCGTGTTCCACTACGACACCTCCGCCACTGTGACCCTTTGCGGAATTGTGGAGAAGCTCTCCGGAAAACCCATGCTGGAGTATATGAGGCCTCTCTTGGATGAACTTGGTATTTCCCAGGACATCTGGTGTGTGGAAACCCCTGAGGGCCGCTCCTGGACCGGAAGCGGAATCCTGGCCACCCCCAGGGATCTTGCCAAGTTCGCCCAGTTCTGCCTCCAGCGGGGGGAGTGGAACGGGAAACAGCTGGTCAGCCGGGAATACATGGAGGCCGCAACCTCCCATCAGATCGACACCACAGTTGCCGATTCCGGCTATCCCAACCCCATTGGCTACGGCTTCCAGTTTTGGATGCTGAAGGAAGGGGGATTCTCCTGCAACGGCATGGGCAGCCAGTTTGCCTTTATGATGCCCAAGTACGATGCCATCCTGATCACCACCGCCGACAACCAGGGCATCAACAACGCCGATGACCTGCTCCGCCAGGCTTATTACCGCCTGCTGAAAAAGGTCTCTGACGGGCCTCTGCCGGAAAATCCTGAAAAGCAGGCAGAGCTGAAAGAACGCCTGGGATCCATGTCCATCCCCATGCCCAACGGGAAGGGAAGCAGCTCCATGGAGGCTAAGATTTCCGGCGTCAGGTATGAATTTGAGGAGAATCTTTTCAAGTTTAAATGGATGCAGGTGGATGTTGACGGGGACGGCTATACCCTCACCTATGACAAGGGGTGCGGCGAGCAGTCCATCAGGCTGTACCGGAACGAATACGGCCCCTTCCTGTTCCCCGATCAGTATGCCGGAAAGCGGATCGGTGTGCTGGACCGGAATTACCAGTGCGTTTCCGCCGCCGCCTGGCCGCTGGAAAATACCCTTTTGGGCCTGGTCTACTCGGTAGACGACTATGTGGGCACGCTGAAAATACAGCTTACCTTTGTAGACGATACTCTAACTGTGTTTATGACCAAGTTTGCGGAGAACTTCTTTAACGATTACAGAGGGTATCTGGCCGGACACGCGGTCAAGGCCGTTCCATCTGCTTGAGGGAGTGTTTTGGGGAGTACTTCCCGGAGCTCAATTGTAAATAAACCTTCTCCCAGAAAGGGGAAATTGACTTGAAGAAGTATGTGATTGTCGGCACCGGCAGCAGGGGGCTGGATTCCTATGGCAGGCCGCTGGTGGAAAACTATAAAGACTGCGCGGAATTGGCAGCCGTCTGCGATATCAACGGCAAGCGGGCCCGGTATGCGGCAGGCTGCCTGGGGAATATCCCCGCCTACACCGATTTTGATTTGATGCTCCAGGAGCAGAAGCCGGATGTGGTCATTGTCACCTGCAAGGATTGTGCCCACGAGGAATACACCGTCAAGGCCCTGGAGTTTGGCTGCGACGTGATTACCGAAAAGCCCATGACCACCGATGAAAAAATGTGCGCCAATATCCTGGAGGCGGAAAAGCGCACCGGCCACAAGGTGACCGTCACCTTCAACATGCGGTTTATGAACTTCTGTGTCCGCCTCAAGGAGCTGATGAACGAGGGCATTGTGGGGGATGTGCTCAGCGTCCACTATGAATGGCTGTTGGACACCAACCACGGCGCCTCCTATTTCCGCAGGTGGCATTCCATCCGGGCCTGCTCCGGTTCGCTGCTGATCCACAAATCCACCCATCACTTTGACCTGCTCAACTGGCTCATAGACGATGAACCGGTGAAGGTCAATGCCTTCGGGACCCGCCGCTTCTACGGCCACACCCGGGAGGAGCGGGGGGAGCGGTGCCTGACCTGCCCCTATCAGAAATCCTGCGAATTCTACCTGAACATAGAGACTGAGGACCGGGGCGAGATGAAGAAGATGTTCCTGGACTGCGAGGACGAGGACGGCTACATCCGGGACCGGTGCGTCTTCTCCGACGAGATCGACATTGAGGACAGCGTATCGGTCAACGTCAGGTATGCCAAAGGCGCGGTGATGAGCTATTCCTTGACCGCCCATTCCCCCTACGAGTGCATGAAGCTGGTGATCAACGGCGCCAAGGGGCGGATTGAGGCCGACACTGCCTTTGGCGGGGAGCATATCAGGTTCTACAACCGGGAAGGCGAGTGCATTGTTTACGACAGGACTCGGGTCAAGCCGCTGCCTGGCGGTCACGGCGGGGCCGACCCCGCCCCGCGGGATAACCTGTTCCGGGGCTATACCGAGGACCCGCTGCACCAGATGGCGGATACCCGCGCTGGGGCCATGTCCATCGGCATCGGCATTGCGGCCAACAAGTCCATGGCAGAGGATCGGGCAGTCTACCTGAAGGAGTTTTTGGGAGACTTTTACCCGGAATTAAAATAAGGCTTTCCAGAGCTGAAAGTTCAAAAGATGAAAGCTAAAAGCTGGGAAAGGATGAATCGACATGAAAAAGTATGTGCTGGTCGGCACAGGCTTCCGTGGGCTGCTGTCCTATGGGGAACCGCTGGTCAGGGAATACGGCGACTGCGCCAAGCTGGCGGCTGTCTGCGATATCAACGGCAAGCGCGTCAAATTTGCGGCAGAGTATTTGGAGAGCGGAATGCCCGCTTATACCGATTTTGACCGGATGCTCCAGGAGCAGAAGCCGGATGTGGTCATTGTCACCACCAAGGACTGCGCCCATGAGCAGTACATTGTCAAGGCCCTGGAGTTTGGCTGCGACGTGATTACCGAAAAGCCCATGACCACCACGGACGAGATGTGCGCCCATATCCTGGAAACCGAGCGGCGCACCGGCCATAAGGTGACGGTCACCTTTAACCTGCGGTTCCAGAACTTTTATGTCCGCATAAAGGAGCTGGTCAGCAGCGGGATACTGGGGGATATCCTCAGCGTCCACTTTGAATGGCTGCTGGACACCAGCCACGGCGCGGATTACTTCCGCCGCTGGCACTCCATCCGGGAGAATTCCGGGTCCCTGCTGATCCATAAATCCACCCACCACTTTGACTTGGCCAACTGGATTTTGGACGACGAGCCTGTCAAGGTAAACGCCTTTGGTACCCGCCGCTTTTACGGCCACACCCGGGAGGAGCGGGGGGAACGGTGCCTGACCTGCCCCTATCAGAAGACCTGCGAATTCTACATGGATATTGACAAGGAAGAAAACGGAATGCTCAAACGCATCTACCGCGACAACGAGGACGGGGACGGCTATATCCGGGACCGCTGCCTGTTCTCTGATGTGATTGACATTGAGGACAGCGTATCGGTCAACGTCAGGTATGCCAAGGGCGCGGTGATGAGCTACTCCCTGACCGCCCATTCCCCCTATGAGTGCATGAAGATTGTCATCAACGGCGTGAAGGGGCGGCTGGAGGCCAACAACGCCTTTGACGTGGAGACCATCAAGTTCTACAATCGGGAGGGCGAATGCGTAAACTTTGACCGTAGCCGCGTCAAACCCACTGTAGGCGGCCACGGCGGCGCCGACCCTGCCCTGCGGGATCACCTGTTCCGGGGTTATACGGAGGATCCGCTGCATCAGATGGCGGA
The DNA here is from genome assembly GCA_949737515.1 of uncultured Oscillospiraceae bacterium. Classification (GTDB taxonomy): domain Bacteria; phylum Bacillota; class Clostridia; order Oscillospirales; family Ruminococcaceae; genus UBA1405. The sequence goes on along the minus strand of CATJCP010000398.1, from coordinate 33,608 downwards.
CACCCGCGCCGGGGCCATGTCCATCGGCATCGGCATTGCGGCCAACAAGTCCATGGCAGAGGACCGGGCGGTCTATCTAAAAGAGTTTTTGGGCGAGTTCTATCCTGAGATGAAATAACATCTGCAGCTGCAGCAGATTAAAATGTTTTTTAAGCTTGATTTTTATCTGCAATTTATCTATGATTTATATAAAGCCACCTTAATTATAAAAAGGAGAGAAAACACCATGAAAATAGTTGTTTCCAAAACCGCTGATGAACTGGGTATGCGTGCTGCCAAGGCCTCCGCTGAGATCATTAAGGCCGCTATCGCGGAAAAAGGCGCGGCGAGAATCATTCTTTCCACCGGTGCCTCCCAGTTTGAAACATTGGAGCACCTGGTGAAGGAGGACATCGACTGGAGCAAGGTGGAGATGTTCCACCTGGACGAGTATGTAGACCTTCCCGAGACCCATCCCGCCAGCTTCCGCAAATACCTGAAGGAGCGGTTCGTCGCCCCAACGGGGGTGAAGATGGTCCACTTTGTGGACGGCACCCAGGAGGGGATCGCCCAGCTGACTGAGGAGATCAAAAAGGCCCCCATTGACGTGGGACTTATCGGTATTGGCCGCAACGCCCACATTGCCTTCAACGACCCGCCCGCGGATTTTGAGACAAAGGTTTCCTATCTGATCGTGAATTTGGACACCGCCTGCCGCAACCAGCAGGTGGGGGAGGGGTGGTTTGCCACCATTGACGATGTTCCCAAGCAGGCGGTAAGTATGAGTGTTTGGCAGATTATGCAGTGTAAAAACATTATCTCCGCCGTCCCTCACTCTGAAAAGGCCTGGGCGGTGGCCCAAACCCTGGCCAACGAGCTTACCCCCAATGTCCCCGGGACCATGCTGAAAACCCATGAGAGCTTCCAGCTCTTTGTAGACGCGGATTCTTATGCGGACGCCAAGGAGATTGTCATCCTGAAAGGCGAGACAGTCTGCGAGGACTACCGCTGATTGACGAAATGTGCCGGAAGGATGGACCCGCTGGTCTGTCCTCCCCGGCAAACCGGTCTGGCTATGCAGGTGTTGATGTTCATTGAATGGTGATCGAATGTGAACGCGCTTGTGTGGCGGGGCCGGTTTTTCTATTTTGAGTTGGGAGGTTTGAGATATGACAATCGCCATTCCCTATGGGAGGGGAAAACAAACCCTGGAGATTCCGGAGGCCCGGCTGCGGGCCGTGATATCTCCCCGGAAACTGGAGACAGAGAGCCGCAGCCAGGAACAGATTGTACAGGACGCCCTGGATAACCCCATTGGCAGCCCGCGCCTGCGGGAGCTGGCAAAGGGAAAGGGGAAGATTCTGGTGATCACCAGCGACCACACCAGGCCGCTCCCCAGCCATATTACCCTGCCGCTGTATCTGGCGGAGATACGGAAGGGGAATCCCCAGGCGGAGATTACCATCCTGATTGCAACCGGGATGCACCGCCCGCCGACAGAGGAGGAAATCCGGGCCAAGTTTGGAGCCGAAGCCGCGAAAAAGGAACGTTTTGTCATCCACAATGCCAGGGACGTCGAAAATATGGCGTTTTTCGGAACCCTTCCCTCCGGCGGGGAGCTTTGGCTCAACCGGCTGGTGAAGGAGTCGGACCTGGTGGTGTCCGAGGGTTTTATAGAACCCCATTTCTTCGCGGGCTTTTCCGGCGGACGCAAGAGCATCCTGCCCGGCGCGGCGGGAATGAAAACAGTCCTCTATAACCACAACGCAGGATTTATCCGCGACCCCCTGGCACGGCAGGGAATCCTGGAGGGCAACCCGATCCACAGGGATATGGCTTTTGCCGCCAGGCAGGCAGGGCTGGCCTTTATTCTCAACGTCCTGCTGGATGAGGAAAAGCGGATTGTGGCCGCTGTTGCAGGGGACAGCGCACAGGCCCATGAAAAGGGCTGCCAGCTGTGCCTGGACATGACCAGCGTCCCCGGGGTGGGGGCGGACATTGTGGTCACCTCCAACGGCGGGTATCCCCTGGACCAGAACATCTATCAGTCGGTCAAGGGCCTGACCGCCGCAGAGGTATGCGTCCGTGAGGGCGGGGTGATCATCATCTGCGCTGCCCTGGGGGACGGGCATGGAGGAGAGGACTTCTATCATTGGTTCGCGGACCGGAAGAACGCAGGGGAAGTGATGGGGGACATCGAAAATATACCGCCGGAAAGTACAGTCATGGACCAGTGGCAGGCCCAGATTTTGGCCCGGGTGATGGAAAAGGCGTCGGTGATCTTTGTGACCGGGCCGGAGAACCGGGAGCTGATTGAGGCCATGCATATGGGATGGGCGGAAAGCGCCGGAGACGCGCTGGCCAAGGCCGAAGGGCTTTTGGAAGATGCCGCCGCACTGGTCACAGTGATACCGGACGGCGTGGGCGTAATCGTTCAGAAACCAAAACCTGAGGAGTAGGGGGAGGACAAAAATGAGCAATCTCACGATAGGTGTTGCAGGAGGCTCCGGAAGCGGGAAGTCCACCTTTGCCAAGCTGCTGGTGGAAAAGCTGCGGCCAATCAAAACCGTTTTGATCTCAACTGACGGCTTTTTCAGGCGCCCGCTCCCCAAGATGATTTCCCCTGCCACCGGCAGGGAGTACGAGGACTGGAACTCCCCGGACTCCATTGACTCGGAGAAGGTGATCGATGCCGTCCGGCAGAGCCGCCTGGAGGCCAGCGAAGCCCAGGTGGTGATTGTGGAGGGGCTCAGCGTCCTGTATTTTCCGGAGCTTTTGGAGCTTCTGGATTTGAAGATTTTCATCGACCTGGATTCCGACGAGAGGATGTACCGCAGGATCAAGCGGAATATGGCGATGTGGGGCGTCCCCATGGAGGAGGTGGCGGACTATTACCTGGAGGCAGCTAAATTCGGCGAGGAAAAGCATTTTCTCCCGACCAAGCGGAATGCGGATCTTGTCCTCAATGGGGGTTCCGACTTTATAAAGCCTGCCCTGGTGGTGGAATCCTGGGTTCGGGGCCAGATTAGATAGGCAAGAGGAATGATAACATGGAGGAGCTGAAGATTGCCCTCTTTGGGGTAGGGGGCTTTGCGGCCAACTATCTCCACGCGATGAAGTCCCCCAAAAGGGAGAAGCTGCGGCTGGTGGGGGCGGTGGACCCCTTTGTAAGGGAATGTGACCTGTGTCCCGTGTACAAAGCTTCAGAGGAGCTGTACCAAAACCATCAGCCGGACATTGTGGTTTTGGGAACTCCAATACAGTTTCACGGGGAGCAGGCAGTGGAAGCCTTTGAACACGGCTGCCATGTTGTGTCGGAAAAGCCCATCGCCGCCACCATGGAGGAGGTTCAGGCGATGTTGGCGGCCCGGGACAAAGCCGGGAAAAAGCTCTCTGTGGGGTTCCAGCTCTGCTATGACCCTGTTGTGCGGGCTATGAAGGCGGACGCGGAGGCCGGTGTGTTCGGCGAGCCGGTTTCCCTGCGGGCTATGGTCCTTTGGCCCAGGGACCACGCCTATTACCACCGGGGCAGCGGCTGGGCGGGGAAACGGTTCGACGCCCAGGGCAGACCTATCTTTGACAATGTGCTGAGCAACGCCACCGCCCATTATCTGATGAACATGCTCTATATCACCGGCGCGCCTCTCTCCGCGGTGGAATGCGCTACCTTTCGGGCGAACCCCATTGAGACCTTTGACACCGCTGTCATGAAGGGGGTGTCCCAGACCGGCGCGGAGGTGCTGATCGCGGTTTCTCATGCGGTCAGCAGGGAACAGCTCCAGGAGCCAATGCTGGAGTATACCTATGAGAAGGCAGTCGTACGCTTTGGCGGAAGGGGGATTAAGGGCTCCCGCCTGACGGCGGTATTTTCCGATGGACAGGTGAAGGATTACGGCATTGTAAAGCAGGATTATGCCGAAAACCTTTGGAACATGGTGGACGCTGTCCGGGACGGAGCTCCCATCCTCTGTACCGGGGAGATGGCTTCCTGGCACATAGACGCCCTGGAAAAAATGCGGAACCTTCAGCCGGAGGCAACTCCCTTCCCAGAAGGATGGGTCAGGGAAACCGATGGCCTGCGCTGGGTTCCGGGGCTGGCTGAAGCCCTGTTCCGGTGCTGGGAAACACAGGAGCTTCCCCAATGGGACATGAGGGGTGACAGCTTATGCTGATATTCCTGGTGATCCTGATGGTCCTTCTCTACTCCTTCCAGTCGCTTTTCACAAGGCTTTACTCCGCCAGCTATGCCGGAGCGGATAAATCCGAGGCCACGGCAGTTTTTTCGGTCTGCTATGGACTGTTTATCGCCTTTACCTCCCTTGCCGCCAACGGATTTTCCTTTGCCCCCTCCTGGCAGACCTGGCTGTTTGGGTTGGCCAACGCCGGGGTGCTGTTCCTCTATAACAACGCGATGATCGAAGCGGGCAACCGGGGATCCTACGCCTTTTTGATGATCTTCTGTATGTTCGGCGGAATCCTGGTCCCAACGGCGGTGGGAACGCTGTTTTTGGATGAGCGGCTCACCGGGCTTCAGATATTTGCGATTGTCCTGATGCTGGTCTCTCTGGTGGTGATGAACCTGAAGGGGATCTCCTTTAAGGGCAATTCCGGGGCGTATTATGTCTGGTGCATCCTGCTGTTTGCCTCCAACGGACTGTATGGGACGGTCATGAACCTGCAGGCAGTGGCGATGAAAGGGGCGGAACGGGCGGAAATGCTCACCATCCTCTTTGCCCTTTCGGCTGTCGCCGCCGTCGTGGTTGAGCTGGCCAAAAAGCGGGGACGAAAGCTGGCGGAGGGCTTTAAAATGGGGAAAAGGGCTGCCCTGTCCCTTCTGGTCTGCGGGGGATCGGCGACAGGGGCGGTCAACCTGCTCATGTATCTGCTGCCCCAGATGAAGTCCAGCATCCTGTATACCATCGACAATGGCGGCGGGTTGGTGCTTTCCATTTTGTATTCGCTGATTTTGTTCCATGAGCACCCCAGAAAAGACCAGATTGTGGGGATGATCATGGCGGTTGTCAGTATTGTTTTGATTGAACTGTGATAATAAAACAGAAAGAGGGATTATTATGAAGCTTGGAGCAAAGGGCCGCACCGTAAAGCTGGGTGTGATCGGCCTTGGAAGCCGGGGGATGACGCAGCTGGATCTGCTGCTGACCATGCCGGACGTTGAGGTTTTGGCGGTCTGCGACGTTTATGAGGACCGGGCCAGGGAGGGGCAGAGCCATGTGGAACAGGCAAAGGGGAACTGTCCGGACTGCTGCCTGGACTACCACCAAGTGACCTCCCGCGCCGACATTGAAGCGGTGGTCATCATGACCGACTGGACAACCCACATCACCATTGCCGTGGACGCCATGGAACACGGGCTGATTCCAGCCCTGGAGGTGGGGGGTGCCACCTCTGTGGAGGAGTGCTGGCAGCTGGTGCGCACCAGCGAAAAGACCGGCGTCCAGGTGATGCTGCTTGAAAACTGCTGCTATGGCCAGCTGGAGATGACGCTGCTCAACATGGTCAAGAAGGGGATATTTGGCGAGATTATCCACTGCAAGGGCGGATACCTGCACGACCTGCGGGAGGAAATCGGCACCGGGGACATCAAGCGCCACTACCGCCAGGAAAACTTCCTGCACCGCAACGGGGAACTGTACCCCACCCACGAGCTGGGGCCCATTGCCCAGTACTTAAATCTGAACCGGGGAAACCGGATGCTCTCCCTGGTGTCCATGTCCTCCAAGTCCCGGGGGCAGGGGGAATGGATGAAGAAAAACCGTCCGGAATCCCCTCTGGCCAGCGCCGGATTCTGCCAAGGGGACGTGGTGACCACCATGATCAAATGCGCCAACGGCGAGACGATTGTGCTGACCCACGACTGCACCCTGCCCAGGCCCTATTCCCGGGGCGGCTACCTCCAGGGGGTAAAGGGCCTTTGGGAGGAGAATAGCCGAAGCATCTACCTGGAGGACAGGACCGAGCCCGATGAGCACAACGACCACGTCTTTGAGCCCGACAAGGCGTATATGGAGGAATTCATCCATCCCCTGTGGAAGGAATTCCAGACCTCGGGGATCACAGGCGGCCACGGCGGCATGGATTACCTGGTGTTCAGGGCGTTTATCCAGTCAATTCAGGAGAACAAGCCTTTCCCCATAGATGTGTACGACGCGGCAAGCTGGATGGCAATCACCTGCTTGAGCGAGCAGTCCATTGCCATGGGCTCCATACCGGTACCGATCCCTGATTTTACAACTGGAAGATGGACGCACAGGGAGCAGCGGCCTGGGGATATCTTCTCGCTGGATCAAGTCTGCGAGGAAGCGTTTGAGTAAGGAAAAGGCGCGCAACCAAAGGCAATTCAAAAAGGTTTGAAGGGCCAGGAAACTTTCCTAAAAAGTTTCCTGGCCACCCTTTACAGAGGGCGGAACTCCCCTGCATAAAGGTACATAAAGAAAGGGATAAAAGAAAAACCTCCAGTCAAAAAGGAATATCCAGGAAATTAGACTTCGTGACCGCCTTTTTTTCTCACAATAAAATTTCAAAAAAGTTGTAGAATCTGCCACTATCCAAATCCTCGTGAGTGTACTACAATAGTGAATGTAATCGATTACATAACGGGAAAGGAGGGCGCGATATTCCGACAATCAAAGAAGTGGCCAAGGCCGCGGGAGTATCGGTGGCGACAGTGTCCCGCGTCCTCAACGACGACCCGGCAGTCGCCGAGGAAACCCGTTCCCGCGTCCTGCAGGTGATCGACCAGGTGGGGTATGCCCCCAATGCCCTGGGCCGGAGCCTGCGCAAAAATCCCACCCGCCGCATCCTGGTCCTTCTGCCATCCATTTCCCACCAGTTTTTGTCCGGCGTGGCCAGGGGGGCGGAGCAGGCGGCGTGGCGCAGGGGATACCAGATCATCTTTTCCGTCACCCATTCCAAGGAAGAGCTGGAGCGGCAGTATATTAAAATGCTCACCCAGCGCAGTGTGGACGGCATCCTGTTCACCGCCTCCCAGCTGCCCGCCCAGGAGCTGAGCGGCCTGGGCGCCCGGTATCCTGCGGTAATGTGCAGCGAGTGCGTGGAGGGGGCGAAGCTCCCCTATGTGGGGATCGACAACGAACAGGCGGCCTACGAAGTCACCCGGTATTTAATAGAAGGGGGATGCCGGAGGATCGCCATTATCACCCGTCCGGAGGACTACTCCTCCCGGCTGCGGCTGAAGGGATACCAGCGGGCGCTGGCGGAGAAAGGCATTCCCGACCTGCCGGAGTACCATGTCAAGGGGGACCACTCCATCACCTCCGGCGCGTATGCCTGCCGGCGGCTGTTTTCCCTGCCCAACCTCCAGCCCCCTGACGCGGTGTTTGCAGGCTCCGACCTTATGGCGGCCGGGGTTATCCGCCGCATGTATGAAATGGGCCTGCGTCCCGGGGAGGACGTCATGGTTTTTGGGTTTGACAACATTGAACTCGCCCGCATCCTCACCCCTACCCTGAGCACTGTCTCCCAGTCCAAGCTCCAAATGGGCCGCAGGGCCATGGAGCTGCTGCTGGAGCGCATTGAAACCCCAGCCTGTACACAGCGGGACGTCCGTATCGGGCACAAGCTGATTTTCCGGGAATCCACCCGGGGGATTGGGGTACAGGAATCGGGGAGAGAAATAACATAATATTATAAAAGGGCTTGTCCGAGCGCCGCCGGCACGCCCGGGAAAGAGAGGAACAGACTGTGGAAAAGAAATTGAGAATCGGCATCATCGGCTGCGGAGGAATCGCCAACGGCAAGCATATGCCTTCCCTGAGCCGGATCAAAGAGGTGGAAATGGTGGCCTTCTGCGATATCATCCGCGAACGGGCCGAGAAAGCCGCCAAAAAATTTGGAACCTCCGACGCAAAGGTTTACGAGGATTATAAAGAGCTTTTAAAGGACAAATCCATCGATGTGGTACATGTCCTGACCCCCAACCGGGAACACAGCTTTATCACTGTCGACGCCCTGGAAAGCGGCAAGCACGTCATGTGCGAAAAGCCAATGGCCATCAATACCGAGGAGGCCCAGAAGATGCTGGACGCCGCCCGCCGCACCGGCAAAAAGCTGACCATCGGCTACCAGAACCGCTTCCGGGCAGACTCCCAATTTCTCAAACGGGCCTGCGAGGCCGGGGAGCTGGGGGATATCTATTACGGCAAGGCCATTGCCCTGCGCCGCCGGGGCGTGCCTACATGGGGCGTTTTCCTCAACGAGTATGAGCAGGGAGGAGGCCCGCTGATCGATATCGGCACCCATTCCCTGGACCTGACCCTCTGGATGATGGACAACTACAAGCCTAAGATGGTGGTGGGCAGCGTCTACAAGAAACTGGGGGATCAAAAGGAACAGGGCAACAGCTTCGGCGACTGGGATCCAAAGAAATTTACGGTGGAGGACTCCGCCTTTGGCTATATCGTTATGGAGAACGGGGCGACCATTATGCTGGAATCCTCCTGGGCCCTCAACATCCTGGACAGCCGGGAGGCCAAAACCCTGCTCTGCGGCACCAAGGCGGGCGCGGACATGGTGAACGGACTGCGTTTCAACTCGGTGCGGCACAACCGCCAGTGCGAGGAAACCATCAACCTGAACGCCGGCGGCGTTGATTTCTTTGAGGGCAACCACAGCGGCGATCCTGCGGACTTGGAGGCCCGCCAGTGGATTGATGCGATTCTCCAGGACAAGGAGCCTGTGGTCAAACCGGAACAGGCCATTGTCGTCACACAGATTTTGGAGGCCATTTATAAGAGCGCCGCTGAGGGAAGGCCTGTAATGTTCTGATTGTTTCAAGAAAAACCGGTCAGGCCCCATTGAAGAGGGTCTGACCGGAACGAAAGGGGAGCGCAGTTGTGAAATTGGGCATTATCGAAAAGCCAACGGAACAGGGGTTCCAACATGCCGAAAAATTTGGACTTTCCTTTGTGGAGTACTGCATCAACATTGGGCAGGATGTAGATAGCTTTGTATCCCGGACAAAAGAACTGGGAAAGCTTTCTGAACGCTATGGGATAGCGGTTGGGGCCATTGGCCGTTGGGGCACCGATAAGGTGGATGGCAGCGGCCGTTTGATTGAGGAGGAGCTGCAGAACAGCTACAAGCTGATCGACGCCTGCGCGGAGCTGGGGACCGGGGTATTCAACACCGGTGTGAATTATGTAGAGGGCCTTTCCTATTATTCTAATGTCACCGCCGCGATTCAATATCTGGATAAGGTTTGCCAGTACGGGGAAAAGAAGGGGGTCCGGACAGCCACCTACAATTGCCGCTGGAACAACTTTGTCCACTCCGATCCAGCTTGGACCTTAGTTCAGGGACACCTGCCTCAGCTGGGGATCAAGTACGATAGCTCCCATTGCATTTACGACCATGGAAACTACCTGGAAGAGATGAAAAAATGGGGAAAGCGGTTTTATCATGTCCACATCAAGGGCGCGCTCCTTGTCGGCGGCGAACGGTTTGACGATCCTCCCGCAGGTCTGGATATGACCGATTGGGGCGCCTTTATGGGCTGCCTCTACGCCAGCGGCTATGATGGACTGCTGAGCCTGGAGCCCCATTCCGCCATCTGGAGGGCAGGAGAGCTTGGGGAGAAAGGGATCGCCCTTTCCATCGAAACCATTCGAAAGTATATTCTTCGCTGAAAAGAGAGGAGTGGATCAGCTTATGAAAATCGCTTTGCAGCTATACAGTGTGAGGGATGGCATCTCAGACGCCAAGTCCCTTCTGGACGCCCTGAAAAGGGTGAGGGAAATGGGCTATGAAGGGGTGGAGTTTGCCGGCTGTTTTGGCACGGAGGCGGAGGAACTGCGGGAATGTTTAGAGGGCCTTGGCCTGACGGCAGTGGGCTGCCATGAATCCCTCCGCAGCATCGACGCCGGGAATATCGACGAAATGCTGGACTTTTACCATCGGGTGGGGGTAGAAAATTTTGTGTGTTCCTATGCCCCCGTTGGCACTGGCGAGGAGTTGGAACACCTTTGTGCCCAGATGGAAAGGGTAAAAGCAAAAGCGGAAAAGCTGGGGATGAGAACCGGCTACCACAACCACTCCCACGAATTTAAAACCGCGGATGGAATCCGCCCCATTGAGAAGATCGCCGCCTGCTGCCCCCTGGAGCTGGATACCTACTGGTCCTTTGTGGCCGGAGAGGACACAGGAGCCTTTATTCGGAACAATCGGGATAAAATCGGCCTGCTCCACCTGAAGGATGGAAGCCGGGACGGCCATCCCTGCGCCATTGGCGAGGGGGCGGCGGATATCCGGGCAGTATTAGAGGCGGCAGGGGATGTTGGGGCGGATTGGATCATTGTGGAGAACGACAATCCGGTCCCCGACGGCTTTTCCGATGTGAAAAGGAGCATTGACACCCTGAAAACAACGTTTGCCCAGTTCCTGTAAATGAACAGCTGTGTAGGATTGCGGCTGCATTTCAGAGAGAAAGGAATGATATTATGAAGTTAGGCGTTTTCACAACTCTGCTTTCCAACCTCTCCCTAGAGGATTCGCTAAAATATTTCCAGTCCCTGGGGATCCAGATGGTGGAGATCGGCTGCGGTAATTACCCGGGCAGCGCCCACTGCAATCCTGAGACGCTTTTGGAAAGCGAGGAAAAGCAAAAGGAGTTTATGGGGCTGATTCAAAAGTATGGCATGGAGATCAGCGCCCTTTCCTGCCACGGGAACCCCGTCCACCCCAACAGGGAATTTGCGGAGAAAAATGACCGGGTAATGCGCAATACAGTTTTGCTGGCTGAAAAGCTGGGAATCCACCAGATCAACGCCTTTTCCGGCTGTCCCGGGGACCATGAGGGGGCCAAGTATCCCAACTGGGTCACCTGCCCCTGGCCGGAGGACTACACCAAAATCCTGGAGTGGCAGTGGAATGAGGTCCTGATCCCCTATTGGAAGGACTTTGCCGCCTTTTCCAGGGCCCACGGCGTGGATAAGATCGCCCTGGAGCTCCACCCGGGCTTCTGTGTCTACAATACCCATTCCCTGCTGAAGCTGCGGGAAGCTGTGGGACCGGAGATCGGCGCGAACCTTGATCCCAGCCACCTGATCTGGCAGGGGATGGACCCTGTGGCGGTGATCAAGGCACTGGGAGGCGCTATCTTCCATTTCCACGCCAAGGACACCAAGATCGACAAGTACAACGCCGCTGTAGACGGCGTTCTGGATACCCGCACCTATGCCGACGAGGCCCATCGCTCCTGGATTTTCCGCAGCGTAGGTTACGGCAACGACGCAGCTTATTGGAAGGACATCATCAGTGCGCTGCGCATCGCAGGTTATGACTACGCCATCAGCATTGAGCACGAGGACAGCCTGATGAGCCAGAACGAAGGGCTTTCCAAGGCGGTCTCGGTTCTCAAGGAGGCCATTATGTTTGAGAGCCCCGCCGAAATGTGGTGGGCATAAAGATCTTGATACAGGGAGAAGGAAGATTGACATGAGTGAGAAATTTGGCGTTGCCGTCCTTGGTTACGGCGGCATGGGCGGCTGGCATGTGAGGCAGCTGAAGACCATGGAGGAGATCCAGCTCTGTGGGGTTTATGATATTGATCCCCAGCGCAATGCCGCGGCAGAAAGGGCGGGAGTTTGCGCCTATCCGTCCGAAGCCGCGCTGCTGGCCGACCCTCAGGTCCGTCTGGTGACCATCGCCATCCCCAACGACCAGCACAAGGATGCTGCTATCCGCGCCATGAGGGCGGGAAAAAACGTTGTCTGCGAAAAGCCGGTAGCCCTTTCCAGCGATGAGGTAGTGGAGATGGTTAAGGCCTCAAAGGCCAACAAGGTGATCTTTACCGTCCACCAGAACCGCCGGTGGGATGAAGACTACCTTACCATCCGGAAAATCTACGAGGAGGGCCGCCTGGGAAAGGTGTTCAAGATTGAATCCCGCGTCCATGGCTCCCGGGGGATCCCCAGCGACTGGCGCAACCAGAAGGCCTACGGCGGCGGGATGGTGCTGGACTGGGGGGTACACCTGCTGGACCAGATGCTGATGATGATCAAGGAACCGGTGGTCTCCGTTTACGCAGACCTGGACAACGTGACCAACCAGGAGGTGGACGACGGGTTTAAAGCCATTATCCATTTTGCGCCCAAGGTGGCCGGGGATCCGCCCCTTTCCTGCCAGGTAGAGGTGGGGACCAGCAACTTTATCAATCTGCCCCGGTGGTATATGCTGGGGGAGAACGGCTCGGCGGTGATAGAGGACTGGGATTTGAATGGTAAAATTGTGATGGTTTCCGACTGGGAAAAGCGGGATGCGGTACCGGTTGTCACAGCTGCCGGCCTGACCAAAACCATGGCCCCCCGCACCAAGGACACCATTCAGGAATATCCCCTCCCAGAGGTCCATTCCGATGTGCGGGACTTTTACCGCAACCTGATTGAAGCATCGGAGGGCAAGGCGGAGCAGCTGGTCAAGCATAGGGAGATCCTGCGGTCCATGCGGCTGATGGAGGCAATCCTGCGCAGCGCGGAGACCGGAGAGGCGGTCCACTGGATCATTTGACGCCCATATAAAATGAAAACAAAACTGCCCGTTCTGGAGCTTTCACTCCAGAGCGGGCAGTTTTTGTGTTTACTTGGACAGCTTATCGATTGCCTCCCACAGGCCGTTGATGTAGCAGGCACCTAAGGCGCGGTCGTACAGGCCATAGCCGGGCCTGCCAACCTCGCCCCAGATCATCCGGCCGTGGTCGGGGCGGATATAGGTGTTGGGACAGGTTTCGTAAACCGCCTTGATGATTTCAAACAGATCCAGATCTCCAGTGGAGGAGAGATGGGCGGCTTCCCGGAACTTATGATGTCCCAAATACTTGATGTTGCGCACATGGAGACAGCCGATCCGGCCCGTCTCCCCAAAGTGGCGGATCACAGCGGGAATGTCGTTGTCCGGGTTGGAGCCCAGAGAGCCGGTACATAAGCAGACGGTGTTGCAGGGGGAGTCGTGGAGCTTGACGATTTTGTCAAAGTCCTCCTGGGAGTGGGCAATGCGGGGCAGGCCGAAGATAGGCCAGGCGGGATCGTCGGGGTGGCAGGCCATGACCACGCCGCATTCCTCGCAGGTGGGGATGATGCCGTCCAGGAAGTACTTGTAATTTGCCCGCAGGTCGTCGGGGGTGATGGATTTATACCGGTCCAGGGTTGTTTCCAGCTCAGCCAGGCGCTCCGGTTCCCAGCCGGGCAGGGAGAAGCCGTTGCAGTTTTCGATGGTGTTCTTCACAATGTCCAGGGGACCCATGTCCCCCAGCTCCGCCTCGTCAAAGTACAGGCTGTTGGAGCCGTCTTCCGGGATCAGCCGGGCCAGGTCAGTGCGCAGCCAGTCGAAGACAGGCATGAAGTTGTAGACAATCACCTTGACCCCGTATTTGGCCAGATTGCGGATGGTGACGCAGTAGTTTTCAATGTATTTGTCCCGGGTGGGCAGGCCCATCTTAATGTCCTCGTGGACGTTTACCGATTCGATGACCTCGCATTCCAGCCCAGCGGCATGAACCTCGTCGATGTAGGATTTGATCTCCTCCTCGGTCCAAACCTCCCCGGCAGCTTTGTAGTCCAAAAAGCCCATCAGGCCGCTCATGCCTGGGATCTGCTTGATTTGGCTCAGAGTTACACTGTCGCTGTTGGAGCCATACCAGCGGAATGTCATTTTCATTTGTAAATCCTCCTCTTTTTAATGGATTGTCGCGGATTTTTCTGTGCCTTTGTTGTAAACGCAGCATAATTACACTTTATCACATCTGCGGCGTTTTGTCTGCTTGTGTATAAGTAAAAAAATAAAAGGGGTTTTTGTCTATTTTGCCTGCTGGCCTCTCTTTGTCCTTTGACACGGCAGAAGAAATTGAGAGATAATGTAAATGGGCTGCAGACGGGGAAAACCACATGTAGCCACTGCCTTAAAATTCGACGGAGTTTAGGGATCTGAACTCTCCAGGGGTGCATCCCTTCACCTGTTTAAACAGCCGGTTAAAGGTGGTTATGCTGGAAAAACCGCATCGCATAGCGATTTCAGTGATAGAAACGCCGGGGGGGGGTGCTGCTAATAATTCCTCTGCTGCCCGGATCCTACGCCGGTTGAGGTAATCGCTGAAGGTGTCGTTGGTGTACTGCTTAAAGAGCCTGGAAAAATGGAACTTGCTGAATCCAATATGGGCGGCCATATCCTCCAGCGACAGATCCTCCATATAATGCTGGTCAATATAGGTGAGCAGGCTGCTGAATCTTTGGATATAGTCCTTTTGTTTGGGGAGCTGCACATCCGAAAAGGGGTGGTTGGCGAAGCGGAAATGGTTCCCCAGCCGGACAAAAAAGTTCAGCAGGAGGGAGGTGATGGACAGCTCGGAAAATTCGCTTTCGCTGAAATACTCGTCCTTCATCTGCATCAGGATGTGGTGGAGGGCGGGGTAGGTTTTGGGAAAGGTCTCCGGCGTGATATACAAGGGGCTGCTCATCAGGGGCTGTATTCCGGCAAAGCCTTTAATATTGGTCAGCATCGAGATATCAAAGAGGAACACAAATCTTGTGCCGCTGTCCGGCGCGGTGAGGATGTGGGTCTCCCCAGGCGGTATCACAAGCAGTTCCCCTGGAAATAGGTGGTAGGACGTCTGACCAACTGTCACATCATAATAATTTTCCATTGGGAGGATCATCTCCAGGGCGGTGTGCCACTGTGAGCTGAAGCCATGGGTCTGGTGGTTATACCATATCCGAACGGTGGTGTTGTTTTTGAAACCCACCAGCTCATGGCTGTCCTCATAACGGTTTCCAGCCCAATCGTTGTTTACCAGATTAAACTCAACAGGATTGTCAGCAGGTTGCATGGTTTTTCCTCCTTTCGGATCCTTGCTGTCATTGGCTTATCTATATTATACAATAAAAATGATGAATGTCCAGAAAAAATAAGCAAAATGTGAACAGGCAATAGCAACAGCTGATAAGACCGGCAAAAGACACTATGCTATAATACAGATAAATTCGTAAGCGGAACCCCCAAAATCCCACTGGCCTGAGGGCCTGTATCCTATTAAAACAAAGATGGGCAAAGCTCCTTTGTACCATCTGGACAGGAGGATCGGAATGAGCACAAGCACAAATACATACAACCCCACCCCTAAAACCCATGTCAACCGCACGCTTATAAAGGTATGGAACTACAAATGGATCTATTTAATGCTGCTGCCGGTGATGGCCTTTTATATTGTATATAGGTATATCCCTATGTACGGCGTAACCATTGCCTTTAAGGATTACAATGTCTTTAAAGGGGTGATGGGAAGCCCTTGGTGCGGCCTGGAGGTCTTTAAAAAGATACTGACCAACAAAAATTTCTGGCTGGCAATCCGGAATACCCTTGTGCTTAACTTTCTCACGCTGCTGTCCAGCTTTCCCCTGACCATTATTGTCTCCCTGATGCTCAACGAGATTACCGGCGCCGGCTTTAAAAAGGTGACCCAGTCGGTTTTGTATCTGCCCCACTTCATCTCCTGGGTGGTGGTGGCGGGGATTGCCACCAATCTCTTTGCCCAGCAGGGCGGCACTGTGAACAATATGCTCAACGCCATGGGGGTTTCCTCCCTTCCCTTCCTCAGCGACAACAAGTGGTGGATCTTCACCTATGTGGTCTGTAATGTCTGGAAGGAGATCGGCTGGGGGACCATTATCTACCTGGCGGCCTTGACGGGGGTGGACGAAAGCCTGTATGAAGCCGCCCACCTGGACGGCGCGACGAAAATGCAGCGGCTGATTTACATAACCATCCCATCGATCAAATCCGTCATTGTCACCATGCTGATCCTCCAGATCTCCAAGATGATGACCATTGGCCTGGACGCGCCTTTGCTGCTGGGCAACAAAAAGGTGATCGGCGTTTCTGAGGTTATCAGCACCTATACCTACCGCCTAGGTATTGAAAGCGCCAAGTACAGCGATTCTACGGCAATCGGCCTGTTCCAGTCTGTCATCAACATTATCATTCTTCTCGCCGCCGACAAGTTCGCCAAGGTCATCGGCGAGGACGGTATCATATAAGGAGGTTGGGAAAATGGCTGTTGTACAAAAGAAAAAGTTTCCGGTTGGACAGGTTGTAAACTATGGGCTGCTCACCCTTTTGGCCTTTGTATGCCTGTATCCGTTTCTTAACGTTATTTCCTATTCCCTGAGCGGGTACAACGCTGTCTTATCCGGCCGCGTGACCTTTTATCCCATAGATTTTAATGTGGACGCCTACAAGCAGATTTTAGGCAAGACCCAAATCTGGAACGCCATGCGCACCACTGTTACCGTCACCCTTATCGGTACGGCGCTGAGTTTGATTTTGACCATCTTTGCCGCCTATGGCCTTTCCCGGAAGGATCTTCCAGGCAGAAAGCTGCTGACCGGCATGATCCTCTTTACCATGTACTTTGGCGGCGGCATGATCCCCACCTTCCTGGTGGTAAAGGGTACCGGCCTGTACGACACCCTCGGGGCCCTGTTTATTCCCCAGGCGGTCAATGTCTTTAACTTTATTGTTATGAGGACCTTTTTCCTCAACCTTCCCGAAAGCCTGGAGGAGGCGGCAAGGATCGATGGGGCATCCTATATGAAGGTTCTGATTAAAATTGTGCTTCCGCTGTCCTTGTCCATTATCGCGACCATTGGCCTGTTTTACGCGGTGGGGTATTGGAACACTTATTTCGACGCATTGCTCTATATCCAGAATCCCGATAAGTACACCCTTCAGCTCCGGCTGAGAAGCCTGCTGTTCGGGGAGGAGCTGAACAATTCCAACGCAAACCTGGAGGGAATGGGAACCCAGGTGATGACCCAGTCCCTGAAAATGGCAACTGTCGCTGTTTCCACAGTCCCGATCCTGATCGTGTACCCTTGGCTTCAAAAATATTTTGTCAAGGGCGTTATGGTCGGTTCGGTGAAGGGCTGATGTAAAAACGGCGATCCACATATCCCTGTGGAAATGCCAAGTTTGTTGGCGCTTCCATCATCATACCAATGAAAGAAAGGAAAGATAATGATGAAGAAAAAAATAATTTCATGCCTGCTGGCGGCTGGAATGATGACGGCAGTTATGGGCGGATGCAGCGGGCAGTCCGGTTCCTCAACCCCTTCCCAGGCTTCTGGAACTCCCGGGACCTCCGGGTCTTCGGGAACGCCGGGCAGCTCCCAGGCGCAACCCTCTGGCTCTCAGCAGCCGGCTGAGGCGGCCAGCAAATATCAGACCACCTATGGCGCCAAGAACTTTGACAACGTGACCGTCACTGTTGAGCTGTTTGACCGGAGCAACGCCCCAGACGGCTCCACCATTACCGATAACAAGTGGACCAAATACGCCAACGAGCAGATGAACAAGGTGGGGATCAACCTGGAATTTGTCCCTGTTCCCCGCTGGGACGAAGTGACTAAGATGCAGGTCATGGTCGCCTCCCAGACCGCCCCGGACCTAACCCTGACCTATACCTATGCCTATGCTGAGGATTATTTCAACCAGGGCGGCACCTGGGACCTGACAGAGTTTATCGACGGACCCGACCAGGCGCAGAACATGAAGGCGTATCTGGGCGAGGATGTCATCAATATTGGACGCAATGCCAATAACCAGTTATATGGCATTGTTGCCAAGCGGGCCACCACTGCCAAGAGCAACCTGTTCCTGCGGAAGGACTGGATGGATAAGCTGGGCCTGTCTGTCCCCACAACCCCCGACGAGCTGTACACTGTAATTGAGCAGATGGTACATAAAAATCCCGACAACCGGTCAGACGTGATCGGGGCGCACTTCTGGAATGCCTGGAATACCAAGCTGGCCTTCTCCAAGCTGGCCTCAGACCCAGTACAGGTGAACATCAGCCTGGGAGAAGACGTCATTCAGGAATACTACGACGAGGGAATGCGGGAATACTACCGCTTTGCCAACAAGCTCTACAACGAGGGACTGATGAACCAGGAATACTATACCTGGGCGGAGGACAACTTCAAGAGCTATATTGTAACGGGAGCCCTTGGCTTCTTTGAGTACAGCGTAAACGGCAGCGTAGACGTTATGCGCGGCTCCCTGTTAAAGACCCTCCAGGAAAACGTGCCCGGCGCGGACATCATCTCTATTCCTCCGCTGAAAAACGTCAACGACGGCAAGCAGTACAGCGCGGCCTATGCTGCTGGCGGGTTGATTGCCTTCTGCCCCAAGACGGCGGACGAAAAGAAGGTGGAAGCAGCCATGACCTACCTGGATTGGATGTGCACCGAGGATGGCGGCCATGTGATTTATCACGGCTTTGAAGGCGAGCATTACGACAACGTAAACGGCGTACCGGTGGTCAAGGACGCGGAATACAACTCCAAGGATAAGGACTGGATCCGCGCAGATATGTTTGTAACCGGCAACCAGGGCTATTTCGCCACAGTGGATGACTTTAACGCCTGCACCTCCAAGGAGGCCCCCGGCTATGAAGACCATGTGATTGCCAACTATGAAAACGCCCTGATTGGAACCTTGATCCACGACACCACCTATACCTCTCCCTCTACCACCAGCATGATCGCTGACCTGAAGCTGATCCGCGACGAGTATTCCGTATCCTGCGTAACTTGCCCGACCGCGGAATTCGACGCAACCTACGACGCCTATAAGAAGGAACTGGAGCAGCTGGGCATCCAGTCGATCATCGACGAGCGCACCGAGTATTTCAGCAAGTAGAAACCGGCAGAAAGTACCAAAGGGGAACTGAAATACAAAAGGCAGGCTCCCGCGGGAAAGCGGGGGCCTGTCCAGCGTTAGGGTTTGACAAGCCCCTGTGGGGGTGATATGCTATAATCTGACAGCACCATTCCCAAACATACAAATGTCAGACAGGAGGAGTCAGATCATGGAACAGAAAAAGGACGGCATGAACTACGCCCCAAAGGGAAAACCCTCGCCAGTGGTAAAGCCTGGGGAATTTGTCATAGCGGCCATCGGCCTGGACCACGGCCACATATACGGGATGTGCAACGGCCTGACTGAGGCTGGAGCGACGCTGAAATGGGTTTACGATCCTGATCCGGAGAAGGTAAAGGCCTTCTGCAGGGCTTTCCCGGAGGTACAGGCCGCGGAAAGCGAAGCGCAGGTTTTGAAGGATCCGGAGGTTAGGCTGGTCTGCGGAGCTACAGTCACCAGCGAGCGCTGCGCTCTGGGCCTGCGGGCCATGAACGCAGGGAAGGATTATTTCACCGATAAAGCCCCTCTGACCACCCTGGAGCAGCTTGCCGCCGCCAAGGAAACGGTGAAAGAGACAAGAAAAAAATATATGGTATATTACAGTGAACGCCTCCATGTGGAAGCCGCCGTATATGCCGGGCAGCTGATTGCCGAGGGGGCGATCGGCACCCCGATTCACATCGACGGCTTTGGTCCCCACCGGATTGGAGACCCTGCGGGCCGTCCCGGCTGGTTTTTCCAAAAAGAGAAGTATGGCGGGATCCTCTGCGATATCGGCAGCCATCAGATCGAGCAGTTCCTGTTTTACTGCGGTGTGAAAGATGCGGAGGTAAAGTACAGCCAGGTTGGCAATTACGGACATCCTGAATTCCCGGAGCTGGAGGATTTCGGAGACGCAGTGCTGGTGGGGGACAACGGCGCGACGCAGCATTTCCGGGTTGACTGGTTTACCCCGAACGGCCTTTCCACCTGGGGGGATGGGAGAACCTTTATCCTGGGGACAGAGGGATACATCGAACTGCGGAAATATGTCAATGTGGGAACCAACGACGGAACCTCAAACCATGTTTTCCTGGTCAACAAGGACGGGGAGCAACACTTTGAGGTGACCGGGAAGGTGGGATACCCCTTCTTTGGGCAGCTGATTTTGGACTGCATCAACCGGACGGAAAACGCCATGACCCAGGAGCATGCATTTAAAGCCGCGGAGCTGTGCGTTCGGGCGGAGATGCAGGCTCTCAGGGTAAAATAACTGGAGGCTTATTATGATTTATACGGCAATTGTTGGAACGGGCAACATCTCTCACGCCCATGTGGAGGGGCTGCTGGCCTTCCCGGAGCGGTGTAAAATTGTTGCACTCTGCGATATTTACCCCGAAAAGGCCCAGGCCATGAAGGAAAAATACCATCTGGACTGTGAGGTTTTCGATGACCATCAGAAGATGCTGGATTCCGGCATTCAGATTGATTTGGTACACGTCTGCACGCCGCCCTATGTCCACTGTGAAATTGCGGTCAACAGCATGAACGCAGGATGTAATGTGCTGGTGGAAAAGCCTATGGCGACCTGTTTGGCGGAATGCGACAAAATGCTGGAGGCGGAAAAGCGAAACGGCGTGACCATGGGCTGTATTGCTCAGAACCGGTTCCGCAATTCCATCTATAAGCTGAAAAAGACGGCGGATAGCGGCTTAGCGGGAAAAATCTGCCTGGCGCAGATTGATTCGGCCTGGTGGAGAGGGCACTGCTACTATGACCTGTGGTGGCGGGGAACCTGGGAAAAGGAGGGCGGAGGCCCAACCTTAAACCATGCAGTCCACCACATTGATATGCTCAACTGGCTGGAAGGCCGGCTTCCCAACACAGTTATGGCCATGCTGACCAACGTGATGCACGACAACGCCGAGGTGGAGGATTTATCCCTGGCCTGCCTGCGGTATGACGACGGCAGCTTGGCGCAGGTTACAAGCTCAGTGGTGCATCACGGGGAGGAGCAGGGGGTCGTACTCCAGTGCGCAGATGCGAGGATTTCCGCGCCCTGGTCGGTAAAGGCGGAGATCACCCAGCAGAACGGCTTCCCCAAGCCCGAAGGCAATGGGGAGCTGATCAAAAGGCTGGAAGACTTTTACCAGGGCATCCCTGACCTTCCCTATGAAGGCCATACCGGGGAGATCGACAATGTACTGACCGCCCTGGAAGCAGGCGGAAGGCCCATGATCACCGGGATTGACGGCAGGAGGACGGTGGAGGTCATCACCGCGATCTATATGTCCGGCTTTGGGCAGAGGGCTGTAAAGCTTCCGATCCGGGAGACGGACGAGGGGTATACCTTTGACGGCGTGCTGAAAAACGCCATCCACTTTTATGAAAAAACTTCTTCGGTGGAGAATTTCGCCGACGAACGGATCACCTTGGGGAACTATCAGTAGGGGACAGAGCGGCAAGTATCGGGCCTGGAACAGACGATGCCTGCCGCCCTTTCCCGTTTATGGAGGTGCTGTCAACCATGAAGGAACAAACCATTGTCATTCCAGCGGAACCGGTGGAAATCCCTTTTCACAACCATGTGGACTACTGTGTGGGAACCGGGCGGATGGGCCTGGCCCTGTCTGGGGAATATCAGGAGCAGCTTCGGCTGGTGCAGGAGAAGATCGGCTTCCAGTATATCCGGGGACACGGTCTATTCTGCGACGATATGGCGATCTATCAGGAATATGAGGAAAATGGCATCAAAAAGGCGGAGTACAACTTTACCTATCTGGACCGGGTTATGGACAGCTACCAGCGCGTGGGGATACGGCCGTTTCTAGAGTTGGGATTTATGCCCGAGAAGATGGCGAGAGGCCGTCAGACTGTTTTTTACTGGAAAGGAAATGTTACCCCGCCGGTAGATTATGACCGGTGGACAGATATGGTCCAGGCTTTGTTCCGGCATTTGATAGAGCGGTATGGACGGGACGAGGTATTGCTGTGGCCGGTTGAGGTTTGGAACGAGCCAAACCTGAATATTTTTTGGGAAAATGCAGATATGGAGGAGTATTTTAGGCTGTTTGAAAGGCCCTTCCGAGCCGTTAAGGAGGTGGACAGCGGCCTGCTGGTGGGGGGCCCTGCGGTCTGCGGCGGAACCGACGAGCTGTGGATACGCAGGTTTATGGAGTTCTGCCAGGAGAAAAAGCTGGACATAGGTTTTGTGACCAGGCACCATTATACCATTGAGCCGCCGGAGGAGTGGGGACACTGCAACTATTCCAAGGTGATGGAGGCAGAGGAGGGTTTCTCAAACCTTCAGACCACCAGGGATATTATCGACAGCTTCTCGGAATATAGAGGCCTTCCCATCCATATCACCGAGTTCAACACCTCCTATACCCCCAGAGGGGTCATCCATGACACCAACTGGAACGCGGCGCTGATCGCCCGGCAGCTTTCCCGGCTGGGAGATGTGAATGAATCCTATTCCTATTGGACCTTTGGGGATGTGTTTGAAGAAGCCGGGGTCCCCTTTACCCCCTTCCATGGGGGCTTCGGGCTGGTGGCAGAGGGATGTATTCCCAAGCCCACTTTCTGGACCTTTGTCTTTTACAAAAAGCTGCGTGAAAACGGCGGAAGCTGTATCCACCGAGACAATAATATGGTATTATTGAAGAACGGCAGCGGCGGATACTCCGGCATAGCGTGGAACGCCGCAGAACGGGGAGCGCCGGAGGAAGTAAAGCGGGTTAAGCTGATCCTGCCTCTCCGAGAGGGGGAATACTGCGTTACGACCCGCACAGTGGATGAAGAGGTCTGCAATCCCCTGAAAATCTGGCATGACTGGGGGGAACCGGCGCACTTAAAAGAGGAGCAGCGGGAGCTTCTTCGGGAAGCTTCCCGCCCCCTCCTCCAAACAAAACGGGTCTCGTCCCAGCAAACGACAGTGCAGATTGAAATGACCGTAAAGAGGAATGGGGTTGTATATTTTGAAGTAGCCAAGGCGCCCTTAACGCCAGACCGCGGCTATGATTATAAAAGGGCAGTTGGCGGGGAGACCGAATTAAAATAGGAGGATTTACAATGAGAAATCGGGCAGAAGCGAGAAAAAGGGCTGAGGAACTGGTGGCCCGTATGACGGTGGAGGAAAAGGCGACCCAGCTGCGATATGATTCCCCAGCCATCCCCCGGCTGGGCGTACCCGCCTACAATTGGTGGAACGAGGGACTTCACGGAGTGGCCAGGGCTGGGGTGGCGACCAGCTTCCCCCAAGCCATTGGTATGGCGGCTTCCTTTGACAGCGGGCTGCTGCGGGAGATGGGGGAGACCGTGGGCATAGAGGGCCGCGCAAAGTACAACACCAGCAGCAGTCTTGACGACCGGGATATCTACAAGGGCCTGACCTTCTGGTCCCCCAATGTGAATATCTTCCGGGATCCCCGGTGGGGAAGAGGACAGGAAACCTATGGAGAAGACCCCTACCTGGCCGGAGAGTTGGGAAAGGCCTTTGTGGAAGGCCTGCAGGGGGACGGGGAATACATGACCGCCGCTGCCTGCGCAAAGCATTTCGCAGTACACTCCGGACCGGAGGCCGTCCGCCACGAGTTTGATGCAGAGGTATCCCAAAAGGATCTGTACGAAACCTATCTCCCCGCCTTTGAAAAGCTGGTAAAGGAAGCGGAAGTGGAGGCGGTTATGGGGGCGTACAACCGCACCAACGGGGAGCCCTGCTGCGGCAGCAAGCTGCTGATGCAGGATATTTTAAGGGGGGAATGGGGGTTCCAAGGGCATTATGTGTCCGACTGCTGGGCGATACGGGATTTCCACACCAAGCATATGGTGACGGCAACAGCGGTGGAGTCAGCGGCGCTGGCCTTAAAACGGGGATGTGACGTCAACTGCGGCAATACCTATTTGCATGTGCTCCAAGCGTACCAGGAGGGGCTGGTGACAGAAGAGGAGATCACAGAGGCGGCGGTCCGCCTGTTTACCACCCGGTTCCTGCTGGGGCTGTTTGACGGGACCCCCTTTGACGCCATCGGATTTGACGCATTGGAATGCAGGGAGCACCTGGAAAGGGCGGACCGGGCTACAGCGGAAAGCGTTGTGCTGCTGAAAAACAACGGGATTCTCCCCCTCCGGAAAGATAAGCTGAAAACCATCGGCGTCGTGGGGCCCAATGCCGACAGCCGCACAGCGCTGATCGGGAACTACCACGGCACCTCGTCCAGATACATCACTGTTTTGGAGGGGATTCAGGACGCTGTGGGGGAGGATACAAGGGTATACTACTCCCAGGGATGCCATCTGTTTAAGGATAAGGTCGAAGGGCTGGGTTGGAAGGACGACCGGATCAGCGAAGCGGTGACAGTTGCCCAAAACAGCGATGTTGTGATCCTCTGCGTGGGACTGGATGAAACCCTGGAGGGGGAAGAGGGGGACACCGGAAACAGCTACGCCTCCGGCGACAAGCCCGATCTTCTCCTCCCCGGGCCTCAGAGAAGGCTGATGGAGGCGGTGATCAAGGTGGGGAAGCCGGTTGTGGTGCTGAACATGACCGGGAGCTCCATGGACTTGCGGTACGCCCAGGAAAACGCCGCCGCTGTGATGCAGGTGTGGTACCCGGGGGCGAGAGGCGGCAGGGTAATCGCCAGGTTGCTGTTCGGGGAGCTGTCCCCCTCCGGCAAGCTGCCGGTGACCTTCTACCATTCCTCCGATGATCTTCCCAGCTTTGAGGATTACTCCATGAAGGGAAGGACCTATCGGTATTTTGAGGGGAAACCGCTGTATCCCTTTGGATATGGTCTGACCTATGGGGATGTTTCCCTGAAATCGGTGAGAAACGGCGGGGAGCCCTGTCAGGGTACCCTTTGCCGGGATCTGTCCCATGGCCTGGATCTGACCGTGCGGGCTGAGAGCCGCGGAGATTCCCCGGTCAGTGAGGTTGTCCAGGTTTACTGCAGACCAGTTGGGTCTGGACTTGCGCCGGTTAACCCCAGTCTATGCGGGTTCGGGAGAATTTTCTTTGAGAAAGCTGGGGAGCAGGAGATCCTGATCCACATTGATAGGGAGGCTTTCCAGGTGGTCGATGAGAAGGGAAAGCGGATTGTGGACAGCAAGTCGGTTTCCATCAGCGTGGGCTTTGGACAGCCGGACCAGCGCACCAAGGAACTGACCGGCCAAGAGGGCATATCCTTTGTGGTAGAACGGACAGACGCCCTCTGAGCGTTCTCAAGGACAAATATCTCTGTTTGAAGAGGCGCTGGTACCGGCGTCCTTTCAGGCAGGAAAAGGAAAGAGCGGAACTGAATTGGGACTGTCTCCCGTGATTTGGAAAGGTCACGGGAGACAGTCCCTGTTTTTGTGTTGTCCGAGGCAGGCAAAATTTAATTTTCGCCTGCATATACTAGACCAATCCTATATAAACGATAACCTCACTCCCGAAAAGCCTCGGACAACATTGAAACAGGATGTGAAGCCATTGAACAAAAAAAATCTCCTTCTCAACGCCTTTATCCTCACAGGGGCGTCCCTGCTGCTGAGGGCGGCGGGGATGCTCTTCCGCATTTTCCTTTCTAACCGGATCGGTGCGGAGGGTATGGGATTATATCAGCTGATCAGCTCTGTCTATTTCCTGGCCATCCACCTTTCCTCCGGCGGGATTGGCGTGGCGGTGACCAGAATGGTTGCGGAGCGCCCTACAGAGTATGGCAAAAGCGCCTGGGATGTGATGCGCACTGCCCTGCTCTTCTCCCTAGGGGCCAGTATTTTCGTTATGGCTCTGCTGCTGGTCTCCTCGGACCTGATTGCGGAGTATTGGCTGGGGGATATCCGAGCGGGAACGCCCCTGCGGATCTTGGCCCCAAGCCTGCCCTTTATCGCTGTCTCCGCCTGTTTCCGGGGATACCTAACCGCAAGGGAGCGGGTTTTGCGCACCGCTGCCGCTCAGATCCTGGAACAGATTGTCCGGATGGCTGTCACCATGGCGCTGATTCCCCTGATGGTTCCCATGGGATTGGAATGGGGATGCGGGGCTATCGTCATCGGAACTACGGTCTCGGAGGGATGCTCCTGCCTATTCCTGCTGGCGGTCAGCCGTGGCAGGAAGAGGCCTCCCCACGCTAGGGAGAGGGGAGCTCTTCGGGAACTGCTGTACATCGGGATGCCGGTTACGGTCCGCACCTGTTTTCGTTCGGTGCTGTCCACCATGGAAAATGCCATGATCCCAAAGGGCTTGGGTAAATACGGGGTATCCACCCAACAGTCCCTGGCCCAGTATGGGATGCTCAAGGGAATGGCTCTCCCGGTTCTATTTTTCCCATCCTCTTTTATCTCCTCCATTTCCTCCCTGCTGGTCTCAGAGCTTGCCGCGGTTCCCCGGTCCCGAAAAACAAGCCGGCAGAATGAGGCCGCCAACGAACTGACCCGCCAGGTGCTGCGGTATGCGCTGCTGTTTTCCCTTTTTGTCGCAGCGCTGTTCCTGTTTTTTTCCGGGGAGATTGGAAGGGCCCTTTACAAGGAACCGGCGGTGGGATCCATGGTGCGGATTCTCGCGCCGCTGGTGCCGTTTATGTATCTGGAAAGCATTGCCGATGGGATGCTGACAGCCCTGGATCAACAGATGAGCGTGATGAAATACAACATGATCGACGCTGTGGGCAGGCTGCTGCTGGTCATGCTGCTGCTGCCGCGGATGGGGATGAACGGTTTTCTCCTGACCATGTATATAAGCAATTTGTTCACCTCCCTGATGTGTATCAGCCGTTTGATACGGGTGACGGGGATACAGATCCCCCTGTGGGACTGGCTGGGAAAGCCCGCCCTTTCGGCAGCGGTGGGAGGTTTTACGGTGAGGTTTCTGTCCCGGGCGTATTTGCAGGGAATGTCCAGCGCAGTGCTGCTGGTGGTGGAATGCGGGCTGTGCGGGATCATTTATGGGCTCTGCCTGTTGCTGCAGGGTGCGGTGAGTGTGGGGGAATTTGTGGACCCGCTGCGGGCAAGGCTGAGGAGAAGGGCCGCCCGGGAGGCGTAACTCCTTAAAGGCGGCCCTTGGCGTTACATATTCCTGTCATTCCTCTTCTGTCACCGGCGCAAATTCCCCCTTGACCAGTCCCGCCAGATCCAGAGGGGCAATGCCCAGCTGCAGTCCGATCTTCCCTGCGCTGACAAAGATCTGGGTCTGATCCCTGGCGGCGGCGTCCAAAACCGTGGGGTACAGCTTTTTCATACCAATAGGGGAGCATCCGCCGCGGATGTACCCGGTCAGGGGATTGATCTCACTGACCTTTATCATCTCAATGGACTTTTCCCCCACTGCCTTGGCGGCCTGTTTCAGGAGCAGTTCCTTGCCCACGGGGATCACAAATACATAGATTTTTTTGCTTGCACCCCGGGTGACCAGGGTTTTGAATACGCGGTTGGGGTCCTGGCCCAGCTTGGAGGCCACGGATAGGCCGTCGATCTGCCCGTCAGAGTGGTCGTAGCTCTGGACGGTGAAGGGGAGACGGCTTTGTTCGACGATACGGACAGCGTTGGTTTTGGTTTCTGCATTGCGCGGCATTTTCTGGCTTCCTTCCTTTTTCATAATGTATCATTAGTATAGCACCGCCCTTCCCCTTCGTCAAAGCGTTACAATCTACTTTCTGGAATACATTTTATTGATTTTCGCGTTTGACGGTTGCCGGACTTGACAGGGCAGGGGAAACCGGATAAAATGAACCTATTGTGTCTGCTGCATCAGTCTCAGCCGGAGGAAATATCTATGAATTACCAGCAAATGCAAAAGGCCGTTTTTTTGTGCCGGCCTAATCGCTTTATCGCGGAGTGTGATTTGGGAGGACGGAAAATCGTCTGCCATGTGAAAAATACAGGGCGCTGCAGGGAGCTTTTGGTTCCTGGCTGCCGTGTGTGGCTGGAATATTCCAATGCACCTGGCCGGAAAACGAATTGGTCCCTCATTGCAGTGGAAAAGGCAGTCCCTTCCGGGGTTTTACTGATCAACATGGATTCCCAAGCCCCCAACGCCGCGGCCTGGGAAGCGGTGTTGTCCGGCAGCGTTCCCTTTTCCTTCCTTCCCCAGGGAAAGGCCCCGGAAATTCTGAGGAGGGAGACGGTTTTTGAGGATTCCCGATTTGACCTGTATGGTGAGGAACAGGGGAAACGGTTCCTGATTGAGGTGAAGGGCGTGACGCTGGAACGGGACGGGGAGGTCCTGTTCCCCGATGCTCCTACAGCCCGGGGCGTAAAACATCTGGACGGCCTTTGCCGGGCTGCAGCAAAGGGTTTTTGCTGCGGGGTACTGTTTGTCGTGCAGATGGAACGTGCCAAACGTTTTTCTCCAAACTGGGAAACCCATTCCGCCTTTGGACAGGCCCTTGTCCGTGCCAGGGCCGCCGGAGTGGAGCTTTTGGCTATGTGCTGCAGGGTTTCGCCGGACAGCATGACCATTGATCGTTCCGTCCCCATTTGCCTGGACGTCCCCTCTTGACTGAACTGACCTGTAAATATGGAAAGGAGCCGCCCCATGCCAGAATTTACGCTGAGAAAAGCCGCCCCGGAGGACACCGCCCTGGTGCTCTCGTTTATCAAACAGCTTGCCGTATATGAGAAAATGCTGGACGAGGTCCAGACGGACGAGGAGTCCCTGTTTCAGGCCATGTTTGTCCGCAAAATTGCCCATGCCCTGATCGCCGAAGAGGACGGACAGCCCATTGGCTTTGCCCTCTATTTCTTTAACTTTTCCACCTTTGTCGGCCGTCCGGGACTCTATCTGGAGGATGTCTTTATCCAGCCGGAGTTTCGGGGAAAAGGATATGGAACCGCCATTTTTCGGGAGCTTGCCAAAATCGCCAAGGAGGAAAACTGCGGGAGGATGGAGTGGACCTGCCTGGATTGGAACGAACCTTCCCGTCAATTTTACCGCAAAATGGGCGCGGTGACCATGGACGAGTGGACTGTCCACCGCTTTACAGAGGATACCATCCGGAAAATTGCAGAAGAGCTTTGATCCATGTGGGTTTTCAAGAAATTGTATCAAAAAATTGGAGGGGAGGGCTGCGGCTTTCCCCTCCAATTTGTCTGCCTGAAAAATTTTATAAATTGAAACGTTTGTTCTTGACAAATGGTTTTTAATTGTGTACAATAAAAATGCGGAACATACATTCGAAAAAATCAGGAATATCTTACAGGCTGCGTGCATAGAATGGCACCGTCAGAGTTCCTGCGGACAGTTGAAAACAGGAGTGCCGGCGCAGGAACGGCGCTCCGCTGCGGACAAGATGGAGGACAGAAAAATGATGCTGGAAAGATGTGTTACTTTGACCAAATATCAGTTTTCCCTGGACGGCGAGGATTTTGCGGAGGGCTATCTGGTCAGCGAGGGGGACATCCAGGAGGGGCGTCTGTTCCGGATGGGCTTCCTGCGCTGTGGAAGGGAACTCCCGGTCCCGGAAGGCGCTTTCCTGGAAGCTGATGTGGACAACGAGAACATGGATGGAAAATTGATGTTCCAGAACAATCGTTTCGTTTTGTCTATGCGGAACCGCCTGTCTTACCAGCTGCAGCAGAACGGACTATAACGTTATCCCCCAATAATGAAATGGCCATGAGACAAGAACAGGACTGAGATACAGCCGGATTTTTGCGGACAAGTTTTTCAACAATAATAGACGACAGACAACAGGGAACAGGCCGAAAAAGTCATGATGCTGTGCTTTTGCGGCCTGTTTTTGCGCCTTTTGCCACAGGACGCCGCTGTGTATAAGAGGGGAGACGCTGCTTAAAATAACCTCGTAAATGCTATATGCCGCATGCCGTTCGGGAAAGAGAGGCTGTACCCATGCCGAAAACCTATGTCGCCATTGATCTGAAAAGCTTTTACGCCTCTGTCGAATGCGTGGAACGGGGGTTGGATCCGATGACTGCCAATCTGGTAGTAGCTGATGAAAGCCGCACCGATAAAACCATCTGCCTGGCGGTCTCTCCCTCTCTGAAGGCCTACGGCATACCCGGCCGTCCCCGCTTGTTCGAAGTAAAGCAAACGCTTCGGCGCATCAGCGCCTCCACTGGCCAGGAGATTACGTTTATCACAGCACCCCCTCAAATGCAGCGCTATATCGATATCTCTTCTCAAATTTATCATATTTATCTGAAATACGTCAGCGCTTCCGATATTCATGTTTACAGCATCGACGAGGTATTTATGGACGTCACCTGCTATAGCTCCACTTACTGCAGCCCTGACGGAACTCCTTTGACTCTCCGGGGGCTTGTGGAGATGATGATAAAAGACGTCCTCACCCAAACCGGGATTACCGCTACAGCCGGCATTGGGACCAATCTGTATCTGGCCAAAATCGCCATGGATATTGTGGCCAAGCATATCCAGCCTGACCAAGACGGGGTACGTATTGCAGAACTGGATGAAATGGGCTATCGGAGGATGCTCTGGAACCACCGGCCCCTGACTTCCTTCTGGCGCATAGGCAGCGGCACGGCCAAGAGGCTGGAGGCCAACGGGATGTATACCATGGGGGACATTGCCCGCACCTCCCTCTACAATGAAAAGCTGCTGTACCAGCTCTTTGGTGTGGATGCGGAACTGCTCATAGACCATGCCTGGGGGGTGGAGCCCTGCACCATGGAAGATATCAAGGCCTATGAGCCCAGCAGCAGCTCCATCGGCAGCGGGCAGGTTCTGGGATGCCCCTATTCCAAGGCCAAGGGCAGAATCATCATCCGGGAAATGGCGGAAGCGCTGGCCCTGGACCTGGTGGAAAAGGGGCTTGTGACCGATCTAGCGGTAGTCCATGTGGGATACGACAGGCTTACAGAAGAGCTGGACGGGGTGGAGGCAAAGATTGACCGTTATGGGCGAAGGGTGCCCAAATCCGCTCATGGCAGTGTAAAAATGGACAGCCATACCTCATCCTCCCGGGAGATTGTGGAAAAGGTCCTAAGCCTTTATGACCGAATTGTAGACGAAAGGCTGCTGGTTCATCGGTTTTATCTGACCTTCTCCAGTCTGATCCGGGAGACGGAGGCTGACGCCTGCATTCAGTTCAGTCTATTTTCAGATCCGAAGAAGACGGAGCAAAAGCAAAGGGAAAGGGAGCGGGAAAGGAGGCTTCAGAAGGCCATGTTGGGGATCAAGGAAAAATACGGGAGGAATGCCATCTTAAAGGGAACCAGCCTGGAAGAGGGGGCGACTGCCATGGAGCGGAACCGGCAGATCGGGGGGCATAGGGCATAAAAATGCAGAAGGAATGAATTTTGGAGGTTAAGGCATATGGATTGGAACGGTTCTCAGCTCTATCAGGATATTATCGGCCTCTCCCGCCCGGCTTCGGACCGTCCCAGAATGCCAAGGGGAAACCGGGCAAAGATATTTTCCCCCTTTGCGGCGCTAAAAGGGTACGACAGCGCGGTAAAGAGCAGAGAAAGGCCGCGCATGAACAAGCCGGAGCCCTCTGAGGAACAGAAAGAGATCCTGAACAACAAACTGCGGCGGCTGGAGAAGGGGCAGACGGTAGTTGTCCGGTACTTTTTCCCAGAGCCTGGTCCTGATGGCTCCGGGGGTATGGCCGACGGGGTGTGCCGGAGTGCGGAGGGAGTTGTGAAGAAGATAGACGTTCCCTTCCAGCGTCTGGTAATCGGTGATCTCCCTATTCCCTTTGAACACATCCTGGAGATTAAGGATGCGAGGCATCCGGAACCCTCTTGACTTGTTCTAAAAAATGCCGTTTATCCGGCGGCAGGGAAAAATCATTTTGAAAAAAGCATCCGAAAAGGCTGTAAGCCTCCCGGATGCTTTCCAATATGTGCGTATTATTCGGCTGCTGCAATGGTACCCCCGCCCAGTACGCTGTCTCCGTGGTAGAGGACAACGGCCTGGCCAGGGGAAATGGCCCTTTGGGGTGTGTCAAAGGTCACATACACCCTCCCGTTTTCTGTGTGCACCGCCGCGCTGTGCTCCGTCTGGCTGTACCGGATCTTGGCCAGGGCCTGGAATTCTTCCTCCAGGGGCGGGAGAATCCAGTTCCAGTCCTTGGCTGTGAGCCGCCGGGAAAAAAGGGCGGATTCCGGGCCGACTGTGACAGTGTTTTCCGCCATGTTTTTCCCGCAGACATATACTGGCTCCGGGACCGCCAAACCCAGCCCCCGGCGTTGGCCGATGGTGTAGGCCGCCGCCCCCCGATGTTTCCCAAGGACCTTTCCCTCCAGGTCTACCAGGTTGCCTGGAACGAACTTTTCCCCCGTATACCCCTCCAAAAAGGCCGGATAATCCCCGGACGGGATAAAACAGATATCCTGGCTGTCATGCTTTCGGGCATTGAGGAAGCCCTGGGATTCGGCGATTTCCCGGACCTCCGCCTTTGTCATGCCGCCCAAGGGGAAAAGGGTGTGGGAGAGCTGCTCCTGCGTGAGGGAGTACAGCACATAGCTTTGATCCTTGGAACGGTCTGACGCCTTTTTCAGATAGAAAACGCCATTTTCCTCTTCGATGCGGGCATAGTGCCCGGTGGCAATGTAATCGCAGTCCAGCTCCCTTGCCCTGCGGTACAGGTGGCCGAATTTCAGATAGCGGTTGCAGTCAATGCAGGGGTTGGGCGTAAGGCCTTCCCGATAGCTCTGCACGAATTTTTGTATCACCCTCTGCTCAAAGTCCTCCGAGAAGTTGAATACATAGTGGGGAATCCCCAGGCGGAAGGCCACGCTGCGGGCGTCCTCCACATCGTCCAGGGAACAACAGGTGTGGCCGCTTCCGGCAGGCTCCCCGATGACAGCATTGCCGTAAAGCTTCATGGTTGCGCCGATGCACTCATAGCCCTGGCGCTGGAGGAGATAGGCTGTTACGCTGGAATCCACCCCTCCGCTCATGGCGACAAGGACTTTCTTCATTGAGAGACGATCCCCCTTTTATCGCACGCCATAGTCATTCTACCGCATCGCTGGCGCGCATGGCCTGGATCGTGAGGTCGAACAGCTTATCCAGTTCCCAGCCCAGCATATTGGCGCCCTTTTCGATGACCTCCCGGGAACAGCCTGCGGCGAATTTTTTATCCTTGAATTTTTTCCGGATGGATTTCACCTCCAGATCGCTGACGCTGTGGGAGGGGCGCATAATGGCCGCTGCGCCGATCAGGCCGGTCAGTTCGTCTGTGGCGTACAGCACCTTTTCCATCTCGTGCTCTGGCTGGATATCCACGGTCAGCTGATAGCCGTGGCTGGCAGTGGCGTGGATAATGGTCTCATCAATGCCGTGTTCCCGCATGAGCTCTTGGCTTTTGACACAGTGCTTCTCTGGGAACTGCTCAAAATCCAGGTCGTGGAGAATTCCCACCGTTTCCCAGAAATCGGCCTCTTCCCCGTAGCCCAGCTCTTGGGCAAACCACCGCATCACGTCCCCGACAATCCGTCCGTGTTTCAGATGGAATTCACCCTGGTTGTATTGGTTGAGCAGATCCCAGGCTTCCTTTGGCGTTGGTATCATGGCACATGACCTCCTGTGTTTTATTTTTCCTCAATTTCTGCAATTTGGATCAAAGATGTGTATCAATCGGAAAAAAGCTTGGTGGACAGATACCGGTCCCCGCTGTCAGGCAGCAGGACGACAATGGTTTTCCCCTCGTTTTCAGGCCGTTTTGCCGCCTGGATTGCCGCCCAAAGGGCAGCCCCGGAGGATATTCCGGCCAGAAGGCCTTCCCGCTGTCCCAGTTCCCGCCCCACGGCAAAGGCGTCCTCGTCCGTGACGGGGATCACTTCGTCGTAAATATGGGGATCCAGGATCTCCGGCACAAACCCTGCGCCGATCCCCTGGATTCCATGGGAACCGGCAGCTCCCCCGCCCAGTACAGGGGAGGAGGCAGGTTCCACGGCAATGACCTGAATCCTTGGATTTTTTCCCTTTAAATAACGTCCCACACCGGTGACGGTCC
>CATJCP010000397.1 GCA_949737515.1 uncultured Oscillospiraceae bacterium | reverse complement strand
GGAAAAACGGGTTAAAGGCCTTGGATTCCTCAGCAACAAGGGGACCGACAATTTTTCAGGACGGGTTATCACCAGGAACGGAAAAATAACCGCCTCCCAGATGGCCTGTATCGCCCAGGCCGCCGAGAAATTCGGCAACGGAAATGTGGTATTCACCACCCGGCTGACAGTGGAGGTACAAGGCATTCCCTTTGAAAAGATCGAGGATTTCCGCGCTTACATTGCCCAGGAAGGGCTGAAAACCGGGGGAACCGGCGCAAAGGTCCGCCCGGTGGTCTCCTGCAAGGGAACAACTTGCCAATATGGGCTGATCGACACCTTCGGTCTTTCCGAAAAGATCCATCAGCGCTTCTTTGAGGGATATGGGGACGTCCGGCTGCCCCATAAGTTTAAGATCGCTGTGGGCGGCTGTCCCAACAACTGCGTAAAGCCGGACCTGAACGATCTGGGGATTGTGGGTCAGCGGGTCCCCAACTTCCACGCTGAGGAATGCAGGGGCTGTAAAAAGTGCCGGATTGAGGAGATCTGCCCCATGGGCGCTCCCCAGCGGAGGGACGGAAAGATCGATATTGACACCGAAATCTGTACCCACTGCGGCCGCTGTGCCGGGAAATGTTACTTTAAGGCCCTTCCCGATGGGACGAGCGGCTTTAAAGTCTATATTGGCGGCAGATGGGGCAAGAAGGTGGCCCAGGGCCGTCCGCTTTCCAGAATATTTACCACTGAAGAAGAGGTCCTCAATGTAGTGGAAAAGGCGATTCTCCTGTTCCGGGAGCAGGGGAGGACCGGCGAGCGGTTCAGCCAGACCATTGACCGGATCGGTTTTGACAAGGCGGAGGAGATGCTGCTCTCCGACGATATTTTAAACCGAAAGGACGCGATTTTAGCGGCGGAGCTCCAAACAAGGTAACCTCCCGGCTGTCAATAAGGCTGTACATCCCAAGGCGGGGTGTACAGCCTTCGCTTTTACAAAACCTGGATTTCCTTTTGTAACCCAAAGGAATACAGGATACATTCCTTCACCGGATATCCCAGGCTCTTTTCCAGTATCATTTTATAAATGGCCAGCTGGGGGGAATAGCGTTCAGCCAATTCTTCAGGCGTTTTTACATAGTCGGTTTTGTAGTCTACGATGACCGCCTGTCCCTCTTCAAAGAACACGCAGTCCGCAACCCCCTGTACCGTTACCGTTTCGCCGCCCTGGATGTCCTTCCGCCATTTTCCAAGCTCCCGTTCCCCCAGAGCGGCCAGGAACCGTAGTTCCCGCTGCAGTTCCCCGCGCTCCCCGGCCTGGAAGATGCGCCCCGCCAGGGGAGAGGCAAAAAAAGCCGAAACCCTTCTGAGCTGGATACTGTCCCCCTCAGCCCTGGTGAGGTAGGCCTTTTCCACCAGGCGTTTTACCTCATCGGAAGGGCTTTCCCTTGCCCTGTGGTAATCGCAGAACTGCATGAATTTGTGGAGGGCAAGGCCCCGTTCCGCTGGGGTCAGCCCCTCCTCCAGCAAAAACTGAGGCCTGCTCTGGAACTGGAGGGTGGATTCCCCCTGAGCCACCTCCGAAGCGGCCAGCTTGGCGGGGGTCAGGGTAGCCTGGATCCATGGGTAGCGGTAGGCCGTCTGGGTTCGCAGCTGCTGGGTCAGGGCCTCTGCCCCCAAGGGGGCGGCCAGCTTCAGGCCCTGGGATGGTTCCTTTTCCACTTCCTCTGGTTCCCATACTGCCCGGAAGACCTGGAACCGCCTTTTCTCCGCCGGGCTTTCCCCAAGTGCGCGCAGGGAAAGTCCGGCTTCCTCAGCCAGGGAGACAACGTCGCCATGGCGTGCTAAGGACAGGAGGATCCACCGGGTAAAATCATTGGCGCGGGAGATGTGGAATATCAGCTCCTCCAGGCTGCGTCCCCTTGCGTCGGCCAGGGCGGCCTGGAGCTTTTTGGCGCTGTCCCGCTCTGCCATGACCAGGACCAGCCGTTCCCGCGCCCGGGTGACCGCCACATAGAGAACCCGCATTTCCTCCGCGCGGGAGGAGCGGGAGATCTCCAGGCGGAGGGCTTCCCGGGGAACGGTGGTATACCAACCCATCCCCTGGGGATCCTTCCGTTTGCAGGCAAATCCCGCCTGGGGGTGGAGCAGGGCAGCGGCATTCCGGTCAGAAAGGTTAAAGCTCCGGGACAGCCCGCAGAGAAATACCACTGGGAATTCAAGCCCTTTGGACCGGTGGACGCTCATGATCCGCACTACATTGGCCTGTTCGGAGATGGTGACCGCAGGGGCCAGATCGTCGTCCTGCTCCTGGGCGCTGTCCACAAACCGCAGGAATCCGGACAGCCCCCGGTAGCCGGCTGTCTCATACTGTCGGGCATAATCCAGCAGCAGCATGAGATTTGCCCTCCGGGCT
>CATJCP010000396.1 GCA_949737515.1 uncultured Oscillospiraceae bacterium | reverse complement strand
TGCCATTCCGCCATACCCGCATACTTTTATTATTGTACCATACTGAATGCAAAATTGTCAATATTTTTGTTTGTGTACCTTTGATTGGTAAATGCTGTACTATTATACTGATTGTGTATAATTATTCGTCTGGTCAATTGTCATGTGGCTGGTCTGAAAAATCCCGGGGGTGTCGTAATGGAAAAAACGTCCTTGTCCAAGAAAAGACTATCACGAACCACTACCCCATTACCCCAAAAGCCTGGGAATCCTGCCCTGGATATTGGGCGGATTTAGCGGAGAGTAAGATTTAGAATTTTTAATTTCTTGTTATTGTTATATGGATATTTATATGATATACTAAAAATATAATAGAAATGATGAAACGTAATAAATTGGAGGATTTTCGTGGAAATTATCTATTCAAAAGCAGCCGTAAAGGCCTTAGAGTCCATGGATAAAGCATCCAAAAACCGTATCCGTATAGGCATTATGGGTTTGACACAAAACCCCCATTGGGGGATATCCTGCCTATGCGTGGGTACTCTGATGGGCGATACCGGCTCCGTATAGGAAAGTATAGGGTTGTTTACAGATTTTGTATGGAAAAACAGTTGGAATTCCTTCATGTTATGGATATAGGGAGTAGAGGAGATATTTATAAATGGGAGGTTTTGATATGGCGCCAATCACCCAGCAGATCGCAACAATGGTCGACATGCTTCCAGAAGAAGATCAAGCCTTAGCATTCGATTTAATTAAAAAGCTCGTTTTAGCATGGGATCCAGATTATACCAGAGCTACCCCGGCAGAAGATGCAGCGATGGAACAGGCAATCAAGGAGCTGGAATCAGGCGATTGTATACCGCATGATTCTATTCATTGGGACTGAAAAGCAAGGAAGGATCCCCTCTGTTCTTTGGAGGAGGCCAGGGTGTGGGGCAGGCCCCACGAAGCAAAATGTAAGGTAAATCAGCGTAGCCGGTTTTCATGGTAAAATGGGATCGCCGACAATGGAAGCAAGAAATTACCTGCTCCCCGTTGTCGGCGATGAAATTGCAATCACGAAAAAAATTAAAAGTCAAGGTTTAGGGTAGAGATTTTTTCCGCAGAAAAAATACTACCCGGCCTTGACTTTTGATTTAGGAGCAGCGTCTGGCAGAGGGAAAGCCTTTGTTTTCCAGGACAAAAAGCCTGTGTTATTTCTGTATACATTTCCGTTCTTTTCCATTGCTTTCTGTGTTTTTAGTTTTCACTTTTTCTCTCTAGAATTCCTTTTATGCCTTTAAAATGCCCTTACATATCAAAAAGTGAGCTTCTGAATTATAGAGATTCTATGTTGCTTTTGAATATTTGGCATAAATCACAATTAAATATTGCAAAAATCGACAAAAAATGGTAAACTATAACCAACATTATTTAATTATGTAGGATTTTAAAAAGGAGGTTTTCCATTGGAGAAATCCTTTGCGCATATCCTCAGGGATAAAGAACAAAATCCCATCGCGGAACAAACCGTAGAACAGCATTGCCATATGGCGGCAAAGTATGCCTCAAAAGCGCTGGAGCCAGCGCTCCTCCCTGCCAGCGGCTATTTAGCTGGCCTTATCCATGATCTTGGAAAATACTCGCCCCAGTACCAGGATTATCTGGAACGCAGCAGCCGGGGAGAAAAGGTGAAGCGGGGTTCGGTGAACCATACCTTTGCCGGGGTCAGACTGCTTCTGACCCGTTACCACCGTCAGGGCAGGGAGTCTTTCGAGGATATTACGGCGGAAATTTTGGCGTTGGCAGCCGGCGGCCATCACGGTTGGTTCGATGTTATTGATGATAATAAAAAAAACGGATTTTTACACCGCATGACCAAGGAGGGCATTGATTACAGCACCGCCGTTGCGAAATATTTTCAATGTTGTGCGGATGCCAAGGAGCTGGACCGACGCTTCCAGGCTGCAGTCGATGAAATGTCCCCCATTTTGGAACGCGTCTGTGAGATGACCGAGTTAGCGGATAACGAAATTTCTGACCGTTATTATCAGGAAACCGCCTTCTATGCCGGGCTGCTTGCCCGCCTGATCCTTTCCGGGGTGATTGAGGGGGACCGCCGGGACACGGCGGAATTTATGCAGGATGCTCAATTCCCGAAATCGCGGACCGGCGCAGAGCTGGAAAGGCTGTGGGGAGAGGCCTTGATTCGGGTAGAGGACAAGCTGAGCCAATTTTCTCAGGATTCTGCAATCAACCGGGCCAGAGGAGCTATTTCCGATCAATGTAAAGCGGCCGCTCAGCAGCCTGGCGGCGTGTTCCGGCTGAACGTCCCCACCGGAGGCGGCAAAACCCTTTCCGCTCTGCGCTATGCCCTGGCCCACGGGAAAAAATACCGGAAGCAGCGGATTATCTTCACCTCTCCCCTCCTCAGCATCCTGGATCAAAATGCCGACGTTATCCGAGGCTATCTCCAGGACGACAGCATCATTCTGGAGCATCACTCCAACTTAATGGAACCGGAAAGCAACTCTCAGGAGCTGGACGAGCGGGAGCTTTATATGGAGACCTGGGAGGCCCCGGTGATTATCACCACCCTCGTCCAGCTTTTAAACACCCTGTTTTCCGGCAAAACGGCCGCGATCCGCCGCTTTCACTCCCTCTGCGGCAGCATTATTGTGATAGATGAGGTCCAAACAGTTCCCAGCAAAATGCTGACCCTCTTTTCCCTTGCGGTCAATTTTCTCGCGGAAATCTGCGGGGCAACCGTCGTTTTATGCTCCGCAACCCAGCCCTGTATGGAGCGGATTGACCATCCGCTGCACACCCCCATCCGGGATTTGGTCCCCTATGACGAGGCCCTGTGGGCTCCTTTCCAACGGACGAACATCCAAAAGGTTGGGGGGAACGGCATGTCCTCTCAAGAGATTGCGGATTTCGCCCTTTGCCAGTTGACGGAAAGGGACAGCGTTTTGATTGTCTGCAACAAAAAGGGCGAGGCAGAGGAAATTTTCCACGAGCTGGAAACCGCTGACGCCAGTATCTATCTCCTTTCCGCGGCCATGTGCCCCGCCCACCGGCGGAATACATTATCCGCCCTCCAGGCTTCCCTGGGACAGAAGGGTGGGAAGACAATCTGTGTTTCCACACAGGTCATTGAAGCCGGCGTGGATATTTCCTTTGCCTGCGTCATACGCCTGGCCGCCGGTATGGACAGCGTGGTCCAGGCAGCAGGGCGCTGCAACCGCCACGGGGAGAAGGGACTGCGCGCTCCGGTATATGTGGTGCAGTATCAAAACGAAAAGTTGGCCAACCTGCCGGACATTGCGGCGGGGCAGGCTGCGTCCCTGTCCCTGTTCACCGAGTTTGCCCTCCATCCGGAACAGTACCGAACTTTGGATTCCGACGGGTCCATTCAGTTTTACTATCAAGCCCTGTACCGGAGGGCACACAAAGGCCAGTTTGACTATACCCTCCCCAACCAGCCCTACACCTTGTTTTCACTGTTGGCCGGTAATAAAACAATACAACGCTCCTATCCCTTTTATTTCCGGCAGGCGTTTCGCCGGGCGGGATCGCTGTTTACTGTCTTTGAAGAGAATACCCGGGACGTCCTTGTGCCCTATGGGGAGGGGAGCAGATTGATTGCAGACCTGTGCAGCGAAAGGGCGAAATACGACCCGGCATAT
Source organism: uncultured Oscillospiraceae bacterium (assembly GCA_949737515.1). Classification (GTDB taxonomy): domain Bacteria; phylum Bacillota; class Clostridia; order Oscillospirales; family Ruminococcaceae; genus UBA1405. Next base: position 20,855 of record CATJCP010000396.1, on the reverse strand, counting down.
CTCAAAAAATCGCTGGAAGATGCCAAACCCTACACCATTTCATTATACGATTATCAGTTAAAGCAGCTCGCCCAGGAGGGCGGACTGATTCCCCTTGCCGGGGAAAGCGCGCTGGCATTAAACGGCCACTACCATGAAAAAACCGGTTTTTCCATCAATACGGATCTGGACTTTAAGGAGGAATGACCATGGAGCACCCAAATATTGTGACCTTTCAGGTGAGAGGGGACTATGCCCTCTTTTCCGACCCGGTCACCAGAATCGGAGGGGAAAAATGCAGCTATCAGATACCGACCTATGAGGCGTTAAAGGGGATCCTGATGTCCGTATATTGGAAGCCCACCCTGATCTGGTACATCGACGCTGTTCGGATTATGAATCCTATCCAGACCGAGGTAAAAGGGGTCCGCCCTATCCATTATCACAGCGACGGAAACGATCTGGCGTATTACACCTATTTAAAGGATTGCCATTACCAGGTACAGGCCCACTTTGAATGGAACCCAAACCGTCCGGAGCTTGCCTCGGACCGGAACGAGAACAAGCACCACAACGTCGCGAAACGGATGATCGGAAAGGGGGGCCGGCGGGATATTTTTCTGGGGACCCGGGAGTGCCAGGGATATGTAGAGCCCTGTGTGTTTGGGGAAGGCCCCGGCCACTATGACACGATACAGGAATTGGGCTTTGGGCTGATGTACCACGGGATCACCTACCCGGACGAGGCCTTTTCGCCGGAAACCCAAGGGAAGATGACCGTCCGCTTTTGGTATCCGGTTATGAAAAACGGGGTGATCTCCTTTCTCCGCCCGGAGCAGTGCTCCCTGACAAAGACGCTGCGGGATATGGAGATAAAACCCTTTGGGGAGCCTCAGGAAAACTTTTCCGGACTTGGCGAATTTGGGGAGGTGGAATAATGGGACTGCTGCAGAAGGCCTGTGAAACCTACGACTGTATGGGACATCTGGTTGGCAAACCAGTGGAGAAGAAGGAAATCCTGGCCCCGGTTTCCCATATTGTAACCCGTCCCCAGATTGAAATCACCCTAGATAGGAATGGAACATTTCTCGCGGCCAAGGCTTTGGACCAAAAGGGCGAAAAAATCGTCATTCCCGCCACCGAAAAATCCGCTGGACGTTCCAGTGGATCATGTGCCCATCCCCTCTGTGACAAGCTGAAGTATCTGGCCCCCGGCATTCCCGAAAAGCATTCGCTTTACCTGGAACAGCTGACGGATTGGGAGTCCTCCCCATATACCCACCCTAAATTAACGCCCATTCTGCGCTATATACAGGGAGAAACGATTCTGAAAGATTTAAAGGCATCCGGCCTGACTCAACAGGATACCCTAGATAAATCCACTGAAGATCTTTTGGTCTGCTGGGTAGTCGACGGCCTTGGAGATAGGGACGGCCCCTGTTGGGAAGACAAGGAGCTGATGGAATGTTTTATCCAATATTACAACAACCTGCGGCAAAGAGATGGTTCCAGCAGCCTGTGCATGGTCTCCGGAAACATGGAATCCGCCGCTGAACAGCACCCCAAGGGAATTGTGGCCATCAAGGGAAACGCAAAGCTGATCTCCGCCAACGATAAGCAGGACTTTACCTATCGGGGGCGCTTTGTTGAACCCTGGCAGGCGTCAACGGTGGGGTATACGTCTTCACAAAAGGCCCATAACGCTTTAAGGTGGCTGATTGCCAACCAGGGCGTTAGGTTTGGGGAACGGACCTTTCTCTGCTGGAATCCCCAGGGATATGAACTTCCGGAGCCCACCGGCTGTATGGCCTACAAAAAGGGAGTGAGGCCGCGGGCCGCTGATCCCACCGAATACCGCCAGGAACTCCGGGACGCCCTGTTCAGCTGGAAGGTAGATCTTCCGGACAACGCCCAGGCCATTATCGCTGTGTTTGACGCGGCGACCGCCGGCCGCCTGGCTGTGACCTATTATGGGGAACTTCAGGCCTCGGATTTTCTGGAAAGGCTCCGGGCCTGGGATGAGAGCTGCTGCTGGGAAGGATGGCGGGAAGGGGAATTGGGAATCTACTCCCCCACCCTTAACGGAATTGCTGACTGGGCTTTCGGAACGCCCCGCAGCGGGAAAATGGAAACCGACCCCCAGATAAAGGCGCAGCAGATGCTGCGGCTGACGGCCTGCCGGCTCAAACAAGGCCTATTCCCGCTGGATGTGGAATCGGCCCTGGTGGAGAGAGCCTCTCATCTGATGCTCTTTGAAAAGACAAGGCGGAGGGACCTGCTGTTTACCACCTGCGCGGCAATCCGGAAATACCGTAAAGACCACTTTAAGGAGGAATGGGATATGTCTTTAGACAAGGGAAACGATGACCGCAGCTATCTGTTCGGCCGTCTGCTGGCCATTGCGGAAATTGTGGAGCGCAGCACTTATTCAAAGGAAGAGGAGCGGGAAACCAACGCGATGCGGATGCAAAAGGCCTTTGCGCTGCGTCCAATGTCCACCTGGCGGATATTAGAAGAGAAGCTGGAGCCCTATTATAAACGTCTGGAATACGGCCTGCGTCAGTATTACCGGCAGATTGAGAGTGAAATTGTGGATAAACTCTCGCCGTCAGACAAAGAGCTGAACCAAAAGTTGGAGGATATTTATCTGTTAGGTTATTATCATCAGAGAACAGAGTGTTATCGTTCAAGAAAATCAGAAAAAACGACGGTATCTGAAGATTAAGGAGGAGCAGGCATGAGCGTATTGCAGAAAAAAATTGATTTTGTGGTTTTTGTTTCCGTTGCTATGGCGAATCCCAACGGCGATCCTTTAAACGGCAACAGCCCCCGCACCGATTATTCCGGACTTGGGGAGATGAGCGACGTCTGCATCAAGCGGAAAATCCGCAACCGGATGCAGGATTTGGGGAAGCCTATTTTTGTACAGTCGGCAGACCGCAGCGAGGATGGGTGCAGCAGCCTCAGCGAGCGGGCTACCTCTAAATTAGGCAGCGCAAAGGAGTATAAATCACCGGATTTATATGGAAAAAAGGCCTGCGAAACCTGGTTGGATGTTCGCTCCTTTGGTCAGGTGTTTGCCTTTAAGGATGCAAAGGGTGTATCTGTCGGTGTACGGGGACCGGTTTCCATTCACCAAGGGGTTAGTGTCTCCCCTGTACAGGTGGAAGATATGCAGATCACCAAAAGCGTAAACGGGGAGAAGGGAGAAAAAGCCCGCTCCTCTGATACCATGGGCATGAAGCACTTCGTCCGGTTTGGCCTCTATAAAATCAAAGGCTCTGTCAATGTCCAGCTGGCGGAAAAGACGGGCTTTTCCGAGGAAGATGCCCAAACACTGAAAGAATGCCTCCGCACCCTCTTTGTCAACGACATGTCCTCTGCCCGGCCTGAAGGCTCCATGGAGGTTGTAAAGCTCTATTGGTGGGAACACAACTGTAAGGATGGGCAGTATTCCTCCGCCAGGGTACACCGCTCCGTTCAGGCGGAGCTGATCGATCCTGACCGGCTTCCCTCCAGCATGGGGGACTACCGGATTGTCCTGAAGCCGCTGGAAGGACTGGAGCCGGAGGTTTTGGATGGAGTATAAAGAGGAGGATTACCTTCAGCTATCTGGATTACAACACTTTATTTTCTGCCGCCGTCAATGGGCGCTGATCCATATTGAAGGCCAGTGGGTTGAAAATTTTTTGACTGTGGACGGAGAGCTTTTGCATGAAAAAGCCCATGATGCCGGCCTTAGGGAAAGCCGGGGAGACCGGATTATCATCCGGGGCATGCCCATTCGTTCCGCAAGGCTGGGGGTTTCCGGCCAGTGCGATGTGGTGGAGCTTCACCGGTCTTCCAACGGGGTGCAGCTGCCAAACCTTCAGGGATCTTGGCAGCCCTACCCCGTTGAGTACAAACGAGGGAAACCCAAAGAGGACAGCGCTGATATCCTGCAGCTCTGCGGACAGGCCCTCTGCCTTGAAGAAATGCTCTGCTGTACGGTTCCGGAGGGGGCGCTGTATTACGGGGAAACCCGCCACAGAACTTCGGTCCCGTTTACTTCCGAGCTCCGCAGCCAGGTTGAAGACGCCTTGGCGGAGATGCATCAGCTTTATCAAAGGGGATATACGCCCAAGGTCAAGCCCAGGAAAGGATGCAGCTCCTGCTCCCTGAAAAACATATGTCTGCCCAAAATGCTGCGCACTAAAAGTGTTTCTGCATATCTGGCCGAAAGGATGGAGGGATTGCCTTGAAACAGATGCTCAATACCCTTTATATCAATTCAGACGACATCTATCTGTCTTTGGACGGTGAAAATATTGTATGCAACCGGGGGAAGGAGGCCGTAGCCCGCTATCCTCTACACACCTTGCAGAATATTATCAGTTTTGCATATCCCGGGGCTTTTCCGGCGTTGATGGGCGCCTGTGCAAAACGTCAAATCGGACTGGCATTCTGCACGCCTAGCGGAAAATTTCTGGCGCGGACCTGTGGAAGCAATTTTGGGAATGTCCTGCTGCGCCGGGAGCAATATCGCATTTCTGACGATGAGGAAAAGAGCTGCCAGATCAGCCGCGCCATGATTTTGGGAAAGCTTTATAACTCCCGCTGGAGCATAGAGCGGACCCGCCGGGACCATAGGCTGAGGATAGATGAACCAAAATTCCTCAAGGCGTCGGCCCAGATACAGGAGCTTCTGCCGCAGGTCAGGCAGGAAACAGATTTAGAGCGGCTGCGCGGGCTAGAGGGCGTGGGAGCCAGCGTATATTTCAGTGTATTTGACGACATGATCCTTGGAGATAAGGCAAACTTTTTCTTCCGGGAACGGAGCAGGAAGCCGCCTTTAGACGCTGTCAACGCTTTGCTTTCGTTTGCATACAGCCTTTTGGCCAACGACTGTGCCAGCGCCTTAGAAAGCGTGGGACTGGATGCATATGTAGGATTTCTCCATCGGGACAGGCCGGGAAGAAAATCGCTGGCTTTGGATTTAATGGAGGAGCTTCGTCCCTGCATGGCGGATCGTTTTGTACTGACGCTCATCAATACGAAAAGCATCTCTGCTTCCGATTTTCAGCATATGGAAAGCGGGGCTGTGCTGCTCAATGAGTCCGGTAGGAAGTTGTTTGTAAGAAAGTGGCAAGAAAAAAAGAAAGAATCGCTAACCCATCCATACCTGGGGGAAAAGCTTTCCTGGGGGATGATTCCACATATTCAGGCCATGCTGTTGGCACGATACCTGCGCGGAGATTTGGACGGGTATCCGCCCTTTTTATGGAAGTGATTTTATGTTGGTTTTGATTACATACGATGTAAACACAGAAGACGCAGCAGGCCGCAAGCGGTTGCGTCAGATTGCCAGGCAATGTGTTAACTACGGACAAAGGGTTCAGTGCTCGGTTTTTGAATGTCTGCTGGACGCCGCCCAATGCCGTAAATTACAGGCTAAACTTTGCAGCATCATAGAGCCTGAAAAGGACAGTCTGCGCTTTTACTATTTAGGCAACCGTTACGACAATAGGATTGAACATTTTGGCGCCAGGCCCACCTATTCCCCTGAGGATCCCCTGATTGTTTAGGTGCGAAAGGGATGTAAACAGTATTTTACCAGAGGTTCGCACCAAAAGTTGTCGGGGTAGATTGGCGGTGTATTGTTAACGAGAAAAGATCGGAAATATTTTTGCTTTTTTTAACTTCCATTTTGCAGATTTTGCATAAATCCGTCATGCTTTTTTGGTGGTTTATGCTGTCGCTCCCCACACGGGGAGCGTGGATTGAAATGCATCTCTGCTCTTGATATAAACATAGCGATTGTTGTCGCTCCCCACACGGGGAGCGTGGATTGAAATTGTTGATCACAATGCGGGTTTGAGGGCAATTTGCGTCGCTCCCCACACGGGGAGCGTGGATTGAAATCACAGGTTGAAATAGCAGCAGAGTTGGATATGGAGCGTCGCTCCCCACACGGGGAGCGTGGATTGAAATGGGCTATCTCAAAAGCCTTGAATCAGACATGGGAGTCGCTCCCCACACGGGGAGCGTGGATTGAAATCAAGGGCGGTATAGCTACCCCGGTAGACCCGCACAAGGTCGCTCCCCACACGGGGAGCGTGGATGGAAATGCCGCCGCTTAATGGGGACAGAACCATAAGAAACACATTGAAACATGTTTTTCCTTTCATCCCCTTGGAAGAAAAAGGGAAAAACAAGAGCCTGCTCCAACAGACGATTTCACCTTGATGTAACCGTTTTCGGCTGCGGCGATCTCCCTGGCCAAAAACAGCCCGATTCCCGCCCCCTCTGTTCCCTCTGATGATTCCGAACGATAAAACCTGCGGAAAATCCGTCCCTGTTCTTCTTCCTTGATCCCAACACCGTTATCCTTGACATGGATACAAACAAATAACTCATAAACAACCGTGATGATCTCCACACGGCCCCCTTCAGGGGTGTATTTGATAGCGTTGTCCACTAAGTTATAGAGAGCCTCCTCAGTCCATTTAGGGTCGTACAGCGCCCAGGCATCTGCCGCCTGGACGGATAGGAAAATTTTCTTCTCCTCTGCCTTGGGAACCGCCTGCCGTTCCACTGCCTTCAAAAGTTCTTCCAAATTCCCCCGCTGTGGTTTCACCTGTATTATCCCAGTTTCCAAACGAGATAAATTGATCAGCGATATAATCAAAAACTGCAGCTTTTCTGTCTGCTTACGAAGCTCCATCACAACCGGCAGGCTCTCTTCTGGCAGACTGCCTTCCTCCAAAAGCTGGGAGTACAACAGAAGGTTTGAAATCGGGGTTTTGGTCTGATGTGAGATATCGGAGATAAGCTCTTTGATCTTATCTCTCTCCTCTGACTGCCGCTTGGAGGAAAGGATACTGCTCTTTAAAAAATGGGCCAGCTTCTCCTCCACGGCGGATTCCATGCTCTCGTCAAACTGGCTTTCCCAGAATTCCCCTCCGATTGCCTGATCCAGCATGTCCATTAAACGCTTCATCAGCCGTTTCATACGCCAGCGGCAGGCCAGCCAACAGAAAAATCCCGAGACCGCAGCCCCCACTGCGGCGGCCAGGAGGACAACTTCGGTTACTCCGCCGCCCATGCGTATCCCACCCCGTAAACTGTTTTGATCTTTCCGGCAGCATCTAATTTGTCTCGCAGGCGCTTCATGGCTACCGAGAGGGTATTTTCATCCACAAATTCTCCTGCATTGGACCAGACCCGATCCATCAGAAGTTCCCGCCGGACGGTGCGGCCCTTATTTTCAATCAGCAGCCGGAGAAGTTTCTGCTCTGTCCGGCTCAATTCTATCATTTGGTTTTTGTATTCAAATGTCAGGCTGTCAAAGTCAAAAACGTATTCTCCAAAGTCGTAACGGTTTTGGCTGCGGTTCCGGCGAAGCTGGGCCTCTACCCGCGCCCGGAGGATCGCCAGACTGAACGGTTTGGTAATGTAATCGTCCGCCCCCAATTCGAATCCGGCTACCACATCTGTCTCCAGGTCGTTGGCAGTCAGAAGGATCACTGGGGTGGAACTTTGGCGGCGTAGATCAGTCAGAAAATCCAAGCCGCTTCTGTCGGGAAAGTTTATGTCGAGGATGATCAGGTCAAAGGAAGAGGCCTTTACCTTTGCCGACGCACTTGCCAGATCAAACACGCTGTGGATCTCCTTGTCCGGTCCTTTCAGCGCCAGAGATATACCGCGGTTCAGAGGTTGGTCGTCCTCTGCGATCAGAATTTGATACACCGTCAGATGCCTCCTTTTTTCGTATTGCTGCTGTAGGATCTTCATTAAGGATGAAACGATCCCCCAAAATAGAAAATCAGTGAAATAAAAATAGTTTAAGCAGCTGAAAGGGCGTGTTGCCTGCAAATAGCAGGCAGCAGGCCCCTTAGCTTTTGTATAGAAAGGATAGCATTTTGCAGATAAAGTGTCAACTGTTTGGGATCTCCTCCATTCTCATGATACGCCTAAAAAAATAGTTTTACTGACCAAACGCTGAAAAGCGTCCCCACAAATCCTCCTGCCAGCGCTGCGGGAAGGGCGTGCCGGGAATCAGTTACCTTTACCGCGCCGCAGTAAACAGGTATGATATAAAAAGCCGTATCTCCACAGCAGTACATCACCGAAGCAATCCTCCCCGGTAAGCTGTCTGGTCCGCAGGTCTCCAAAACTTCCCGCAGCATTGCCAAGGAACCGCTCCCGGAGATTGGGCGCATCAGGGCCAGCGGGAGAGTTTCCACTGGAATTCCCAGCAGCCGTGCCACAGGGGCTAATAAATCGGTCAGCAGCTCCAGTGCACCGGAAGCGCGGAACATCCCAATGGCACAGAGAAGAGCTGCCAACACTGGAACCAGCCGGGCTGCTGTCATCAGCCCTTCCCACGCTCCATCCAGAAACGCGGACATCACATCTACCTTCCTAGCCCCGCTGTACAGCAGAATCCCACAAAAAAGCACTGGCATGATCCATCCGCCCAAAGATAGAAAGAAGGAGACAAAGGGATTCATCTTTTCTTTCCCCCTCTCTGCCTGCTCATTCCGGCCATAATAAAGGCTGCTGCCAAGGAAGCGGCCAGCGTCGCTATGGAGGAGAGCCAGACTGCCGGAAGAACATCCAATGGATGGGCCGCCCCCGCGGCCTGCCGTACCGCCGCCAGGGTGGATGGAAACAGCTGGACGGCGGCAGTATTGCACACAAGGAAAAGCACCATTTCGTCGGTGGCGCAGCGGCTTTCCGGGGAAGCCGCTGCCATCCGCTCCATAGCGGCGATCCCCAATGGAGTGGCTGCGTTTCCAAGGCCGAGAAAATTGGCGGAAAGGTTCATGGTAATGGCTTCCAAGGCAGACCCCTCCTTCGGCCCATCCGCTTCCAGCTCCCTTTGGATGAGCTTTGGGAAAAGACGTCTGGTCAAAGGGAAAAAAAGTTTCCCAACTGCCTTGGCCAGTCCGGCCCGCTCCGCAGCCTTCATCAATCCGCTCCAAAGGCACATGACCCCCGCCATTTCCAATGCCAGCCTCACGGCAGATGAGGACTGGTCCAGCAGAGCAGCGGTAAGCTCCTCCCCCCTGCCCAGAAATACCCCCGCTGCCAGCGAAAACAGCAGCAGCCCTAAAAATATACGGTTGAGCAATATCCTTCCCTCCTAAATATCCTCCTCCTGAGGGGATCTGTTCTGCCAAAATCCCCGTCTTGGACAAAAAAATATATTTTATCTATTGTTTTTTAATGTTTTCTGCCGATTTTATTATTGATTTTAGGTTTATCTCTCCTTGTGAAAAAATAGAACACAAATGCTATATCTTCAATTTTTATAGATTGTACAGCATTTTTATGGTAATATATTCATGATCTAGGAAAATTATGAAAAATTCTTGAAAATTTTAGGATATTTTTCGGAAACAACGATTGACATTGACCGCAATCCATTGTATATTATAATTGGGTAGGGAATTTAAGGAAAAAATAATTTCCAAACCTTACAGCCATAAATGTCGAAAAAGGAAGGAAACTACATGAAAGCAACGGGTATTGTCAGAAAAGTAGATGAGCTGGGGCGGATTGTACTTCCCATTGAGCTCAGGCGGACGCTGGGAATCGGAGAAAAGGACTATCTGGAGATCTTTGTAGAACAGGACGAGATAGTATTGAAAAAGTATGAGCCCACCTGTATCTTTTGCGGGAGTTCAGAGGAAATCATTTCCTTTAAGGGCAAAAACGTCTGCAAAAACTGTAAAAACGAAATGTCCAACTAATTACTTACAGCAAAAAGGCAGTCAGACCATGGCTGCCTTTTTGCTTTCATCCGTGCAATCTGCTATGATTGCCTCCCGCCTGACAGAGGGCCGGCGAGGCGAAATTTCCAGGTAAGGAGCGGCATAGTATGAAAACAGAATATCTCGCCGGAAGCTACAGCGTATTTGATATCGCAGGGCCGGTTATGGTGGGCCCTTCCAGCTCCCATACAGCGGGCGCAGCAAGGCTGGGAAAAATGGCGCGGGTCCTTGCCCATAACAGCGTGCGTTCCGTCGTATTCCAGCTTTATGGATCTTTTGCCAAAACCTACAAGGGACATGGTACAGATAAGGCGCTTCTGGCGGGAATCCTGGGGTTTGACCCCTGGGACGAGCGCCTGCGGGATTCCTTCCGCATCGCTGGAGAATCGGGGGTGGACTACTCCTTTCAGCCAATGGAAGGATCTGCCGGGGAGGGAACAGGATGGGAAAGTGTCCACCCCAATACGGTCCGCTTTCTTATCACCACCCACGGCGGGGAAAAGTTCGATGTTGTGGGCTGCTCTATTGGCGGCGGCAAGGTGCGTATCGTGGGCCTCAACGGCATTTCGGTCCAGTTTACCGGCGAAAGTCCCATCTTAGTCACCCGGCACCTGGACAGCCCGGGAATCATTGCCTCTATCGCGTCCCTGCTTTATCAGTCCCGGCTGAATATTGGGAATATGCGCGTCAGCCGCAAGCGTCACAGCGACACCGCTGATATGTACCTGGAAATTGACGGAAGCGTCCCCAAAAGCATTGTGGAGCAAATTCAGGAGCTCCCAGGTATGCTGAGTGTTGTTCTGCTCCAGCCGGAGGAGTGAGGGGTGGAATCTACCAACTATGAAAAGGGTGAAAATGTAATGGCGGAGTTCTGGATGTCGGAAATCCTAAAAGGCTGTGTGGAAAAAGGGATGTCCCTTGGAGAATACATCCTTGCCTCGGAATGCGAAAACACAGGGCAAACGCGGGAACAGGCCCTGGACCGGATGTCCCAAATGCTGGACGTTATGGAACAGTCTGCCCGGGGCGGATTGGAAAACCCTGTTTTTTCCAACAGCGGCCTTACAGGGGGGTGCGCCCATCAGTACCATGGGTATATCCAAAAGGGGCAGAGCATCCTCGGGCCGGTTTTAGCCGACGCGGTCCAGATGGCATTGTCCTGTTCTGAGGTAAACGCGGCAATGGGAAAGATCGTCGCCTGCCCCACCGCTGGTTCCTGCGGCATTGTTCCCGCCGCTGTCCTGGCAGTGGGAAAATACAGGGGAAACAGCCGGGAGGAGATGGTTCAGGCACTGTTTACCGCGTCGGGCGTTGGGATGGTCATCGGCGAACACGCCACTCTGGCTGGAGCAGACGGCGGATGCCAGGCGGAATGCGGAGCTGCCGCGGCAATGGCAGCAGCAGCGGCTGTCCGGCTTCTGGGCGGAGATGATGAGCAGGCTGTCCATGGAGCGGCCATGGCCCTTAAAAACCTATTGGGACTTGTCTGTGACCCGGTCTGTGGATTGGTGGAGATTCCCTGTATCAAGAGAAACGCTGTCAGCGTCTCAGTGGCGTTGACAGCAGCGGATATGGCCTGTGCCGGGGTGCGCAGCTATATCCCCTTTGACGAAGTTGTTACGGCTATGTACGCCATTGGTAAAGCCCTGCCCCAGCAGCTTCGGGAAACGGGACAGGGAGGCCTTGCGGCAACGAAAACAGGTATGGAGATGTACCAGAGGATTTACGGGCAGGATTATGGGGCAATGTAACCCCTTAAAAATGGAAACCCGGTCTGAAAGCCTGTTTATGCAGGGCTTTCAGACCGGATTATTACCTTTGCTCCATCTGCTGCTGAAGGTCAGAAAAGGCGTATTCTTTGGTTTTTCCGTCATCCCCCACAGGTTCTTCCCTCTCTCCCGGAAAGTCCTCCTTTTGGATGAGGGGGTCCTGGTTTTCTTGAGGATCCTGGAATTCCGGTTGTACAAAGGAATCCCCCATTTGCGCCCGCTGGAAGCACTCTATTACATATCGGGAATAAATGGCCATAGAGGCGTGATAAAAGGGAGCGGTATACAGCATAGGCAGGATAAGAAGGGAGAGCAGATGCCATCCCACAAAGGATATCCTCAGCGATACAGACTCCCATTTGTGGTTTTTCATCATTTTGACCGACATTCCGACAGCCCTTGCAGCGGATACCTGGGGCCGGTCCGCCAGAAGATAATAGACCAGGGAATATCGTTGCAGGAACACAAAGAAGAAAAATAAGGCAATGGCAAAGAGAAGCTGGCTTATAGCAAAGCCTATGTTGATAAGCATGGCGGAAACCGGAAGATTGTCTGTTCCAGAGGCCCACAGGAATAGGGCAGCCAGCGCGCCGGGGGGCAGGAGGAAGGCAAACCCCCATAACGCCGAACGAACCCCCACCAGCAGTGCGGCCCCCAAAATGCGAATATAGCTCCTTCCCGAAGTAAAGGGACGAAACAACCCTTCAAATCCCAGGGGAGTTCCGGCAGATAGGCTGAAATACCACCCGGCAGAACCGGCTGTCAGGGGAGCGCCCAACAAAAACAGCAGCAGTGAGCTGAACCCCGTGGAAAGGACCGCCCCCAGGTCTGTATTCAAAGAATCATCCAGGTAAAATTCAGGGGTGTTGAAAACGTCCAGAAACCCAGAAAGGCCCAGAACTAGGTAAAGGGCCTGTTCCAAGGCGGAAATCAGCAAATAGACGCCCAAAACAGTGAAAACAATGGCCACAGCCTGTCCCCAGCTCCCCTGCAAGGAAGCTCGGGCGCTTTTTTTTATTCTGCGGTGAAATTCCATAGCGGATCATTACCTCCTATGCGCCGCGGCGCAGAAACGTGGAATTCTGCAGACTAGGTGGTCCGCAGACCGGAAGGGGAAAATTTTCTCAGCTTTCAGCATACCCTATTATTGTCACAAATTTGTATCAAAAATGCAAATTTTATGCTGTTACTGTATTTCTTCCAGGGTTTCCGCCCCAAAGACCGGATCCGGGATGACGCTGGGAAGTATCTCCCGAAGCTGTTGAACCACTATATCGCCCATCTCCTCGGTTCCCACTGGTTCGGTTTGGGGCAGAGCGATGTCGGCAGTACGGCAGCGCTTCAAAGTTTCCATCACAGCCCACTGTACAGCCTTACAGGCCATCTCCATAGAATAGGTATGGCGGAACATCATCGCCGCCGAGAGAATGGCCCCTACTGGATTGGCTCTGTCTTTTCCTGCCAGGGCAGGCGCGGAACCATGGACCGCCTCGTAGATGCCGCTGGCCGCATACCCAAGGCTTGCCGACGGAGCAAGTCCCAGGGAGCCGGTCAGCGCTGCTGCTTCCTCTGACAGAAAGTCCCCGAACAGGTTGGAGGTCAGTATTACGTCGAACTGCCTGGGGTTGCGGATCAGTTCCATGGCTGCATGGTCTATATACATATGGCGGAGAGATACTTCCGGGAATTGCGGCGCAAGCCGCTCCACAACCTCCCGCCACAGACAGGAGGTCTGCATCATGCTGGCTTTATCCACCGAAACCAGCTCTTTTCTCCGCTTTTCCGCGGCCTGGAAGGCAAACCGGGCAATCCGCTCAATCTCCTTTTCCGAATAAGATTCCACGTCATAGGCACAGCGCACGCCATCCTCCTGACGGATCCCCTTTTCCCCAAAATACAGCCCTCCGGAAAGCTCCCGAACTACCAGTAAATCAAAGTCCCCTCCCTGGGCCAGAGGTCCCACATCCTCCAGCATGGGGTAACTGACAGCGGGCCGCAGATTGATATACAGCCCCATCTTTGCCCGCAGGGAGGAAAGCCCGCTCTCTGGGCGCATGGAAAGGGGCTGATTATCCCAGCGGGGATCTCCCACCGCCCCCAGTAGAATGGCATCCGCCGCCCGGCAGCGGTTGACGGTGCTCATGGGCAACGGCATTCCCTCCTTTTCCAGGGCGGCGCCGCCGATCAGCGCCTCCTCTATCTCCAAAGGGATTTTAAAATATTCCGCAACGGCTGTCACCACCTTGACCGCCTGCCTGGTAATCTCGGGGCCTATCCCATCGCCGGGAAGCACACAGATTTTCCACTGCTTTTCCACACCTTTTCACCTCAAGTTATTATTTTACAGCTGTTTTCCCTGTATTCCCTCACATGGGGTCGTCCTGCCAGTTGTCCTCCTGGCCGTCCCTGCTGTCCCGACGGGCATCCACTAGGCGGATGGTATCCCGCACCCCAAAGGTGCAGGCCATTTCCGGCGTCACATCCCCGTAAAATTCCGGGATTAAAGCATAAGCCTCCATAACCTTATCCCTCATCCACAGCTGGGGGGTGACCAAGACTGTAAAGCCCATGCCGTTCTCTGTCACCCACTGGGAAAAATCCTTTCTGGGATAGGCCAGCAGGGCCATCAGCGTCATAATAATCCCTCCATGGGTAACCAGCGCCGCAGAATGTACCTCCTCTGTCATCATCTCCCGTACCATTTGGTCGAATCCGTCCAGAATGCGCTCTATAAACTGGCGGTTGCTCTCCCCCATGGGCGGGGCGGCGTCATTTTCCCCTGCCAGCCATCGGGGATATTCGTTGGGATATAAAAGCTGGAGCTGCTCCATGGTTTTTCCCTCAAACACACCAAAGTCATACTCCGCCAGCCCCTCCACCAGGCGTACCCGATTGTTGGGATATACCATAGAGGCCGTTTGACGGCAGCGAAGGGAAGGGCTGGAATACAGACGTTCGATCTTTGGATACTCGCTGTTCTCCAGTATTCCCTCCAAATTTTTTACGCCCTCTGGACAAAGGGGCTCATCGGTCAGGCCAATATATCTTCCTTCCAGGTTTGCCTCGGTCAGGCCGTTGGCAATCAGATGAATCCGGTATGTGAGCATCCTCTTCCCCTCCGACGGCATTCCTGCCATCCCGCCTGTTTTGGCCGGCGGTAGGCCGTATGATTTCCCCTTTTCCCGCTGTTTTCCCGGCTTTTTGGCGGGAAACAGACAAAAATCGAAGGATTGTTCTTTACAAATCGTAACGAGTGTACTATAATTTACATCGTGTTGACCCACAATCAGCGGGGAGGCTGTGCCAAATGCCCACGGCATAGGACGTCCCCCATCATCCTTTGGAGGTATCAGTATGAACAGCGATTTTCCAAGAATTTTAACCCTTCTCCGCAAAGAAAAAGGGATCAGCCAAAAGCTGGCCGCCGAAAAGCTGGAAATCTCCCAGGCGCTTCTCTCCCACTATGAAAAGGGGATTCGGGAATGCGGGCTGGATTTCCTCGTCCGCTGTGCGGACTTTTATGGCGTTTCCTGCGACTACCTCCTGGGACGCTCTCCGGAACCAGACGGCTCCCGCCTTACTATAGAGGATATCCCTGAACCGGACGCCTCCGGGCGGGAAAACCGCATCAAGGGAAGCGGAAATATTATGCCCATCCTCCAGAAAAAACTCATTGCCAATTCCCTCAACATCCTGTTCGACCTGCTGCAAAAGATCAACAATGCAGCGCTGGTCTCCGAAATCTCCTCATACCTGATGCTGGCGGTCTACCGGATGTTCCGGATCGCCTATTCTGCAAATCCCAAAAACCAGTCCCAGATGTTTACCGTTCCACAGCACCTGGCAAGCGGATATGCCAACGCTGCCATGATGCTCTGTGAGGCGAACGCCGCAGCTGCTGCTGCGGGGCAGGATATAGGTTTGGGGGGGGAGAAAAAACCTGCCCCGGAGCACACGCCGGTTGCAGTGACAACAGACTCGATCACAGCCCAGTACCCGCTCTTTGCCTCTTCGCTGCTGAATTTGATTAAAAACGCAGAGAAACAGATTGCCAGCCGCGCGAAGAATTAAGTTTTTCATTTCTATTTTAACATGGATGGCATAGAAAATAAAGACATTTCTAGGCGGCCGGCAGAGTTTTAGGCGCAAAAATCTATTTTATGTATGAAAAATAGCAAAAAAACCATGTTTATTAAGAAGCATTTGTGTCAGAAACCAATTAAAGAAGGTGAACCCATGTCGAAAGCCAACCGCTTTCTTCTGATCCTATCCAGTTTTTTTTATGTGCTCCTGGCCGGATGCAGCGACATCAGCCTGGAGAGCCTGCTCCAGCCCGGCATTGATGACCTTCTTCATCCCCCCAAACTAACGCCGGAGCAAAAGGAGATCGCCAGCGCCTTGGAGGCAGCGGTGGGAATGGGGAGGGCGGAAAAGCTGAAATACCCCCACCGGGGGGACTACCTCTCCGCTTTTGTTATGTACGACCTGGACAGCGACGGCCAGGAAGAGGCGATGGTATTTTACGACGATCCCAATAACACGGAATATCAGACCCAGATTTGCATCCTGGACAATGATGGAGACGGCTGGAAAGCACTGCAAACCTATCCTGGCAGCGGTACTGCTGTGGATCAGATCCAGTTTGTGGATATTTCTGGACAGGGCGGTTGCGATATATTGATCGGATGGGAACAGGTCAATCAAGAATTGAAAACTGTAAACCTGTACAATTTTAAAAATGGACAGATGAAAAGTCTGTTTTCCAATACCTATTCGGAGCTGTTGGTTACTCGTCTGACCGGGGGCAAACACAGCGACCTGCTGCTGTTGGAATCCAGCGCCCTTGCCAAACCGGTGGACGCCAAGCTGGCTACCCTCCTTCCAGAGGAAGACGTTGTGGATATCATTGGCGAGGAATATCGGCTGACCAACGCCTTTACCTCCTATTTGGAGGTAAAATACGGACTGCTGTCAGATCGATCTCCGGCAGTATTTATCGACGGAAGGCTCAGTGGAGGTCAGTACTGCACCGATGTGCTGTACTTTGACCGGGAACAGCAAAAGCTTACCTCCCGCCTGCTGTACGATGTGGATGATTACAGTGAAAAGACCATCCGGACGCTGGAAATCGTCTGTCAAGACATTGACGGGGATGGGATCATGGATATGCCCATGCCGGAGCCTTTGCCGGGGTACGAGGAGGAAATGGAGAATTCCATGTATCTGATCAATTATAGTTGTCTGGATCACAACGGCATCAGCCGTCTGACCCCCACAGTGGTTAACAGGGAGGCAGGGTATATGATAAAATTCCCTGACAGCTGGCGGGACAAGGTGACCGTTACCCAAGAGGACAAAACCAATGAATGGCGGTTTTGGGTCTACAATGGCTCTTTGGGGCAGCTCCGGGAGGAGCTGCTGCGGATCAAGGTGTATTCTTCCAAGGATTATCATGACAAGTTTGACGCGGATACCTACCGCATTATCCGGACAAAGGGAAATTTTGAGTATTACGCCTATATTCCTCTGGCCGAGGCAGGATCGGAGCTGACCATCGACTATGGACAGCTGGAAGAGATGTTCCAGCTTTTGTAGACTGTCATCTGTAAAACATATGGATCACACCGTTTTGGAATTAGGGAGGAGCGCACATGAAACGAATTTTAGTAGTGGAAGACGAGGATGTTATCCGCGATTTTGTAGTAATCAACCTTCGCCGGGCTGGGTACGAGGTGACGGACGTCTCTAACGGAGAGGCGGCGTTAAAGGTCTTTGAGGAAAGCGGCGGGAACTTTGACGTGGCAGTGCTGGATATCATGATGCCGGGAATAGACGGTTTCCAGGTCTGCAAGGAGATCCGAAAAAAGAGCGGTTCCATCGGAATTATCATGCTTTCGGCCAAGTCGCAGGAGATGGACAAGGTAAGCGGGCTGATGCTGGGGGCAGACGATTACGTCACTAAGCCCTTCAGTCCCTCTGAACTGGTGGCCCGGGTGGATGCAGTACATCGACGGGTAACCATGGCGGCCGGCATCCGCCAGCCCTCTGAAGAGCTGGTCTCCGGGCCCTTTGTGCTGAACCTGAAAAGCCGCTCCCTGCAAAAAAACAACAAGCCCATTGACCTGACCCAGGTGGAGTTCCAGATTATGGAGATGTTTCTCTCCAATGTCAACACCGCCCTGGAGCGCAGCGCGATCCTGGAAAAGGTGTGGGGAGAGGGAAACACCGGGGATGTAAAGATCGTTGACGTCAATATCCGCCGCCTGCGGATGAAAATTGAGGAGGAGCCTTCTGCCCCCAAATATATCCTCACCGTCTGGGGCTTCGGCTATAAATGGAACGGATGAGCTTTTGGCATATTGATTTCTCCCCATCCTTTACAGCGCTATTTTGGATGCAGGGCAGAAAAGCAAAAAAGAGGGAGGCAGAGGCATGGCAGTCAAACGTATAACCCGCCGGTGGCTGGTTAACAGCTTTGGGGTGATATTGGTAATCCTGGCAGCTCTGGTGATTGCCGGTTCGCTGGCAGTGCGGGAATATTATTACGGACTGGTCCGGCAGACCCTGGAATCCCGAATGACCTCCCTTTCCGCCATGATGGAAGCCTATTCCAACGACAACAGCGCAGACCTCACCAACGAGATACGCTCTATGGTGGCCAATTTTGAGGATAAAAACCGTATGGAACTGATGGCCCTCAACGGCCGGGGCGTAGTGGTGATCACCTCCAGCGGCTTTCAGAGCAGCGAGGAGCTGGTTTCCCCTGATTACCTGGAGGCGATGACTTCTCCCAGCGGTTCCGGCGTCCATCGTGGGGAGAGCAATGAGGAACATGTCATGTCCCTATCCCGGCGTGCTCCAGTGGTTAGCGAAGATCTGTCTGCAATACGCCTGTCTGTCTCCCTCACAGCAGTGGATAAGCAGATTGGGATTGTGATTCTGCTGATTGTTTCCCTGGGGCTGATGGTAGTGGTGTTTGTGGCGGTCTCCAGCTCTTACTTTATCAATTCCATCATTGCTCCCCTGGGGGCGGTGGGCAATGCTGCCAAACGGATCGCCCAGGGGGATTTCCAGGCCAAAATCGAAAAGAAGCACGACGATGAAATCGGCGACCTGGCGGATGTGATCAACTATATGGCAGATGAACTGGCCAACGCGGATAAGGTGAAAAACGACTTTATCTCCTCTGTCTCCCACGAGCTGCGAACCCCATTGACCGCCATAAAGGGTTGGGGAGAGACGCTTCGGGACGCGGGCGCAGGGGATGGCGAGCTCATTAAAAAAGGGATGCAGGTCATCATCGGGGAAACAGAACGGCTCTCCTCCATGGTGGAGGATCTGCTGGATTTTTCCCGGATGCAGACAGGCCGTCTCTCCCTGATCATGAGCAGAATGGACCTGGTGGCGGAGCTGAGCGAAGCGGTCCTAATGTTTACAGAACGGGCAAAGCGGGAGGGACTGGCTCTTCTCTACGATGAACCGGACATCTTCCTGACAGTGATCGGAGACAAAAACCGGCTGCGCCAGGTGTTTGTCAACATTCTGGACAACGCCCTGAAATACTCCGACAGCGGGGACTCTGTAAAGGTCACAGCCGCTGCCCAGGGGGATTTTGCGGTGATCACCATTGCGGACACTGGGATCGGGATTTCCCAGGAGGATCTTCCCAACGTAAAGGCGAAATTCTTTAAGGCCAATTCCACCAGGCGGGGCTCCGGAATTGGGCTGGCGGTGGCGGACGAGATCATCAGCCTCCACGGAGGAAAGCTGTCCCTGGAGAGCACTGAAGGGAAGGGGACTACGGTCACCATTCAAATCCCGCTGTCCACCAAGGCTGGCGGAGAATAGGGGCCCTTCTCCTTATCCACGCCGGTAAATTGTCACCACCGTCCGGTTTGGCATACAGACCGCTGACTGATGGGCCATAGACAGCCACCCGGTCTTTTCGCAGATATGGTCAGGGCATTCCACATTGATAAACCGAATGCGGCCCTGGTCCCTTTCCAGCTGAACAGGAACACCGTAATCTTCCCATAGATCCCATATTTCTGTCTCCTGGTCCAGGGGGATTTCCATAACCGCCTCTCCTTGGACGGTCACTTGGGCGTAGAGTCCATCCCCGGAGAGAACCCTGGGGAGAACAAGCCACAGCACCCCAATCAGCAGAAACAGCCCCATCAGCCCTCCAGCCAGCATATGGCGCGGCTGCAAATGCGTTTTCATATCATTTTCCTTTCCTTAACAACAATGATTTTTATCATTCTATCTGGCGGAAAGCCCAGGGGAGTTTACAGCCAGGATGACGGGCTTCTCCAAAAACGGACGCACAGTGACGGGAGGTGATGAAAATGCGGGAACGCAGAATATTTAGAATTGTATACTTTACAGAACGGAAAGGCGACCGCCAGTGCTTTTCCTGCACTTTCAAATACATATCGCTTTTAATTTGATATTATTGTACCTGAGAGTAGCGGAATTAGCAAGTGCCTATGAAAACTTGTGATCTGGCGGGAGCTCTATTTGCGCCGCTCTTCCCCCTGTTAGTTCAAATACGAACAGGCCCATTCCTTCCCTGATATGATACCTGCAAAAGCAGGAGCCTTCCATTTCTGGAAAGCTCCTGCTTTTTTTCTGGGACTTTTCTAACAGTCCATTCTCTTATTTCTTGTCCGCAATACTGATCCGGTTGATTGCACGTTTCAGCTTTAACTCTGCAAGCTTGTGGTCCAAGTCTTCCTGCTTCTTTTCCTGCAGCCTTCTCTCCGCAACCTCCTTGGCCCGCTCTGCGCGGTCCTTGTCGATTTCGTCTGCCCATTCCAGGGTGACGGCGGAAATGTGAGTGATATCCTTGGAAACAGAGACGAAACCGCCTGAAACAGCGGCAATTCTGGTTTTTCCGCCAGCGGTGAGCTTCAGCTCACTGACATCCTGCAGGGCAGCCACATAGTCAATATGGCCCTTCAACAGGCCCACATCGCCCTCAGTGGTGCGCACGATGACCCGCTCTGCTGGGCCGTCGTAGAGAAGACCGTCGGCAGTGGCGATCTGCAAGTGGAAATCAGCCATACAGCTATTCCCCCTTCTTCGCCTTTTCTACCGCTTCGTCGATGGTACCGACAAAGAGGAAGGCGGATTCGGGGAGATCGTCATGTTTGCCTTCCAGGATTTCCTTGAAGCCGCGAACTGTTTCCTTAATGGGGACATATTTGCCCTCATATCCGGTAAACTGCTCCGCAACAGAGAAGGGCTGGGACAGGAAACGCTGGATCTTTCTGGCGCGGGAAACAGTCAGCTTATCCTCGTCGGACAGTTCGTCCATGCCTAAGATGGCGATAATATCCTGCAGCTC
>CATJCP010000395.1 GCA_949737515.1 uncultured Oscillospiraceae bacterium | reverse complement strand
GCATGGAGGGAATATGCTTCCTTTGCGGCGCTGGACTTCCTGCCGGAAATCAAGGCAACAGCGATGAGCTGTGAGGTGATCGCACTGCGGATGATGGTACGGGAGGAGCAGAAGCCGGGTGAGCTGAGGTGATGAAGCAGGAGCTCCATATCGAACGGGCGGCATCGACAGGTTTCCGCTTACATGGAGTTGGTAAAAGAAAAGTACCAGACGGCTTTGCTTGTGGCGGCAATGGAGGAATATATGCGCCTGCATCCTTATGGGGTAGACTATCGGGAGCTGGAGAAGATCCGCAAAGGCTCTTATCGCAGCTTTCAGCCGCAAAATCCCATTCAAGAGAATTTACAGCAGAAGGCCCGTCAGGCAAATGCGGCGTTATCTACCGAGTCTGCGAAGCCATCGGCGGCAATCAGTCCCCCGTTGGATTCCATGGATCAGGTGATCGACTTTTTTGCTCTGGATGACGAGGAATAACCACCGTTTTGATTAGGCATTTGTGTGTTTGAAACGCATAAGTGCCTTTTTAATTTTAGAAATGGAGTGAGTATCGTGGAAAAATCAGTGACAAAGAAAAGGGAAGAGAGGATTCAGGAGACAGGTTCCCAAATCCGGAATGTGGCCTGTGAAGTGTCCAAAAAGATTGGAAGGCTGTTCTTTTAGGGTATGGCTTTTCTCTGCCTTCTTCGCCTGTTCATGCTCTACCCCTTGGGGGCCTTCGCCGCAGTCGTGATTGGCTGCATTTGGCTCTGCTGGAATGTGGCCGGCGCCAAAACAGTGGTGCTCAGGGGCCTATGGGGCCTTCTGAAAGCGCTTGGCGGCTGTGATCAGGATTCCCTGTGGTTTGAGCACGAAGGGCGGCAGAAGATCCATGCGGTTGTCAACCGGCTGTCGGTATAAGGCGTCAGTGCTGTGATCTCACAGAGGAATTGGATGACCTGCCACCGGAAAACCAATGGTATGCGACATGTATGTATCCAAAATGGTCATGCTGAGAGTATTCGTCTTACAGGGAAAATCTCCAAAACTATTTGGGGGTATCTGGAGCAACTTATTGAGGCGATACGCCAAGAGCAAAATATTTCCGATGAGGAGGAAAGGATTGCTTCATAATTTCCCCATCAAAAACGCAAAATTGATGACTTGAGGAAGATATGGCGTTCGTCTTGTCCTGACAAAGCAAGCGGTAAAAACTCAATCTGAAAAGCGGTCGGGAAGCTATCCCGGCCGCTTTTCCTTTTTACCTTGGGCAATCTTTGGGGCTGCGCCACACTCCTACCTTAAAGTACAGGTCTATTTTAGCATGGGCGGGAAGGAGTGTACACTTGCACTTTTCAGAGAGAGAATGAGAGCAACAGATGCTATTTCTATATTATGCCTTTCAGTTATATCGATCTATCAAGGATAGGTATTTGACCTACCATACTGCCGGTGATAAAATTAAGAAAACAGAGCAAGAGGGTTTTCCATGGAAATGTTGATACTAAATGGCAGCCCCCGTCCAAGCGGCAATACCGCAGCTATGGTGGCTGCTTTTTCCGATGGGGCCAGAGAAGCAGGCCACGATGGTAACGGTGGTGGATGTCTGCAAGAAGAAAATCGCCGGCTGCCTGGCCTGCGAATACTGCCACACAAAGGGTGAAGGCCGATGCATCCAGCAGGATGATATGCAGGAGATCTATCCGGTTTTGGAAGAAGCGGAGATGATAGTACTGGCTTCTCCCGGCTGCGGAAGGCCGGGAAGAAATTGAAATGGTATTGCCAGAAGGGAGAGTATGGCAAAGGAGAGGTGGCGGAGCACGCCCAGCTTTACCGGGACTGCGAAAAAGAGGGAGTTGGCATCTCGGTGATGAAGCCCTTTGCGGGAGGGCAACTGCTGGATGAAAAAACTTCCTTGTTCAAGCGCACCCTGACCCATACCCAGTGTATCCAGTACGCCCTAGACCGACCCGCCGTGATGACCGTTCTGCCGGGCGTTCGCAGCTTGGATGATCTGTACACTGCTTTAAGCTATGTCAACGCTTCCCCGGAAGAACGGGATTACTCCGTAATCGGTGAGTTTACCCCGGCCAGCGCGGATGGGGTCCGTGTCTGCTGCAGCCACATTCAGCCCTGTCCGGCAGGGCTGAATGTGGGCCTTATCAACAAATACTACAATTTGGCGCTGGCCGGAGACGAGCTGGCCAAAGGACACTATGACAAGCCGCCTCTCCATGCCGGTGACTGTGTGAAATGTGGACACTGTGAAAGCCGTTGTTCTTTCCATGTAAAACAGAAACGCCGTATGGCTGAGATCGCGGCGTGTTTTTCAAAATAAATATTGTCAGGAGGTTTTCCCCATGAACACAAAAAAGCTGGGCTTCGGCCTGATGCGTCTGCCCACAAACGACCCCGCCAACGCCGGGGACATCGACATAGAACAGGTCAAAAAAATGGTAGACCTGTTTATGGAGAAGGGCTTTACCTACTTTGATACTGCCTGGATGTACTGCGGCTTTAACAGTGAAACCACCGCCAAAACAGTTCTGGTAGACCGCTATCCCAGGGACAGTTTTACCCTGGCTACCAAGCTGCACAATGGTTTTTTCAATTCCCTAGAGGAGCGGGACAGGATACTCCGGGAGCAGCTGGAAAAGACCGGGGCAGGTTATTTTGATTACTATATGCTCCACGGCGTCGAATCGGGAAGCTACCCCAAATACGAGCAGTTCGACTGCTTCCATTGGCTCAAGGAGAAAAAGGAACAGGGGCTGATGAAAACCATCGGCATCTCCTTTCATGCCGGCCCGGAGCTGCTGGACAAGATTCTGACCAAATACCCGTTTATCGAGTTTGTCCAGCTTCAGATCAACTACCTGGATTGGGAAAGCCAGTGGATCCAGTCCCGGCGCTGCTATGAAACCGCAAGGAAGCACAATAAGCCGGTCATCGTTATGGAGCCGGTAAAGGGCGGCACCTTAGCTAAGGTCCCTGCCGGAGTGGAAAAACTGTTCCGGGAACATACTCCGAACGCCTCCCCTGCCTCCTGGGCCATCCGGTTCGCCGCCGGACTGCCGGGGGTGATGATGGTGCTTTCCGGGATGAGCAGCCTGGCCCAAATGGAGGACAACCTCAGCTTTATGGAGGATTTCCAGCCGCTGGATGAAAAGGAGCAGGCGCTGGTGATGAAGGCGGCGGAGCTCATCAACACCCAGACTGCCGTCCCCTGCACCGGCTGCTCCTACTGCACTGAGGGCTGCCCCCAGAAGATCGCTATTCCCCAGTATTTCTCCCTATACAACGAGGATATGCGGGAGCATTTGGAGGAAAAGGGCTGGACGGTGAATTTCACAAACTACACGAATCTGACCCAAAAGTTCGGAAAAGCCGGGGACTGCATCGGCTGCGGCCAGTGTGAGGAAATGTGTCCCCAGCACCTGCCCATTATCCAGCATCTGAAAACGGTATCCCAGCATTTTGGCGGGTAATATCCGCAGCACAACAAGAGAGGCCCAGGTTCCCCTGTCATCGGGGGCCTGGGCCCTTTTCTATGCGCCGCACAGCTCCCGCATCTTCTCCAAAAACTTCTGGGCGGGTTTAGAAAGCAGCTGATACTTTTTCCAAATCATGCTAGCGGTGATTTCCAGGGCAGGCCGCAAAGGACGGAAGCAGAGGTTTGTGCCCTCGGTATTGATGAGCCTGTCAAAACAGACAGCATATCCCAGCTGTTCCGCCACCAGCAGAGAACCGTTATAGAGCAGGGTGTAGGTTGCGGTAATCTTCAGCTTGGAAATATCCTTGGAAACAGCAGAGAGGGTCGGCCAGCCGTTCTGTCGCTCCTGAGCAGAAACAATGAGAGGCTTGTCCAGTAGGTCCTCTGGAGTGATATATTCCCTGTCTGCCAGTTCTGAATCCCGGCGCATGAGCACCCCAAAGGTGTCGGGAAAGGGCAGCGGAATGGATTCGTACTTGGCGTGATCCACCGGGCCATAGACCAATCCAAAGTCAATAAGCCCCCGGTCCAACTGCTCCAGCACAAAGACGGCGTTGCCGCTGGAAATATGGAAGGAGATACCCGGATAGCTTTCCCGCAGCTGGAAGGCCGCCCGGCCCAAAAGGCGGTTCACATCCGATTCCCCCGCCCCGATGTAAACATCCCCGGAAATGGCCTCGTCGGAAAGAGCGATCTCATCCTCGGCTTTTTTCATCAGCCGGACGATCTCCTCCGCCCGTTTGCGGAGGATCATCCCTTCTTCAGTGAGGGAGATCCCCTTGTTGCTCCGGGTAAAAAGCTGCTTTCCCAGTTCGTCCTCCAGGTCCTTTAACTGCCGGGAAAGGGTGGGCTGGGAAAGGTGCAGCGATTCCGCCGCCCCGGAAAGGCTCTGTTCCCTAGCCACCGCCAGAAAGTATTGCAGCACACGAAATTCCATAAAAGGCACCTCCTACGATTGCAGTATAGCACAATCTACTATGCCTGTCAAACATAAATAACTATTCAGTATAAGTATTTGTTATCTAGTTTTTATCATGGTATCATAAAAACACAAAAAATCTTATGGGAGGAACCAGCCCCATGAAAAAAGGACTTTCCTTGTTCAGTCTGTTTTTGACCTTCTCCTTGCTCCTGACAGGCTGCGGCGGACAGGCCGCAGCTCAGCCCCCTCCTTCGGCAAATAGCTCTCCCAACAGCCAGACGGACTCCACCCCGGAAAGCAAGGCTTCGGCACCCCAGCCGGAGACTCCCCCGGCAGACGCCATCCCCTTGGGGGACAACATCATAGAGCTGGCTCCCGGCCTTTCCGCCGTCCGGTATGACGGGGACTACGGCTTTGACGGCTTCCTGGAAAAGGGCGGGGCCGCCTCCGACCGGGAGGTGGTGCAGTACCTGGCGGAAAACCTTGTGGGGGAGCTGGGTCTGGACTTTCTGGGGAACATCTTTGGGTGCAGCACCATCGCGGCAAACAGCCCAGACGGCGGCGTTCTCTTTGGCCGCAACTTTGACTGGAACGCCTGTGAAGCCATGGTGGTGGAAGCCCACCCGGAAAAGGGCTACGCCTCCCTTTCCACCGTCAACATGGACTTTATCTCCATGGGGGCAGGGGGTATGATGGGGACGGAGCTGAAGCTGGATCAGGTGCGGACTCTGGCCGCCCTCTACGCCCCGTTGGACGGGATGAACGAGAAGGGGCTGGCGGTGTCGGTGAACATGATCCAAGATAATGCCTCCATCAGCCAGAGCACCGGCAAGCCGGGGATCACCACCACCACCGCCGTCCGGCTGCTGCTGGACAAGGCCGCCAACGTAGACGAGGCGTTGGAACTGCTTCGGCAGCACGACTTCCATGCCTCAATAGGGCTGGTGGTTCATCTGGCCCTGGCGGATGCCGCCGGCCGCAGCGTAGTGGTGGAATATATCGGAAACGAAATGAGCGTCATCGAGACCCCGGTGGTGACCAACTTCTATCTCACTCCAGGGGAGAAGTACGGCATCGGCACCAGCCAGTCCCATACCCGGTACAAGATACTCCAAAACCTGCTGGCGGAAAATCCTGCCCTCACCCCGGAGGATGTCCGGGATGCCCTTTCCCGTGTCAGCAAAGGGAATTTCGGGGAGTTTGAATCCACCGAATGGAGTATCGTCTTTGACCTTGCCGACAAAACCGCCCGGTACTACCACCGGGAAAATTACGAAAACAGCTGGCTTCTTGCCCTGTAAGGAGGACGACAACATGAACATTCCCCGCACCCTTTGGAACCTCTGGGGACTGAAGCGAAATGAAAGCCTTTCCCCTGCAAAACTCCAGTCGATACAGCAGAAGAAGCTGCGGCGGCTCCTCCATTACGCTTGGGACAGCTCCCCCTATTACCGGGAGACTTTTGAGCGGGCGGGCATCACAGAGGAAAAGCTGGATACCACGCCTCTCTCCGACTTCCCCGCCATCGACAAGGCCGCCCTGCTGGAAAACTTCGACCGTCTGGTTACGGTTCCCGATCTGAAGCAAGCCGAGCTGCGCTGCTTTGACGCCATGGAGACCACCGACCACCGGCCCTTTCTGGGGAAATACCATCTGGTTCATTCCTCCGGCAGCACCGGGGAACCGGGGTACTTTGTCTACGATGAAACCGCTTGGGGGGCCATGCTGCTGGGCATCATCCGGGGGGCGCTGTGGGGGATGTCCATGCCCCAGATTTTCCGTCTCCTGGCGGAGCGGCCCCGCATCCTCTACATTGCCG
>CATJCP010000394.1 GCA_949737515.1 uncultured Oscillospiraceae bacterium | reverse complement strand
TAAAACCCACCTGAACAAACCGCCGCCAACAGGGTCCCCACCCGGAAAAACAGCTCCCCGGAGACCTCCACACGGCTCTCTTCCGACAGAAAATCGGGGATAATCCGGATATCGGTCCGCCGCAGGGTGACAATCCTCTCCGCCAGGGCATAGACGCTGTAAACCGCAGCGTTGATTTTCCCATAAGCAATGGCAGTCTCCGCCGCATTGCTCCCGGCAACAGCCATCCGCAGCCGCAGATCGTTGATCCGAAAGCCCTTCCAGAAACGCCTGGCGAGTCTCCCGCCGCTTTGGGCGATAACGGCGATCAGCTCAATCCATTCCCCAAGGCTCCTCTTTTTCTTCGAGGCTTTTTCCTTTTCCCCTTCGCCGGATTTCTTTTTTCCGGCTTTTTTCTTCTCCCTTTGGGCCGCTTTTTTGGCCCTCCGGCGTTTCTGGCCGGGGGTCGGCTCTTCCTCCTCTTCCTTTTCCACAGGAAAGACAGGGATTTTCCAAAAGAGAAGATTCAACCATCCGGAAAAACCTTCCTCCCCATAGGCCAGCCCAATCCGGACCGGAAACCACAGTATCACAGCAATGATCAGCGCAACAATCCCCAGTATGATCCAGCCCATTGGCAAACCTCCTTCTCTAGCTCTCCGGCTGCGGGGCTTCCTGCCCGGAAACCGGCGGAAGCTGGCTCAGGCTTTCCAGTCCAAAGCACCGGAGAAACGCGTCGGTTGTCCGGTAACTAATGGGCCTGCCTGGCAGCTCCAGCCTCCCCGCTTCCTCCACCAGCCGCTTTTCCATCAGGGAATTGAGGACAGCGGAGCAGTCCACCCCCCGTATCTGCTCCACAAAGGCCTTTGTCACCGGCTGATTATAGGAGATGACCGCCAGCACCTCCAGGGCAGCCTGGGAGAGGGGGACATTCCTGGTTATGGTCAAGGCCGCCTTGACATCCGGCGCGTACTGGGGAAGCGTACACAGCTGAAAGCTGTCCTCCAGCCGGAGAACCTGTAAAGCGCTCCCCTCCCTTTCATACCGGGAGGACAAAAGCTGTACCTGCTGGTACACCGCCGGTTTTGTCACACCAAGGGCGACAGCCAGCTTTTCACAGGAGACAGGCCCCCCGCTGGCAAACAGGATAGCCTCAATTCTCCGCTCTATTTTCAGTTCTGTCACAAAATGCCTCCCTTTCCTCCGCGCTTATTCTGTTAGTATTGGCCCGCCGTTTTGTTTGATTCATGGGGGTTCAGGCCCCTATGGCCGTCACTGTAAGGCCGTTGTCCTCCCCCACCTGTATCCGCTTGTCCTTGATCAGCTCCAGCACTGCCAAAAAGGTGGCCACCAGCTCGGAACGGTCCTCCACATTGTAAAAAAGCCGCTGAAAGGCAATGGACTTCTCTGTATACAGCCTTTGGAGCAGATAGGCGATCCTAGACGATACCGAAACAACATGCCGCCTTACAATGGGCCGAAACACATCCTCCGGAGGAGGAAGCTTCCTCTGACCCCTGCCGATGGCGGACAGATAAGCCCGCATCAGCTCCTCCATGGGATATTTTCCCCTATAGGTGGGATCCAGCTCCACCTTTTCCGGCCTGCGGACAAAGACGGCGTCTCCTTGGTATTCCTCCCCCAGGTATCCGGCGATCTGCTTACACAGGCTGTATTCCAAAAGCTGTCCGGTCAGCTCCCGGGTCAGCTCCTGCTGCTCCTTTTCCCGCTTGGGCAAAAGGGAGAGGGTTTTGATATAGACCAGCCGGGAGGCCATCTCCAAAAAGGAGCTGGCGACTTCCATATCCTGCTCCTGAACTCTCCCAATGGCCTCCAGATACTGGTCCATCACCTGGGTGATCTCAATCTCCAGGATATTCAGCTTGTGCTGAGAGATCAGGTGGAGCATCAGGTCCAGAGGACCCTCAAACTGTTCCAGCCGGAACGAAAGAACATCCATCTTTTGGGAATCCCCTTTTCCTTATGTAGTTCAAATAAAAAGCCCGGTAAAAACATCCACAAAGTCTGTCATCCGAACCATAAGCCGCACCATAAAGTTAACTCCATACCCCAAAGGCACAGAAAACACGCCTAAATAGAGCAGCACTGCCATGACAAGGAAGATATAGCGCTCATACCGCATAATCGAAAAATAAATCTTATCAGGCAGGAAGATGGAGATGATCCGGGAGCCATCCAAAGGCGGGACCGGCAGAAGGTTGAACACTGCCAGGGAGACATTGATGCTGAACATCGCCCACAGGACCTCCGTCACCCCCAGGAACAGCACCTGAACAGGAGCCTGGGCCGCAGCCGCAGCAGGGGAAAACAGCCCATATACCAGCCGGTATGCCATTAAAAGAACAAAGCCGAAAATCAGGTTGGACATGGGGCCTGCCAACGCGGTGACCGCCATACCCCTTTTGGGATTTTTAAAATACCGAGGATTTACCGGGACGGACTTTGCCCAACCAAAACCAGTCAAAAGCATGAGCAGGCTGCCGATGGGGTCAAAGTGCTTGGCTGGATTCAGGGTGAGCCTGCCCTGGTTTTTGGCGGTGGGGTCTCCCAAGAGACTGGCTACCCAACCGTGGGCGCATTCGTGGAGCGGGATAATCGCCACCAGGACAATGCAGCGGGCCAAAAGGGTGTACAGTCCGTCAAAGGACATAGGTTACCTCTCCTTAGTGTCAAATTTCTTCCCATATCGAATAAACAATAGGTCATTAGTATTATACCTGTAAATGACAGGAAAAACAAGCAGTAAAAAATGAACCCACAGTAAAACAAAGACGGCGTCACCTTTCGGCAACACCGTCTAAGCAGTTGCATCCATCCCAGTACTGCCGCACATCCAAAGCATTAGACAGCACGGGTCACTTTGTTGGAACGCAGGCAGCGTGTGCAGGCGTGAATATGGCATGGAGTACCATCCACAATTGCCTTAACGCGGCGGACATTGGGCTTCCATGTACGATTGGACCTCCTGTGGGAGTGGGAAACCTTAATACCAAAGGTCACGCCTTTTCCGCATATATCGCATTTTGCCATGTGCAAACACCTCCTTCAAGAAAGCGACACAAAAAGTCAACATTAGTATGATATCAGAAGAAAGGGAGAAAATCAAGTCTATTTTGGGAAAAAGTTAAAAAAGTGCTGAAGCCGGGGCAGCATTGCCCCAAACAGGGTTTAGGGCCTGCGTTTTTTTGCCTGGGCAGAGGCTCCCTTTCCCTTTTTCTTTTTTGGAAACCGGTTTTCTGTCCCATTGAGCAGCCTTTTGATATTCCCCCGATGCATAAACAGCACAATCAGACCCATCAGCAGGGCGAATGCCAGATCCAAGCTCAAGGTCCTGCCACAGAAAAAGAAAGTCAAAACCGGGAACAGCACCGCCCCCAGTACAGAACCCAGAGACACAATCCGGGTGAGGAACATAATGGGGATAATAATAACCCCTAGGGTGAGGAAGATGAGAGGGTGGATCACAAAGATAATCCCTGCCGAGGTCATAACCCCTTTTCCTCCGCGAAACCCAAAGTAAATCGGAAACAGATGGCCCAGCAGGGCAAAGAACCCAGCCACAAATCCGCCGTCAAAGGCCTCAATGCCCAGAATATAGAAAATCAGCCTGGCGACCAGCACCGCCAGCGCACCCTTTGCAAAGTCCCCCACCGCGGTAAAGGCGGCCGGGATCTTGCCATAGGTGCGCAGAATATTGGTCATGCCGGCATTGCCGCTGCCGTAGTTGCGGATATCCTCCTTGGCATAAAGCTGGGACACAATGATGGCGCTGTTGAGGCTGCCCATCAGGTAGGCGCACAGCGCCGCGAGAACGATTCCCAATAACATCATGAAGATCATCTCCTGTTTCAATCCGCCCGCGGTGACCGGGACAGGCTGTCCAGAGGAAGAGGAACCCCAGGAACTCAGCGGTCAAAGGCCAGACCTCTAAATTCTGTGATTCGCTAAATCACCTCTCTATTTTATTGTACAGGATACATCGCTATGAGGTCAAGTACACAAGAGGGGAAATTCAGCCGAAAAGCACCAATTCCACAAAAAAAAGACAGAAAGCCGCAAAAGAATTCCACTATTTCCCTGCCCCCTGGCCCCGCTCCCGGATGATCATGCGGATGGGGGTGCCGTCCAGACCAAAGTTCTCCCGTATCTGGTTTTCCAGGTATCTCTGGTAAGAGAAATGGAACAGCTCCTTGTCGTTGACAAAGGCCACAAATGTGGGCGGACGGGTGGAGGCCTGGGTCATATAGAAGACGCGCAGCCTCCGGCCCTTGTCCGAGGGGGGCTGGACCTTGGCTGTGGCGTAAGCCAGAACGTCGTTGAGACGGCCTGTGGGGATGCGCACAGCGTTCTGGGCGTTGACATAGAGGATCATCTCAAAGAGTTTGTCCAGCCGCTGTCCTGTTTTGGCAGAGATAAAGACAAAGGGAACATAGGCCATAAAGCTGAAATCCTGCTCCAGCTTCTGGCGGAACTCATCCATGGTCTTATCGTTTTTTTCCAGGGCGTCCCACTTGTTCACCGCAACGATACAGGCCTTCCCCTGTTCGTGGGCGTACCCTGCGATCTTGGTGTCCTGCTCCGTAGCACCCTCCAGCGCGTCGATGAGCAGAACGCACACCTCCGCCCGGTCCACCGCCATATAGGAGCGCAGGACGCTGTACCGTTCAATGGCCTCCTCCACCTTGGATTTCCGGCGAATTCCCGCTGTATCAATAAACAAAAACTTTCCGAACTGGTTTTCCACAGCTGCGTCGGTGGCGTCCCGGGTAGTGCCCGCTATGTCCGAGACAATGGCCCGTTCCTCCCCGCAAACCCGATTGACCAGGGAGGATTTCCCCACATTGGGCTTGCCGATGACCGCCACCTTTACCACGTCCTCTTCCATGTCCTCCGCCTGGTCAAAGTCGATATAGGAGAACACTTGGTCCAGAAGATCCCCCGTCCCATGCCCGTGGACGGATGAAACCGCCACCGGGTCCCCTAGGCCCAGGTTATAGAACTCGTAAAAATCCGGCGGCAACTCCCCGAGTCGGTCGCATTTGTTGACACACAGCACAATGGGCTTTCCGCTTTTCATCAGCATATTGGCCACATCGTGGTCAGTGGCGGTCACCCCGGTGCGCAGGTCGGTCACAAGGATAATGACGTCGGCGGTGTCTATGGCCATTTGGGCCTGCCGGCGCATTTGGGAGAGGATCACATCCTTTGTCTTAGGTTCGATGCCCCCAGTATCCACCAGCATAACCGAACGGCCCGCCCATTCCACCTCAGCATAGATCCGGTCCCGGGTCACGCCGGGGGTATCCTCCACAATGGAGAGCCGCTGGCCCACCAGCTTGTTAAACAGCGTGGACTTGCCCACATTGGGGCGGCCCACCACCGCGATCACTGGTTTGCTCATTTATCTCACTTCCCTTCACGGTTTATTATGGTATATCACCCTTATTTCTATGTTTGCGCTCCCAAACCGGGGGAACCCGGCTTGGAAAAAATCCCCGCCATTGCTTCCGCCAATGCAAAGCCGTCATTGGGCACTGGGCAAACGGGAACTCCCAAAGCCGTTTCGACCTGTTCAACGGTCATGTCGTCCAGAAAGCAGGACTGCTCGTGGCGCAGCATGGACTGAGGAATCAGCAATGTCTGTCCCAGCTCCTTCCCGGCCAGCTGTTCGGTCAGGTCCGTGCCGGTCACCAGGCCGCAGACAGTGATCTCCTCCCCAAAGAACCGGTTTTCAATCTCAAAGACCGTGATCCGCACCTGGGGCGCCTTTTCCATCAGCCTCTTGGACAGGCTGTCTATCAGGGGGAAGGCCGCCTTTCCAGTGGCCATGGCGATCCGGCGGGGCGGTATCCCCTCCCCGTCCAGCTCCTCCAGGGCCATGGAAAACTCATCCTCCAGCAGGGTCATCATCCCCACGCCGCTTTCCAATTGGGAAAAATCCCCATAGTATTCCACCCC
>CATJCP010000393.1 GCA_949737515.1 uncultured Oscillospiraceae bacterium | reverse complement strand
GGCCGCCGGAATAGGCCAGAACAACTTTATTATATTTTTTACTCATGATTTCATCCTCCAATTTGATTTAGGCGGTGGAGAAGCGGTTTCTCTGCCGTAAGATATTTATAATTATACACACTCCCCGAATAAAATCAAGGCCTTTTCGAAAATTTTCACCTTCCCCTTAGAAATTCGTTTTTATCCATATATATAGAGGATTCTCCCCGAAAAAGGGGTGCAAAATGCACAATCCATCCAGCTGGATGGATTGTGCATTTTCACTTGACCCACTCATTCAAATGATTATATATGCAAAATAGATGTATACATTATACATTTCCCAGAACAATATCCTCCAGCCTGCGCTTGGGGACAAAATGCTTTCCGCCTTTCCGGAAATATTTAGAATCCCCGCCCTTTTCCAGCTCCAGAAGGGTGATCTCCTCGTCGGGCTTGCCCAGAGCCAGCACCAGAGAGGGAACCAGGTTTTCGGGGAGCTTCAGCGCGGCGGCCAGCTTGTCCTTATCAAAGTTGCCGATCATACAGCCCCCCAGTCCCTTTTCCACGGCAGCCAGCATAATGGTTTGGGAGACAATGCCCACATCGGTGCGGAAGCGGTCCACATTGGGGCCGATGTTCTTATCGGTGCAGACGACAATATAGCCGGTGGGGTGGTGTCCCTCGGCGGGGCCGGTATAGTCGGGGAGCAGCCGCGCCCAGGCGGTCAGGGGAAAGATGGTCTCGTTGGTCTCCGGCGTACAGGAGATAAAGTACTGGAAGGGCTGGATGTTGACAGAGGATGGGGTAAAGCGGGCGCAGTCCACCAGGTCCAGCAGGGTTTCCCGGGAGATGGCGCAGGCTCCGTCAAAGCTGCGGTAGCTGCGGTTTTTCTTTACGGTTTCTTTCAGCATAGCTCGATACCTCTCTTTGGAAAAAGATGATACCTGCATTATAGCATAGAACTTGGAAAAATTTCTCGCTTTTTCGGAAAAATAATTGTTATGATGGAGTGTCTGCTGGTTTTATAGGCCGGCGTCAGGAAGGAGGATGAACCATGGCAAAAGAGTACGGTTATGTGCGGGTATCCAGCACAGACCAAAATGAGGACCGCCAGCTCATGGCGATGGAAGAAAAGGGAGTCTCGCCCAGCGGTATCTATATAGATAAGCAGTCGGGGAAGGACTTTGACCGCCCCCAATACAAGCGGCTGCTAAAAAAATTAAAGCCGGGCGACCTGCTCTATGTTCTGAGCATCGACCGGCTGGGGCGAAACTATGAGGAGATCCAAAACCAGTGGCGGCTTTTGACCAAGGAGATAGGGGTGGAAATTTCGGTGATCGACATGCCCCTGCTGGACACCCGCAGCGGAAAGGACCTGATGGGAACCTTTATTGCAGACTTGGTGCTGCAGATCCTGTCCTTTGTGGCCCAGAGCGAACGGGAAAACATCCGCAAACGGCAGGAACAGGGGATCGCCGCAGCCAAAGAGCGGGGGGTGGAGTTCGGGAGGCCCAGGAAGGACCTCCCGGAGGATTTCCGGCGGATTGTCAGGGAATGGGAAGGGCGGGGAATCTCCTTATCCCAGGCGGTGAGGCAGTCAGGGGTCAGCGAATCGACGTTTTTCCGAAGGCTCAGGGAGCTGAGAAGGGGAAAATAGGGAACCTTTTGTATATGCCAAGGGCAGATTGGAAACCATGATTATCAAATGTCGAAAAATGTGGTAATATGACATTGTGGCGCTGCCATAAACGGAAGACGGCGGCCCCCGGCAGGGGGCGGTTTCTTGCCCCCTGAATCGTACATACGAAAGGGGGGCTGCCCAATGACGCTATCGGAGCTGTTACAGTTCTGTCTAGTCATCATCGGCATTTGTAATCTGTTTATTCAGAACAAAAAGAAGTAATCGCCGTCCAAAACCCATAAGTTCGGCGATTACTTCAAAGACCTTTAGGGGCTGACCGTTTACCGGGCAGCGTCACTTTATGTTTTTATTATAATGGATAACTTTTGGAATGTCAAGCATCAGAATAAGCCGTACTGTCAAAAGGCGTACTTTTTGACAGCTTTATCTTCAAGGCCTTTTTATCATGTATGTTGGAAAAATACAGTTCAACATGTTATTGCGTTGTTATATTTTTTGTTGTATTATGATAGAAAGTAGATACTGCCAAAAAGTACACAATTTGATAGCGAGGTAACAGCTCATGTATGAAGAATATAATCGCCATGACATTGCGGTATATGCCGGATTCCTGGAAAATGATGCGGAACTGTTGGAATGCACCTCCGGCGGTATCGCCACCGCCCTTGCAAGGCATATCATCCAGAGGGGAGGATATGTTGCAGGGGTTGCGTATAGCGGCGATTTTTACAAAGCGGAATATAAGGTGATCAACCAGGAAGATCAGCTGGATGAATTCAAGGGCTCAAAATATATTGAAGTCGAAAAAGGAGACGTTTTTCACGATGTAAAAACACTGCTTGATGCGGGAGAAAGGGTTCTGTTTTTTGGCTTGCCCTGCATCGTTGGGGCGGTCAAATCGTTTTTGAAAAGGGAATATGACAATCTGATCACCTGCGAACTCGTCTGCCATGGCCCCACCAGCCCAAAAGTACACACAGAATATGTAAAGCATCTGGAGAACCGGTTTGGCAGCAGGGTAACAGACTTTTCTGTAAGGAAAAAAAGAGAGGTTTGGACCCCGCCATATCTATATGCCAAATTTGAAAACGGAAGGGAATTTGAGAGGCCCTTTTACAGCACCGAATACGGCTATGCGTTTAGCGTAATGGGGCGTGGATCCTGCTATGACTGTAAATTTAAGGGGAATAACAGGATGGGCGACATCATGATAGGAGATTTTTGGGGGGCGAAGCCAGAGGATATTTTTTGGAATGATAAGGGGGTTTCCGTTATCTTTGTACATACGGATAAAGGGAAAGAGCTTCTACACGCGGTGGAGGGGATTCGGCTGTTTGAAACAACCTTTGAAAGGGCAGTTTCAAATAATCCAATGGTAATTCAGTCCAAAGAGCGGAAACCGGAGAGAGAAAAATTTAAGAGACTATTGGATCAAAAGGGCCTTATTTATGCGGCGTATCATTCAAAGACGCTGAAAGGCAGAATAAAGGCAACAGCTGCCAGATTTGTTCCCGGACCTTTAAAACCCTTTCTGAAAACCGTATACCTTTATATAAAGAAAGCCGTTGGATTGGGGAAGGCGTAACTGATCATGGCAGAGGGAAAACTGCCAATCTCAATCTGGCCCTGCGGTCGTTTCCCATTGCGGAAACGGCCGCTTTTTTATCCCTTGCCTAATGTGTAAAGATATGGGACGGGCAGGGTTGGAAGCTCTCTATTCAGGAGAGGCTTTAAGGGGTGGTTCCACCGGTTGCCTTTTGATTGCAACCCACCCCATTTTCTGCTATACTGTAAAAAGAATTGGAAGGGGAGGGGTTATATGGACAAAACGTGGAACTGGGAGGCCTTGTCCCCGTCCCTGTCTGTCTGTGTCTCCCGCCAGCATAAGTTCGGTACCGACGCGGTGCTGCTGTCCACCTTTGCCCGCCGGTGCTGCGGATTTTCCTTTTCGGGGAGCATCGCCTGTGACCTGGGGACCGGCTGCGGCATCATCCCCCTGCTGTGGTACAGAAATCCATCCAGCCATCCAAAGGAAACCTGGTGCGTCGATATCCAGCCCCAGGCCATCGCCCAGCTGAACGCCACTCTGGACCGGTATCCCAACCCCAATATCCACCCCCTGGAGTCGGATCTGAAGGATTTAAAGGGAAAAATACCCCTCCAGTCCTGCCACCTGGTCACCTGCAACCCGCCCTATAAAAAACAGGGAGCGGGAATTCTCAGCGAAGAGGCTCCGGACCGGACAGCCCGCCACGAAACCCAGTGTACCATCAAGGATATCGCGGAAGCCTCCCGGAGGCTGCTGCGGCAGGGAGGAAGGCTGTGTCTCTGCCAAAGGCCGGAGCGCCTGGCAGACGTTATGGAGGCCATGCGGGCCAACCGGATAGAGCCTAAGCGCCTGCGCTTTGTCCAGAAGGATAGTTGCTCCCCGCCCTGGCTGTTTTTAATAGAGGGCAGGCTGGGGGGAAAGCCCTTTCTCCAGATAGAGGCTCCCCTTTTGATGGAGGATGGGCAGGGGAATCCCTCCACCGAAATACAGGGAATCTATACTCAAG
This sequence comes from uncultured Oscillospiraceae bacterium, assembly GCA_949737515.1. GTDB lineage: Bacteria > Bacillota > Clostridia > Oscillospirales > Ruminococcaceae > UBA1405. Next base: position 20,889 of record CATJCP010000393.1, on the reverse strand, counting down.
GTAAAACCTGTGATAAAAATAACAAGATATGAAGGAAGTAGGCGAGGAGATGCCGGGGACATTATATGTAGTGGGAACCCCTATTGGGAATCTGTCGGACCTGTCGCCGCGGGCAGTGGAGACCCTACGGGCCGTGGACTTTATTGTGGCAGAGGACACCCGGGTCACCCTGAAACTATTAAACCACTTTGGCATTAAAAAGCCCCAGGTCAGTTATTACGAGCACAACCTGCGGGAAAAGGGGGAGCAGATCGTTCAACGGATTTTGTCCGGGGAAAGCTGCGCCATTGTCACCGACGCGGGTATGCCTTGTATCTCCGACCCGGGGGAGGACCTGGTCCGGCTCTGCGCCGGGGAGGGAATCCCTGTGGCCGCCGTGCCGGGGCCCAGCGCGGTGATAACAGCCCTGGCGGTGTCCGGGCTGCCAACGGCGAGGTTTGCCTTTGAGGGATTCCTTTCCATGAATCGGAAGCGGCGTATGGAGAGGCTGGAGCAGATACGGGGAGACGACCGCACATTGATCTTCTACGAAGCGCCCCACAAGCTGCGGGATACCCTAAGGGACCTGCTGGAGGGCCTTGGGGACCGTAGGATTGCCCTTTGCCGGGAACTGACGAAGGTTTATGAGGAGATCCGCCGCACCTCCTTGGAGGAAGCCGTGCAGCACTACGCCAAAGAGGAGAATAAACCCAAGGGGGAGTTTGTCCTGGTGGTGGAAGGAGCTTCCCAAGAAGAGCTGGAGGCTACCCAGGCCATGACCCTTGAAGAGGCCGTACAGCTGGCCCTGGGCCTGCGGGATGGGGGAACGCCTCCATCGGAGGCAGCAAAGGAAGCGGCTAAACGCTCTAAGTATAAGAAAAATGATATCTACCGGGCAATGTCCGCCGCTGAACATCCCACAGAGCGGTAAAAGGAGGAGTTTAAATTATGAATGAAAAACATCATGTCTTTATCCGGAAATACCTTCCCATGGCTGGCATGATTCTGCTGGCCCTGTCGGGGGCGATCCTCCTGTTTTTTACTATTTTTCGGATGCAGGTCATAGGGGATTTTGTCCAAAGGCTGCTGGATATTCTGGCCCCTATTCTGTATGGAGTGGTACTGGCCTATCTTCTGTCCCCTATCTGCAACAAAATAGAGGGGGCGCTGCTTGCCCTGCTGAAAAAGAAAAGGGAGCGTCAGGCGTCCTCTCCTCAGAAGGCCGGCGGCAAAATGTTTCCCCGTTTTTTCCGCAGGAAGGAATCCGGCAAGGCGGAATCCGCTATTTCCGGGCTGGCGATCACCGCCTCCCTCCTCCTGATGCTGCTGGCGGTTTACGGGTTGATTGCCCTGGTGGTTCCCCAGGTGGTATCCAGTATTCGTTCCATTATTGAGGCGCTGCCTTCCTACCTTCAGACCGCCGAAAACTGGATGATTCAGTTTCTCAACGATAATCCCGATATGGCCCGCACCGTTCAGCAGGCCACCGATTCCGCCATCAACTGGCTCCAGAACTGGATCAGAACCGATCTTCTGCCCAACCTAAACAACATTGTTTCCGGTGTATCCTCCGGCGTGCTGGGGGTAGTGAATGTACTGAAAAACCTGGTAATCGGCGTTATTGTAACAATTTACCTGTTGGCCAGCCGGAGAAAGTTCGCCTCACAGGCAAAGAAGATTGTCTACAGCCTGCTGCCGGCGAATTTAGCCAATTCCTTTATCGCCCATACAAGATATGCGCACAGGGTATTCGGCGGGTTTATCAGCGGGAAGATCCTTGACAGCCTGATCATTGGGGTGATCTGCTTTGTGGGCGCGTCCTTTATGCGGCTCCCTTATTCCATGCTGGTCAGCGTCATTATCGGTATTACCAATATCATCCCGTTTTTCGGCCCCTTTATCGGTGCGATTCCTTGCGGCCTTCTGATCTTGCTGGCCGATCCCCTGCGCTGCCTGTATTTTGTGTTCTTTATTGTGATTCTGCAGCAATTTGACGGAAACATCCTGGGGCCGAAAATTCTGGGGGATTCTACCGGGCTTTCCAGTTTTTGGGTGTTGTTTTCTATTCTGCTGTTTGGAGGGCTATTTGGTTTTGTAGGTATGGTGATCGGTGTTCCAACCTTTGCTGTCATTTATAACCTGATCAACCAATTTATCAACCGCAGATTGGAGAAGAAAGAGCTCTCAACGAATACGGATTTTTATGACAATCTGGACCATATTGGCGAGGGAAAGGAATATGTAAAAAAGCAGCAGGTACGAATGCCGGCCCGGGAGAAAAAATAGACGGCAATATATGAGAGGCTGTAAAGAAGGAACATTCTTTACAGCCTCTCATACTTTTGGAAGGATAAAAGATATTGCCGGATGTCGAAAATGTGGCAATACAAAACCCGTGGATTGTGCTGTAAAACACAGCCCCAGGGCATTGCCGGTAACAACGAAGAAGGAGCTGGCAGCCGTCCAGCTAAGTCCTTCTGTATCTATATTATACTTTGCAGCCGTTAAAAAGTCAACAGATATATGAAAAAATAATGATTAACTATAAAAAATTATGATCTACATGATTAGATGACGAAAAATGTGGGGAGCTGTCGAGGCCCCCAAAGCTGAAAATGTATTCAACTGAAATGCAAGTTTATGTATTTCAACAGATTTCCTGCTCAAGATCCCGGAACAGGTCATCGTCGAAAAAATCGATGATGGAGATCTCCAGTCCGTCACAAATTTTTTTAATGGTGGATATGGTGGCGCTCTGGTTACGGCCGCTGACAATATTGTTCAAAGTTGACTGAGTGATACCACAGATTGTAGAAAGTTTATTGACAGTAATATTTCTCTGATTACACATGATAAGAATGCGCAGCCGGACCGCAGTCCCAATGCTCACGGAATCACCCCTTTGGAGCTGTCAGACATAAAAGCCTGTAGAGAGATAAATAGGCTTTACCCCCACTTGTTGCAAAAGAAAATAAATCTTTATCTCCAATGTATTGGTGTGAAACCATTGTAGCGCAAAATAAAAAAAATAATTACCTCTTTTGAGTTGACTTTTCACAAAGCCGATGGTAGTATTGTCTTAAAAGTTTGAAATTTTTTTGAAATAATTATAACATTTTAGTTTGGTATAAAACAATGACCGGATAGGAAAACCGCTGGAATTCATATGATTATGATGTATAAAACAGTGCAAAACGCCCAAAGAAGCGGATGAAAAGAGGTTCAGCAATTTTCACAAAGGAAAATGCTTGTAAAAAAGTTGAATTTTTTTTCATTGCTCGTAAGTGGATGCGGTGTTGTCCAACAACGATGTGCGCTGTGTTAATAAAATTCTTTTTTTGAGGAAGGTGTCTGCCATATGAGTACTGCTGCAACATCCTTGCAGAAGCCAAAGCCAACGGGATTCAAAAAAATCCTCCATGATATTTGGGCTTCCAGATGGCTTCAGCTCCTGATTTTACCCGGTCTGATTTATTTTTTCATCTTCAAGTACATACCCATCTATGGCGTGCAGATTGCCTTTAAAGATTATAAGCTGCGTGATGGCATCACCGGCAGCGCATGGGTTGGCCTAAAGCACTTTAAGGCGTTCTTTACCGGCCCTAACGCCTATAAGGTCATCCGCAACACCCTGCTTCTCAACTTTTATAACCTGCTGTTTGGTTTCCCCCTTCCCATCCTCTTTGCGCTGCTGCTCAACGAGGTAAAGCAGGTGTTCTTTAAGAAGTTCGTTCAGACGGTCAGCTACCTGCCCCACTTTATTTCCTTGGCGGCTGTTATCGGTATGCTGAACATGTTCGTTTCCCCCAGCATCGGTATTGTCAATAAGGCGATTACCTTCTTCGGCGGGGAGCCCATTGCCTTTATGATGGAACCTGGATGGTTCCGCACCCTGTACGTCATCTCCGGTATCTGGACCGGCTTGGGCTGGGGCGCAATTATCTATATTGCGGGGTTGTCCGCTGTGGACCAGGGGTTGTATGAGGCGGCGGCCATTGACGGCGCAAACCGTTTCCACCTGATGTTCCACATCTCCCTCCCCTCCATTATGGGCACTGTAGTGGTTATGTTTATCCTCCGGGTCGGCTCCATGATGTCCGTCGGTTCCGAAAAAGTCCTGCTGATGTACAACAACATGACCTATGAAACCGCCGACGTTATCAGTACCTTCGTTTACCGCCGCGGTCTTGAGCAGAACGATTACAGCTTTTCCACTGCCGTTGAAATGTTCAACTCTGTTGTGAACATCATATTCCTGTGGGTTGCCAACTCCCTGTCCAGGAAATTTACCGAAAGCAGCCTATGGTAATAGAGTCAAACCACAACACTTTTGTAACGAGGAGGAGCTTGCTTTATGATTGCTGATAAGTCCACATCGTCCAAGGTTATGGACATCATCGTATATACCACCATGATCATTGTGTTGGTGGTCACTCTGTACCCGGTTCTCTACGTTGTGTCTTCATCCCTTTCCAGCGCCAACGCCAACGACAGAGGCCTGGTTACTATCTTCCCAGTGGAGTTTAACATCGACGCTTATAAGGGTATCTTTCAAATGCCCACACTGACAAGGGCATTTAGGAACTCGGTGATCATCACCGCTGGCGGTACTGCCATCAATATGCTCTTTACCACCACCTATGCCTATGCCCTTTCTAGAAAAAGGCTGGCTCTGCGGGGAATCTACACCATTATCGCTATGATCCCTATGTATTTCTCCGGCGGCCTGATTCCCTCCTTCCTGCTGATTTCCCAGACCCTCCATCTGTACAATTCCTGGTGGGCCCTGGTTCTCCCTGGCGCCATCAATACCAGCAATATGATTATTATGAGGTCCTTCTTTGTTTCGCTCCCGGCGGAGCTGGAGGAGTCCGCCTATCTGGACGGCGCCAATGACTTTGTGATTTTCTGGAAGATCATGCTTCCTTTGTCCCAGGCGGTTATGATGACTGTCGGCCTGTATTACCTGGTAAGCCACTGGAACTCCTGGTTTAGCGCCATGGTTTATCTGAATGATGAGGCCAAAATGCCCTTGCAGTTTATGCTTCGTCAAATTGTTCTTCTCTCTGCCAACCTGGAGCAGGCCGCGTTGGACGGTGAAGCGATTACTGGTTCCAGTATTTACTTTACCAACTATGTGGCGGTCAAGTATGCCACCCTGGTGTTCTCTATGGCGCCCATGCTGATGATCTATCCCTTTATTCAGAAGTTCTTTGTCAAGGGCGTTATGATCGGTTCCGTTAAGGGTTAATTGCCAACAGCTTCTCACGCTTACCCCCTTGACCCGTTTGGTGGGTCAGATTTTATAAACATATATCAAGAAAGGACGAAAACTATGAAGAAAACGCTTTCCATTCTTATGGCGGCGCTGATTTGTGCCGGTGCGATGGCAGGCTGCTCCAGCAGCTCCAGCTCTAGCTCCCCCGCCAGCTCCGGAGGTTCCTCTGCCGCCGCTCCTGCCAGCAGCACCGGTGGAGATTCCTCTTCCGCAGCAGCCCCCGAGACCCAGGGAGAGGCCAGCTATGACACAGAAGTCAAGGTGGAGATCCTCCGCCGCGGCGACGTTCCCACCGAGCCGGTGGAACATCTGCTAGACGAACTGCTGAAAGAGAAATTCAACATGGTGTGGGAGAACTCCTATGTGGCCGGTAACGATATGTCCACTAAGATCACCACACTGTATGCCGCAGGCATGGAGCCTGACTTCATCTGGGCTGTCCGTCCCGCTTGGGGCAGTGACGAATGGATTGAGGCCGGTTACTTCCGCGGATTCACCCAGGACGAAATCCTCTCCCTGATCCCCGGCTATGAACATCTGTGGGACAGCCAGGGCGAGGGTATCTTCAAGGGTTACCTGTGGAACTACCTGTCTAAGCCCGACGGCAAGATCTACACCCTGCCTACTGCCCGTGACACTGCCGGCAACATGGCTTGGATGTACCGCAAGGATGTTTTTGACAAGTGCGGAATCGAAGCATTCCCCACCAACCCGGAAGAGTTTGTCCAGGTCTGCCGCACCATCAAGGAGAAGATGAACATTACTCCTCAGGTCGGCATCAGCGATACTCCTCTGTTTATCGTCTCCAAATGGGGCATGATGTACGGCCTGCCGGATATGCTGCCCAACATGCCTTGCTTTAAGAACCCTGTTACCGATGAGTTCTACGATTATGTTTACGATTCCGATACCTATCGTGAACTGGTTAAACTGGGCCACACCCTGGTGACAGAGGGCTTGATGTACAACGAGTTCGCCACCGCCCAGGCTGACCAGCGCGACGCCTACATTGGCCAGGGCCACAACGCGATTATGTTTGACTATCCTGCCAATATTGCCAAGACCAACAAACTGCAGGTAGACACTGTTCCCGATGTTGACTGGCAGTGGACCGATGTCGTCCCCTCCATCAATCCTGACAAACATGCCATTAAGAAGGACGATTATCATTCTGCCGACATGCGCGCCTTTGCATACAGCGCAACTGACGAGCAGGTAGAGCGTATGTGCGCGTTCTTCCAGTGGAGCACCACTGAGGAAGGCATTACCTTCCATCAGTATGGCATCGAAGGCAAAACCTATGATGTTGTCGACGGCAAGAAGCAGATTAAGGATCAGTTCCAGACTCCTTTGAAAGCAGAAGGCGATGACCTGAAGAAATGGCAGATCGGCGGTTCCGGTATGTGGAAGGGCGCTGAGTACATTGAGACTTATCAGCCCGTTCTCGCCGAGTGGACCGAGAAGATCCTGAAAAACCCGCAGAATGTTTATGTTATGCCTCCTGTTATGAAGTACACTGAGGAAGAACAGTCCCGCGTAGCGGAGCTGAACCCCTCTCTGAGAGACTGCGTCAACACTTGGCTGCTCCGGTTCCTGATGGGCCAGAACGACCCCAACAATGACGCTGACTGGAATGCATACAAAGCAGAGCTGGAAAGCCTGAATGTTAAGGAACTGAGAGAACTGTACAAGACCGTTTACGAGCGTTCCGGCAACTAATCAACCAGTTGTTTTTCAGTCGCCAGACTGAGAAAAAGACCGCCCTGGAGAAATGGGCGGTGGTCGTAAAACAATATTAGGCAAAAGCCTGAAAACCGTGTGTTTTCAAGGGGCGGCATGACTTCGGTCACGCCGCCCCTTCCTTTTTTTAGTCGTGAATTTTCCACCCATTCAGCCACCCTGCAGTCTCGGCGGCGCCATGGTCGATGTGGCCCAGGTCCAGAGCAGCTTTTTCATTGTCTCCCCCTTCCCCTCTTTTGCAGCAGCCGGGTCAGGTAGTATCCCCCTGCCGCGAACAGTACCAGAATCGCCAGATAGTCCCCAAAAAAGAAGATTGCCGGTTCCTCATAATCGAAGAAAGCGTACTCCATCCGTAGGAACATCCGGTCCGGCAGCTGGCGGGAGAACAGGGCGTAGGCCCCATACAGAGAAACCACTGCCGCTGATATCCGACCAGGGAGAGGGGGGAGCTTCACCTTCCGCAGCACCATTCCCCAGTGAAGTCCCAGATGGATCGCCATCAGCAGGTAGACCCAAGCGGTGCAGACCATGTGGAGCCTGCGGCCCAGCATCCCGGCGCGAAGACCCAGAAAGCCGAACACCCGCCGGGAGAGCATGACGCCACCTGCCGCTGCCCCCAGCATCATCCCCAAAAGAAGAAGGTCAACGGCGGTCATCAGGACACGAGCAGGGGGATACTTTCCCCGAAAAAGATTCTTGTACCAGCCCCGATTGAGAAACTGGTGCAGCAGGAATAAAATCACCAGCGCAGTCCCCAGCCATTCGTGGAGGGTATTCCCCTCCAGGTGGTAGGCCATCTGGGCCAGGAATAGGACGGCCATAGCAATGTCAACAATGCGTTTGGTCATTGGTTTTCCCCCTCCCTTTCGTAGTCAAGTCCCAGCCCCCGGAGCCACTCCAGCAGGGCGGGCTGGGACTCTTTGACCTCCGGGCGGTAGGCCCCAAATTCCTGCAATACGGTGCAGCCCTCCGGCAACGCTGCGCCAATATCCTGCAGGCTGGCGGCAAAGCCCCCAGTGCCGTGGGAGGCAAAGGGGACGATGGTCTTGCCGGACAGGTCGTTGTCCTGAATAAAGGTGAGGATGGCCATGGGGCAGGAGTACCACCAGTTGGGGAAGCCCAGAAACACAATGTCGTAGTCCTCCATATTTTCCACCTTGGCAGTGAGGGCGGGATAAAGCCCATCGTCATGCTCCCGGATGGCCCGGTCCAGGCATTCGTCGTAGTCGCTGGAGTAGGGCTCAGCCGTGAGGATGGAGAAGGTGTCCCCACCGGTCTCCTCCTGGATCCACTGGGCCATCAGCCCCACGTTGCCGGGGAGGAGGACGCTGGCGGAGGTAACGGCGTCCACATCCACTAGGGAGGGGTCCTCTACCTGAGTATTTTCCGCCCAGGTAAAGTAGGCGATAAGAATGCGGGACGCTTCCCCTGCCGCCGGCTTCCCGGCGGGAAGGGAGGGCTCCGGGATGGTGGTCTCCGGCGACTGGGACAGCGGTTCCTCCCCGGCGGACGCCGGTTCTTGAGTTTGAGTGATAGGAGAGACCGGGTTCAGGATGGAAGAGGAAGGCGCTGGTTGGCTCCCGCAGGCGGTTAGGGATGCCGCCAGACAAAGGGCCAGCAATGAGGCAGTCCATGTTTTCATCGGGTTCGCTCCGTTTCTTTTGAAAAGTGGGGATCCTTGTTTTTATTGTAAAGAAAATCCTTCTATATGTCCAATGCTTATGTTTTATAAATAATTATGCAAACCAGGTATAATTCTCGGCAGCCTGTCTTGAGGGAAATATAGATTTTAGGCATGACAAAAGATAAGATAGAAGCATTGGACATTTTCGTTTTCCGGCTTTACAATGAAAATAAAGACACCCCGTTTGGAACAGGAGGTGACAGACTTGACCATCCACGAGGCAAGCAAACGCTACTGCATTCCCCTGCCTATTTTACAGGAATATGAGAGCTGGGGGCTGTGCGGGGCGGTGAAAAAGGTCATGGGGGCCTGGCAGTACGATGAACAGGACTTGGAACGGCTGGGCACCATCATGACCCTTCACGACGTCGGCTTTACCAGCGGCGAGGTAGAAGAGTATATGCGGCTGCTCCTCTCTGAACAGTCCACCGACGAAGAGCGGATGCGGATGCTGAACCGGCAGCGGAGAACCATCCTGGATGAGATTCACTTCAGGGAACAGCAGCTGAGCCGGTTGGACTACCTCCGGTATGAGATACAAAGGGCCCAGCAGGGCCAGCGTTAAATTTTTCGATAATAAGGAGAGATTTTTATGAAACGACTGTTTACAATTTTGACCATCTTTGTTTTGACCCTTTCCCTGGCGGCCTGCGAGTCCTCCCCGGCTTCTGGCAGTGTGCCTGCGTCGGACAGCAGCCCGGCACCCCAAAGCAGCGAAACCTCTTCCGCTCCCCAGAGCAGCTCGGCAGGTACACCGGAAAGTAAGTCTGAACCTTCTTCCAGTGCCCCTGAAAGCACATCCAGCGAAGAAACCTCCAGCCAGCCGGAAAGCGTTTTGCTGCCGGAGCCTTCCGTGTCCGAGGCCGAGCCCCAGCGGTCGGAGACCGGCTCCAAAGCCCTGGTGGTCTACTTTTCCCACACCGGCACCACCCAGGGGGCCGCCAATGAAATCGTTTCCCAGACCGGGGCGGATGTGTTTGAGATCGTCCCCACCGAAGCCTATACCAGTGACTACAACACCCTGTTGGACGTCGCCCAGCGGGAGCTGGATGCCAACGCCCGCCCCGCCATCACCGGCAGTGTGGAGGATATTTCCCAGTATGACACCATCTACCTGGGCTGGCCCTGCTGGTGGAGCGATATGCCCATGGTAGTTTGCACCTTTTTAGACAGCTATGACCTTTCCGGCAAGACAATAGCCCCCTTTGTCACCAGCGGCGGCAGCGGCTTTGGAAGCGCGCTCTCCCGCCTGCGGGAGATGGAGCCAGACGCCACTGTCACCGAGGGGCTTTCCCTGCGGGGGTCTGGCAGCAGTGAGACGGTGAGCCAGTGGCTCAGCAGCATTGGGCTAGCGGACTGACAAGAACCCAGACCACGAAGGAGGGAAACAAAATGGACTTTACCAAAACCGACCCCGAATTTACCGAAGGCTTCCGACATTTCGCCTTTGACGAGGTTCCCAACGAGCCTGGCCAGCAGCTGCCAGAGCCCGACCGATGGCTTGCCATCCTTGCCGCCCTCATGGGTTGTCAAGGGATCGACGCTTTCCGGGAGCTGCTGCCCAAGGCCCTGGACAGCGGCCTCACCCCAGTAATGGTCAAGGAAGTGGTCTACCAGGGCACCGACTACTTGGGATATGGCCGGGTGCGGCCCTTTCTCACCGCTGCCAACGAGGTGTTGACCGCACAGGGCGTTTCCCTGCCCCTGCCGGGGCAGTCCACCACCACGATGGAAAACCGCCTGGAAAAAGGCGCGGAGGCCCAGGCCGCCATCTTTGGTCCCCACATGAAGGAAGCCTGGAAGGCCGGGCCGGTAAACCGCTGGCTTGCCGCCAACTGCTTCGGAGATTACTACACCCGCGGCGGGTTGGACCTGCGCCAGCGGGAACTGATCACCTTCTGCTTCCTTCTGGCCCAGGGCGGCTGTGAGCCCCAACTCACAGCCCACGCCAAGGGAAATATGAATGTGGGCAATGGCAAAGACTGCCTCATCCGGGTGGTGCTTCAGTGCCTGCCCTATGTGGGCTATCCCCGGAGCCTCAACGCCATTGCCTGCGTGAACAAGGCGGCGGAGGGTTGACCCTTCCGTCTCCCTTCTGCTATACTAAAAGCACAAGAAATCAGCGGAAGGAGAGAATTTTATGGAGCTCCGGGTCCTGCGCTACTTTCTCACCGTAGTCCGGGAGGAAAATATCTCCCGCGCGGCGGAGATCCTGCACATTACCCAGCCCACCCTCAGCCGGCAGCTGGCCCAACTGGAGGAGGAGCTGGGGGCCCAGCTGTTCACCCGTGGCCGGGGGGTCGCCCTCACCGAGCAGGGGATGCTGCTGCGCCGCCGGGCGGAGGAGCTGGTGGAGCTGGCGGACAAGACCGAGCAGGAGTTTCTCACCCAGAGCCAAGAACTGACTGGCACTGTCTCCATCGGCAGCGGGGAATCCGCCTCGGCCCAAGTCCTGCCGGAGATTCTCTCCTCCTTCCACCGGAAATACCCCTTGGTGCGCTTTGACCTCTACACCGGCAACGCCGACCAGCTGCGGGAGCGGCTGGACCGGGGGCTGCTGGACGCCGCCCTGCTTTTTGAACCGGTGAGCTTGGATAAATACGAGTATTTCCCGCTGCGCCAAATGGATCACTGGGGCGTCTCGATGCGCAGCGACGATCCCCTGGCGGCAAAAGAGTGGGTAAGCCCGGAAGATCTCCGGGACCGCCCTTTGATTCTCAGCCGCCGTCCGGAGGTGCAGCAGCTCATCGCCCGGTGGATGGGGGTTGAGGTGGAGAAGCTGAACCTCTTTTCCACCTTCAACCTAGGGGCCAATGTCCGCCTTTTGGTGGAGGCCGGGCTGGGGGTGGCCGTGGGCATCAAAGGGGCCCACCAAAATTACGCCCGGCAGGAGCTGGCCTTTGTCCCCTTCTCGCCGGAACTGACTATGCGGTCGGTGCTGGTGTGGAAGAAGCTGCAGGTCTTTCAGCCGGCGGTGCAGCGGTTTTTGGAGCATATTGAGGAGCTATACCGGCAGCAAAGAATTTAAAGAAATCGAAAGGGCGGGTAGGATGTGCCAGCATCCTATCCGCCTTTTTAATGCCCTAAAAGCATAATGATATATAAAAAGTAGGTATTGGACATAACGCGCAGCGGGAATTAAAATAAAAACAGTCCACCGGTCTATCTGGCCCATGATAGAAAAGGAGAGATACCATGAAACAGATATTCATTTCGGCGCTGCTCAGCCTGGCCCTGATGGGAGGCTGCGGCGGCCAGCCTTCCTCCAGCCTGCCCTCTGCCTCAAGGAGCGAGAATGCCCCAGCACCCCAGTCCCTGGCGTCGGCGGCGGAAGAGACGCTCCCTGCTTCCCTTTCAGAAACCTCTGCCCCGGTAGTGCCGGAACCGGCTCCTGCTGAAAACACGGCAAAGCAGATGGTCGTCCAAAATGGGGAGCGGACAATGGTCTTTGCCCTAAACGACAGCGCGGCGGCAAACGCCCTTTATGAGCAGCTTCCGCTGGAACTGGAGGTAGAAAATTTCAGCAGCAACGAAAAAATCTTCTACCCACCGGACAAACTGGACTGTGCCGACGCGCCCATAGCGGAAGGCGGAGAAGGCGTGCTTGCCTACTATGAGCCCTGGGGAGACGTGGTGATGTTCTACGGGGACTTCAGTTCCGGCAGCGGTTTGTATGGGTTGGGGGAGGCGGTCTCCGGGGCCGAGCATATTCCAAACCTTTCGGGGATCCTGCAAATTACCGCAGGCCCGGCAGAAACCGGCAGCGCTGCCCCCAAACAGGAGGAAAGGGAAGGAGATACAGAAAACACCATGAAAATTCAAGTGGGGAATGAAACCCTTTATGCGGAATTGACAGACAATTCCTCGGCCCAGGCTTTGAAGGAGCTGCTTGCCCAGGGCCCCCTCACCATCCAGATGAGCGACTACGGCGATATGGAAAAGGTGGGGCCCATCGGCCAGAGCCTCCCTCGAAACGACCGGCAGATCACCACCGGCCCTGGGGACATCATCCTCTATCAAGGGAGCTCTCTTGTCATCTACTACGATATCAACTCCTGGAACTTCACCCCCATCGGGAAAATCGGAGACGCCACAAGAGAAGCGCTGCTGGATGTTCTGGGGAGCGGGAATGTTTCGGTCACCTTTTCCCTTGGCGAATGAGGTACATTGAAAGGGATTTGATGGGTTCATAGAGGCGGCCTGCCCCAACCCATGCCGCAAAAAAACAAATACTGAAACCACAAGCCGCGCAGTAATTGAACATCCGTCAATTACTGCGCGGCTGATTTATGAAATAAAATCCCATTTCATCTGAAATAAAATTCCCATTTCATCGCCAGGCGAGCAGGACAAGTATAGACTGCGGCGCTCAATCCGCCTGAAACAGCCTGATACATTCGTCAACAATATTCTCCACAATCCGCAGCTGGGACGGCGTGAGGGAACGCATCTTATCCGACAAAAGCAGGATATCCTTATCAATGGTATCCCCGGTCAGCAGGTAATCTGCACTGACGCCCAGGGCGGAGGATATCTTCAGCAGATTCTCCGGCCGCATGGCCCGCTTCCCGGACTCGGCGTAGGAGACAAACTGCGTTGTCATATCGCCCTTTTCAGCCAGCGCCTCCTGGGTAAGCCCCATCTTCCTCCGGCGTTCTGAAATCCTTTTCCCCATCTCTGTCAGGAACCGTTCACTGTCCGCCACAGTCTTCCCTCACCTTCCCTCATGAAATGACAGGCAAGGCGTCCCCGTTGACAGGTCCTGCATTTCAGCTATGAGATTCGCTGCCTGTTGCCATCATACCTCACCTTTCCATTCCATCATATCCACAACAAAAAAGTTTTTTAATGGTGTATTGTTGACACAAATCCACAATGCGCGATATAATAATTACAGCCGTTTTGGGGGATCGGGAAAAAACACATAATTTTTTACTGAGACACCCGTTTGTCCATCTATATATGCTATAATATACGCGAAAAAGACAGCAATCGTCATAAAATGGAGGCATTGGATGGATAGTTTGAAACAGGAAAGAATTTTGGAAATTTTTTTCCGTGGGCTGCGGGGGGAAAGCATCTCTGTGCAGAAGCTGGCGGAGGAGTACCAGGTTTCCACCAAAAGCATCGGGCGGGATATCAGCGATCTGAAGGCGTTCCTCTCCAACCAGCGGGATCTGGTGGGGAACACGGAGCTAAAATACTCCAGCCAGGAGAAATGCTACCGCCTTTCCATGGACGGGTTCCTGACCAACCAGCAGCTGTTTTCCCTGGTAAAGGTGATGATAGGGGTCAGGGCCTTTTCCAAGGAGGAAATGATGTCCATGATCGAAAGCCTGAAACGGTTTACCACCCCCCAGGACCGCCCCAAGCTCAACGAGCTGATCCGCAGGGAGGTAGCCCAATACGCTGAAATCAAGCACGACTGCGAAAGTGTCCAGGAGATGATGTGGAAGCTGTCCAACTGCATCGTCCAAAGGCGGGAGATCTCCATAGAATACTACCGCATGGACCGGGCCTGGAAGACCTACCGCCTGCGCCCCGCGTCCCTGATGTTCGCGGACCACTACTTCTATCTGATCGCATACATCACCGACCGGGACCCGGACAAGCCCATTTACTTCCGCGTGGACCGGATCAAGCACATCACAGAGCACAGGCAGACAACATTCACGGCGGACGCTGCCCACGAATTTGACGAGGGGATGCTGCGCAAACGCAGCCTGTTCATGTGGCCCGGAAAGCTGCGGAATATCCGCTTTGAGTTCACCGGCCCTTCGGTGCAGGCCGTGCTGGACAAGCTCCCCACCGCCAAGGTCATCGAGCGGGAGGGGAAGAAGTACCTGTTAGAGGCTGAGGTATATGGGGATGGGATTAAAATGTGGCTGCTGAGCCAGGGGAAATGGGTGAAGGTGGTCGAACCAGAGGAGTTTGTGGAGGAGATGAGAAAAGAGATTGCGGCTATGGGGGAGATATACAAGGGGTAGGCCTTGGAGGTTCAATGCTGCACAAAATAATTATAGCATGTTGAAAAATAAATTACAAATGCATATAATGGTAATGAATTGTGAATGTCGAAAAAAGTCGGCAGGAACAGACTAGGTTTATAGTTCTTATTCTTTTTGACATGTGGAGGGTATGTAAAAATGGCAGACGTAGGAGCAGAAAGAGATTTTGAATGGTATGCCAAGGCTGCGGGACAGGGAGATGCTGAAGCGCAGTTGCAGCTTAGACATTAAAATTCCGCTATGCGGGGAAGGGAAGGTTTACGCCTGATGGACATCGAGCAAAGAGTTGACCAGCTAAAACGGGAAAATATCCTGCTTACTTTCTTGTCGTTCAGCATTTTGTTTCTGAATTTAGAAAAGAAGAGCAAATGGTTTAAACTGCCGTTTATTGTTGTGGATATCCTCTTAATTGTCAATACCATAATGGAAATGGTTCAGGAAATCAACAACAAATAACGATTGGGGGAAAACAAAGTGAAAAACAGGCAAATACTGCAGATGAAGTACCATCCCGCCAAAAAGGAGGTTTCGTTCCGCCGTTTCCAGAACGACAAGGAGATAGCGATTCGGGATGACAGCCGGCTTACAACCTATATGAAGCAGAAGGGCCAGTTTGTCCTTCAGGATTACGGCAACGAATTTTTTGAAGATATTGGACAGGCCTTCGACGGTTTGAAGACCGTTGAGGTGCAGGTTATTACAACTAAAACGGACTATGAGGACTTTGTGCGCATGGTGGAATATTACAATGAAGACCCAAAGGGACGCTGTAAAATCGAGCCAACCCTTTTGGCCGAGCTGCCGGATATGGGGATTGCGTTTGAACAGGTAAAGAAGCATGGCGAAGATTCGATCCGGGCCCTGGAAAGGTATAGGCCCAGGTTGGCTGAAGTTCCTCAAAAAAATGAAAGTGTACGCGGAAGTGTAGATAAATTCAGAACACAGCTCAATGAAGCAATCAGCGATATTCGGGAAAAAATCAACATCCTGGGTGATAACCGCGTCAGCTTGTGCTTTACAGGGGTTTACAGCGCGGGAAAATCCGCTTTGATTAACGCCTTATTGGGGTATCGGATCCTTCCTGAATCCATTAAGTCAGAAACCGCCAAAATGTTCCGGATTTTCAGCCCCAAAGAAGGGGAAAGCAAAAAAATCATCTTTGACATTTCGAAAATACCTTCGGAGTTGGAATGGAACCCCCAGACAGGGTCCTTTGAATTTTCAAAAGGCCCCTCCGAAAGCCCCATCAGGACTGACATACAACAGGTGCTCAACCATTGCAAAGGGAAGCAGGTACATGAGCAGATATTGGAAATTTTATCTGACTTAAATGGGCGTTCAGAAGTTTCTTCCCAGATTGACGTATGTTTTCCTGTTGTGCTGGACAATGAAAAAGTCCAGTTTATGATTTATGATACTCCTGGAACGGACAGCAACTATCAGGAACATCAGGATGTTTTGCTGGACGCCCTGAATGAGCAGACGCAGTCTATCCTTATTTTTGTTGCCAAGCCGGACGGGCTTGAGGGGACAGGAAACCACACTTTATTGAATTACCTCCAGGAGGCGGAAAAGAACAGTACTAAGACCAGTATTGATATCAACCGCTCCCTTTTTGTCATTAACAAGGCAGATGGAATATCTGATACAGAAAGAATCGAACTTCAAAAGGGAGAACTCAAAGCTGAAAATGGAATTTGTATTCAATTAAGAAATAAAAAATTATTTTTTACTTCGGCAAAATTCGCATATGCAGCTATGGCTGTAAAAAATAAAGTAGCATCAGAACGAGAGCTAAAAGATTTCAAAAAAGGAATCCGTAATTTAGTGAACGATGAAGAAGATGGTCATTGCTACAAGCAAGACCAGAGCGCAACTTCGGAATATGCAACCGAACAACTGAAGAAGCGTTGTGAAGAAGCGTTACAAAAAGCACAGGACGAGGATAATGAGATAAAAGCATTAGAAGTTTGTTCTGGCCTTTACGCATTGAAAAGCGAAATCCTGCAATATGGGGAAAAATATGCTTCGGCAGTAAAGGCGTATGCCATCATCAAGAGTGTGGAAACGGTTCTAAACACCTTCAATACTCGTACAAGAACGCTTCGTGACACCAACGAAAACGCAATTAAGGCTTACAATAAAGATATCCAAGAGCTGGAAAATAGTATTAAGGGAGAGATAGAGGAAAAAAGCAAAAAGACAAAAATTGGCGATAGGGACAAGATTCCAGAGTCAATTCAAATGCAGCTGGGAATCAATCCGTCTTCTTTGAATAGCTTTATTAGCACTGCTTCAAAGAAGGTAGAAGGGGAATTAACACGTAGTTTTTTCGGAAATAAAGTTAAAGTGAACCGTAATGACAAAAACGATATCAGAACTGTCGTTTTACAAACTATAGTGGATTTTAAGTCTGATTTTTTGGCAAACCGGAAAAAAATATTGGAGCAGCAAAGAGACCAGTTTATTTCCTCTGTGCAAGAGATCATCCGCCGCAACGGGAATCTCGGCGCTTCTGCCAAGCGGTTTGTAGAAAACATTCCTGCTCCTCGAATTTCAACCTCTGAGCTTCCGGATTTTGGGGCAAAATATGAGCTTTATTGCAAAACCAAGGGGATACTTTTCTTTAAATCTGAATACTTTGACGAGGACGGTTTTTTTGAAGATGTACGAACAAGCCTTATGAACCTTGCCGGAGAGATGGCTGATGTATTCAGAAAAGATTATCAGGATGCTTTCAATAAGGTAATTGAAGCAGTGCAGGATCGCTTCAAGAGTAATTTGGATGAATTCTCATTAAATGTAAAGGCAATGAAAGAGGACAGAGACGCTATGCTGAAGCTGGGGCAAATTATTTCTGACGCTGCAACATCGCTTTCTGAGAGCCAGGAGCGGCTTAACAGCCTTATTTGGAAGGAGATGGAATCTACCAATGCTTGATATTCAGCAGTATATCCGCAATGGGCGGGTGGAACGGGAAAAGATTGCCATGGATATCCAAAAACGTGTCCTAACCGGGGCAGATATACGGTTCCTTATGAAGAATAAGGATATCCAGGCAGCTTTTTTTGGGCAGGCATATGAAAAGAAGGTTCCCAAGGAGCAATGGGACGCCGCATACCTGGAACTGCTTACCTATGCGGTGGTTGCGGAAGGATTTAACGAGGACTATCTGCTGTATTTGGACGAGGTTGCAGAGTTTGTTTCCAAGAAAAAGGAGAGCAGCAAAATCATAAAACGCGTTATCATTGGCTCAATCATTATCATTATTGCGGTGATCGCAGGCGTTTTGGTGGTTTTGACAAACAGAGGTTAAGAGGACAAAGAGGTGTTTACTTGTGAAACCAGACGATAAAGTTTTACTGGACAACCTGGGCAAAATTTCCTATACCTTGGACAAAGCATACCTTTCCAGGCTTTCTGCCGACTATGGCGTTTTGTACTTTGACGAAAAGTACAATGCGCAGGGGGTCATTGACTACCTGAGCAATATCCGCGCATTGCGGGTAGACAGATGGGTGATGGACCGGGAGGAAAAGCCGGGAGAGTGCTTCAAAAATGTACTAAGCACCTTCGCAGACGGTGACCATACAGTGGGGCTTGTCATTAAGCGAACGCCCTATGATACGCAGATGTACTTTGTGGTAAAGAACGAGGGGCTTTCCCGGAACGAGGACAGCAAAAACAATATTGATCTGATGAAGGAATCTTTAAAGGGGAATTTCCCCGGGACCCATACCGCTGTTTTAAAGGTGGAGGAAATGGAAGAGCTTTTCTCCTTTTCTGAAGATAACTCTGTTGCCGTACTCGCCAATACCCCATCGGAGTATTCAGAGGACTACATAACGCAGGGGCTGGACAAGCTGCTCAACGGGATTGTCCCGCAAAGGGATGATGAAAGTTATTCGGTTGTTTTCTTGGCGGAATCGCTCCCCCAAGCGGATGTACGGGAGATTTTATCCGGTTTTGAAGACATGGCAACGGCGATCCATCCCTTTTTGGAGTATCAATTTCAAATGGGGAAAAATGATACACAGACCACTGGCGAAACCTCCTCTATCTCCAATACCAAGAGCACCAGTGATTCAGTGATGAAAACCCATTCCATCAATATTGGAATCAACGGAAGTATCGGTGGGGGTCGCTCGGATATGAGTTCGACGGCTAATACAGTTGGTGCAAATGCAGGACTCAGTTTTGGTGGAAGCCACAGTCCTATACAGGCAAGTATAGGTGGCTCTATAGCCAGAACCGCCGCCAAAGCTTTAACAACACTCCTAAATGTCAGCGTTGGGTTATCCGCCGGATACGGATATAGCTGGGGCACAACCAAAACGGTTTCCAATGGAACCACCGATACAAAAGGAACCAGCAGCAGCGTATCCATAGGCAAATCTGAAAATACCACTTACACCTATAAGTCCTACATGATTACCAACCTGCTGGAAAAGCTGGAAAAAACCATGAAGCGGCTTAACGAAAGCCAGGCGACAGGGCTATGGAAATTTTCGACCTATGTATTTTCCAAGTATGGAAAAACCAGTAAAAATGTGGCCAACTCCCTGCGCGCCATTACCCAGGGGAAGGAATCCTATATTGAACCCTCCGCCATTCAGGAATGGTCATATACAGGGGAAAATCAGGCTTCCCCCTTTTCGGAGATCAAGAAATATGTAAGCCATTTTACCCATCCAATTTTTGTGACGGATGACGATTCCATGCTGGTCACCCCTACCACCTATGTTGGAACAGCGGAGCTGTCCCATGTCATTGCCTTTCCCCGCAAATCCCTGCAGGGGCTTCCTGTTTTGGAGTGTACCCAATTTGGCAGGGAACCCCATACCCTGATTCCGGCAAAGGCGGATTTGGATATTGGTTATGGCTATCATATGCACGAGACCGTAAAATCCCAGCGGATACGCCTTTCCAAAGAGGAGCTGACAAAGCATACGTTTATTACAGGCTCTACCGGTTCCGGGAAATCAAATACCATATACACGCTTTTGGGAACCTTACAGCAAAGCAATATCAAATTCCTGGTGGTGGAACCCGCCAAAGGGGAGTATAAGACAGCATTAAGGGCGGATAAAAGAAACATCGCCGTATACGGCACCAACCCCAACCTGAAGGATACCCACATGCTGCACATCAACCCCTTCCGCTTCCCGGACAATGTCCACATTCTGGAGCACCTGGACCGGCTGGTGGAGATATTCAATGTCTGCTGGCCCATGTACGCCGCCATGCCCGCCATTTTAAAGGATTCCATTGAGCGGGCCTACGAGGCGGCGGGCTGGAACCTGAATACCTCCCAGAATAAATACGACAGCCGCCTGTACCCCACCTTTGGGGACGTGCTGAAGCAGATCAGGATTGTCCTGAGCGAAAGCGAATACTCCAGCGACAACAAGGGGGACTACACCGGCGCGCTGGTGACAAGGATCCGTTCGCTGACCAACGGCATCAACGGCCTGATCTTCACCTCCAACGATATCCCCGATGAATACCTGTTTGACCGGAATGTGATTGTGGATTTAAGCCGCGTTGGCTCGTCGGAAACCAAGTCGCTGATCATGGGCCTGCTGGTGCTGAAGCTCCAGGAATACCGGATGCAGAGCTGCCAGCCCAATGAAAAGCTGCGCCATGTGACGGTTCTGGAGGAGGCCCACAACCTGCTGAAGCGGACCTCGACGGAGCAGACCACCGAAGGGGCGAACCTCCTTGGGAAGTCGGTGGAGATGCTGGCCAATTCCATCGCGGAGATGCGCACCTATGGGGAGGGGTTTGTCATTGCGGACCAGTCGCCAGGGCTGCTGGACATGTCGGTGATACGCAACACCAACACCAAGATCATCCTGCGCCTGCCGGACTTCTCCGACCGGGAGCTGGTGGGGAAAGCGGCGGGGCTCAACGACAACCAGATCATTGAGCTTGGCAAGCTGGAAAGAGGCGTTGCATCCATCACCCAAAGCGATTGGCTGGAGCCGGTTCTGTGTAAAATTGACAAATACGATGGCAAAGGCACATCCTTTGAAACAGGCCAGCCGGACATTCCCACGCTGGAGGAAACGGACTCGGCGAAGGAATCGCTGCTTGACTGTATCATGAACCGGGAAATCTACCGGAAGGGCGACCGAGTGGATATCCAGCGGCTAAAAGAGGTTGTAATTAAGTCAAAGCTGGATGCTGGGGTAAAATGT